>JBGPMS010000173.1:0-11403 GCA_041487115.1 Gammaproteobacteria bacterium
CGGTCGGGAACCTCGCGGCTCAAGTAGAACACGATCGGCTTGACCGGCTCGGACACCGCTTCCAGCGGATACTTCTTCTCCAGCCGATAGCGATTGATGAAGGCCCGTCTGACTTTGCTGTGCTCTTCGGTCCCGTAGTCGTCGAAGGGCGTGGCGAAATAGCCGACGCGCTCGTCGTAGTAGCGGCCGACCATCGGCTCATCCGGCAGCAGCAGCATGCTGGTGTGAAAGATGAAGCCCAGGCCGGAGGGAATGGGATCGTCCTCGGTGGCCCGCAGGAATTCCTTCGGATCGGGTATCCAGGTCTGGTAGAAGCGGATCTCGATATTGCGCGGAAACGCCTTGACGCTCTGGATGTAGGAGCGCTTGGGGTCCACCGCCGTCATCCGGAAATGCTGCTTGTACTCGCGACCGAACCCGTCGGGCACGTCGGTCGCGAACAGGCCGGTTACGTCGATGATGGGCGCCCCGTCGGCACCCTCGGCCACCGCGTCGAACGCCCGCACCACCGTGCGCAGCGATGCTTCTTCGACGCCGCGCTGCAGGTTCGCCATGTTCGGCGCCCACATCTCGTAGCGCACATTCTCGAGATAGACCTTGTTCCCACGCCGGACCCAGCGTACCACCCGGCTGTCTACCACCGACCCCGGAGCCACGTAGTCGCTGCCGGTGGACAGGGCTGCGAACTCGGTGTTGACCAGCATGTCGCGTCCCAGCATCTTGAGCGGGATCTCCCACAGCACGTGGTCGCATACAACGTGCACCGTGAACATCCCTTGCAGCGACACCATCCGCTCCGGCATGTTGGGCCGGCACGGCGCCACCTCGCTCGCCTTCATCCCGTCCGCGGCGGCGGAGCCGGCAAAGGCAACCCAGAGGACAGCAAAGCACAGCATCCGATTCATGTGGTCGCAACTCCTTCGGTTCGACCCCTCGCTCGCCCTCGCTACAGCGACGACGGGCCGAATCGTCAACGGCATCTTATGGTGCGCCAACGCCGGGGCGTGCGTATGAGGGCGACAGTTGACGGCAGGTCGCGCCAACGCTTATGCTGACGCCGCGCTTAAGGCGAGTAATTATACTCGCTCGCGAGCGCCGACAGCCTCAAACCCGAAGGACTCGCACGACCAAGGACTTGGGTCGTCTCACCGCGCTGAAGCGGCGCGGCAAATCCGAGCCCAGGCAGGGGTGCTCCCTTGCCTTTTTCATTTGCGCCACGCCGCGCATGCTCACTGGCCGATACCGACCATGAACGACTGGAGCGATCTGTTCAAAATCACGGTAGCGTTGATCGCTATCGTGAACCCGATCGGTGGCGTGCCGGTCTTCATCAGCACCACTCAAGGCTGGACCGAAGCCGAGCGCGCCAAGACCGCCCGCGTGGTCGCCGTGAGCGTGTTCTGCGTCCTGGCGGTGGCCGACCTGCTGGGCACGGCTCTGCTCGAGCTCTTCGCCATCAGCATCCCTTCATTCCTGGTCGGCGGAGGCATCCTGCTGATGATGCTCGCGATCTCCATGCTGCAGGCCAAGGACAGCTGGATCCGCCAGACCCCGGCCGAGGCACAGGAAGCGAGCGAGAAGCAGGCGGTGGGGGTAGTCCCTATCGCAATTCCGCTTCTCGCCGGCCCCGGAGCGATCAGCACGATCATCATCGCCACGCACCAGGCCCCCGGTCTGCTGTATCAACTCAAGCTGCTGATCCCGGTGGGTGTGATCGCGCTGGTGGTATGGGGCACGATGGCGGTCGCCAGCCGCGTCGCGCGCCGGCTCGGCACCGTCGGTATCAACATCGTGACGCGGCTGATGGGACTCATCCTGGCCGCGATGGCGGTGGAGTTCGTGGTGCGCGGCGTCAGTGAGCTGTTCCCTAAACTGGTTTAGGAACTCGGTATGGCACAGGTGAGCGTGACGGTAGCCGCGGTGATCCAGCACCAGGGGCGCTTCTTGGTGGTCGAGGAGGAAACCGACGACGGTCTGCGCATCAACCAGCCGGCCGGCCACGTCGAGCCGGACGAATCGATCCTCGAGGGCGCAGTGCGCGAAACGCTGGAGGAAAGCGCCTACGGCTTTTCGCCTACCGCGCTGGTGGGCGTGTATCGTTGGCGCCATCCGACGAAGGGCGTAGCCTACGTTCGCTTCGCCTTCTGCGGCGATCTGGGCCGGCACCACGCCGGACGGACGCTCGACCAGGGGATTGTGCGCGCGCTCTGGTTATCGCCGGACGAGTTGCGGGCCTGCGCTCCTCGCCACCGCAGCCCACTGGTGCTGCGCTGTGTCGAGGACTACCTCGCGGGGCGGCGCTACCCGCTCGACCTGCTGATCCACTACCCCTGACGCATGGCACGCGTCATCGTCGGAATGTCCGGAGGCGTCGACTCGTCGATCGCCGCGTGGCTGCTCAAAGAGCAGGGGCACGAAGTCGTCGGGCTGTTCATGAAGAACTGGGAAGACGACGATACGGACGAATACTGCACCTCGCGCGAGGACTTGATCGACGCCGTATCGGTGGCCGACCGCATCGGCATCGACATCGAAGCCGTCAACTTCTCCGCCGAGTACCGCGATCGCGTGTTCAACAACTTCCTGGCCGAATATCGCGCCGGGCGCACGCCCAACCCCGACGTGCTGTGCAATGCCGAGATCAAGTTCAAGGCGTTTCTGGACCACGCGCTGACCCTGGGCGCGGACTGGATCGCCACCGGCCACTACGCGAAAGTTCGCGGCCACGGCGATGGGTTCGAGTTGCTGAAGGCGGCCGACGCAACCAAGGACCAGAGCTATTTCCTCTACCGGCTGAACCAGTCTCAGCTGTCCAAGACATTGTTCCCGCTGGGAGACTGGCTCAAGCGCGACGTGCGCGACCTGGCGCGCAAGCTCGAGCTCCCGAATCACGCCAAGCGCGACAGCACGGGTATATGCTTCATCGGCGAGCGCCCTTTCCGCGAGTTCCTGATGCGCTATCTGCCCACCTCTCCGGGTCCCATGGAAACGCTCGATGGCCGGCTGGTTGGAGCCCACCAGGGCCTTACGTATTACACCATCGGCCAGCGGCATGGCCTGGGGATCGGCGGCCAGGGTGAGCCCTGGTACGTGGTGGACAAGGACCTGGAGCGCAACCGCCTGCTCGTTGCACAGGGCCACGACCACCCGGCACTGTTCAGGGAACGGCTGCAGGCCACGGACCCGAGTTGGGTCTCGGGGAACGCGCCGCGCGCCGACTGGGTTTACACGGCCAAGACCCGCTACCGGCAGCCGGACGCGCCCTGCACCCTGATGCGTGCCGACCGAACCGGCTGCGACGTCGACTTCGACCAGCCCCAACGGGCCATCACGCCGGGACAGTCCCTGGTGCTCTACGAGGGCGATGTGTGCCTGGGCGGCGCCATCATCCGCTGATTGGGGGCATCTGCTGATGCGGGGACAGCGACTGGCTACGGCTTCGGGGCATCCTTGGGCACAGTAGTATCGAAGGACGGGCGCTTGGAGAGCTTCTGCGCGTGCCGGTCGAGATTGGGATGACGTGCACGCCAGTCGAGGTCGACGAAGCGAAAGTCGAGATAGCCCAGTGCGCAGCCGAGCGCGATGTCCGCCAGGCTATAACTCTCTCCGGCGCACCAGTTCTTTTCCGCCAACTCCAGGGCTGCCGCGCGTAGCGCGCTGTCGACCTTGGCCGCCTGGCGTTCGACCCACTCGCGGCTCTGCTGCCTGGATGGACGGCGGCCCTCGAGAATGATCAGGATGGCGGCCTCCATCAGGCCGTCCGCCAACGCCTCGCAGCGCTTGACCTGGATGCGCTGCCGGCCCGGCTCCGGTATCAGCCTGCCAACGGGAGAAACCGTGTCCAGGTATTCCACGATCACGCTGGAATCGTAGATCGCGGCCCCGTCGTCGGTAACCAGCACGGGTATCTTTCCCAGCGGATTGAAGTCGGCCACGCGTGAGGCCGGATCCGTGGGGTTGTCCACGACGAACTCGCACTCGATGCGTTTCTCGGCGAGGACGATGCGCGTCTTGCGCACGAATGGGCTGGTGTGGCCACCGATCAGCTTCATGTCCGCTTTAGGCTTTCGCGCTCAGGTCATGCGTCAGTGGCTTCGATTGTACCATCGGCCCGTCGCGCTCCATCCGTCCCGGGCGGCGGGCGGCCGCAGCCCGCATGTTAGAATTCGCCGCGTAACATCCCGCTGCGCCACACGTAGCAGCCGGAAGCATCGGCGCAACAACGCAGGGGCACCACACGCAGGGCACGCCATGCCACTCACGCCGCTCAACGCCCTCTCGCCGCTCGACGGGCGCTACTTCCACAAGGTCTCGTCCTTGAGCAACACGTTCAGCGAGCTCGGCCTGATCCGGCTGCGCCTGCGCGTGGAGCTCGAGTGGCTCAAGGCGCTCAGCGGCGAGCCGGCCATCGCCGAGGTTCCCGCCTTCTCGCCCGGCACCATCGCGCAACTCGACGCGTTGGTCAGAGACTTCTCCGAAGCTGACGCGCGCGCAGTGAAGGATATCGAGGCCCGCATCAATCACGACGTAAAAGCGCTCGAATACTGGCTGAAGGACCGCCTCGCCGGCAACCGCGAGGTGCAGCGCGTGAGCGAGTTCATTCACTTCGCATGCACCTCGGAGGACATCAACAACCTGTGTCACGCGCTGATGGTGCAGGAGTCCCGCAGCCTGACGATGCTGCCCGCCGTGGACCGCCTGGTCGAGCGTCTTATCACACTGGCACACGATCTGGCCGATCTGTCCATGCTCTCGCGCACGCACGGCCAGGCCGCCACGCCCACGACGCTGGGCAAGGAGATGGCGAACTTCGCCATGCGGTTGCGGCGCGCACGCGAGCGCATTGCGCATGTGCGAATCACGGGCAAGATCAACGGTGCAGTCGGCAACTACAACGCTCACTTGATCGCGTATCCCGGTATCGACTGGGCGGCCTTCTCGCGCCGCTTGGTAGAGAGTCTGGGCCTCGAGTTCAACCCTTACACGACGCAGATCGAGCCGCACGACAGCCTGGCGGAGCTGTTCGACGCCTACGCCGCGGCCGACACGGTGGTGCTGGCTCTCGACCGCGATGTATGGGGCTACATTGCGCTGGGCTACTTCAAGCAACGGGCGCAAACCGGCGAGGTCGGCTCCTCCACCATGCCGCACAAGGTGAACCCGATCGATTTCGAGAACTCCGAAGGCAACCTCGGGATCGCCAACGCGTTGTTGCACCATTTGTCCGCCAAGCTGCCCGTGTCGCGCTGGCAGCGGGATCTGTCGGACTCCACGGTGCTGCGCAACATGGGCGTGGCCCTGGGCCATGCGCTGCTGGCCTGGGACAATTGCATCGCCGGCCTGGCGAAGCTCGAGGCCAACCCGGCGCGGCTGCGCGAAGACCTGGACCAAGCCTGGGAAGTGCTGGCCGAACCGATCCAAACCGTGATGCGACGCTACGGGGTGCAAGACCCCTACGAGCAGCTCAAGGACTTGACGCGGGGCAAGGACGGCATCACCCGCGACACGCTCCACGCTTTCATCCGACGGCTAGAGATCCCGGAGGGCGAGAAGCAGCGCTTGCTCGACCTCACCCCGTCGACGTACATCGGGCTGGCCGCCCACCTCGCACGGGTCGTCTGATTCTCCCTTGATTCCGCCCGCGGGCGCCTCCACGTTCAGAGGCAGGCCTAGTTGCGGAGAAGCCATGTCAGGGTTTGCCCAGGATGTAACCAGCACCGACTTCGACCAGGTGGTGATCGAAGGCTCGAAGCAGGTCCCGGTGGTGGTGGATTTCTGGGCCCCCTGGTGCGGGCCCTGCCGCGCTCTCACACCGGTTCTGGACAAGCTCGCGGAGGCCTATCAGGGCAAGTTCGTGCTGGCCAAGGTCAACTCGGACGAGAACCCGGAGCTCGCACGCCGTTATGGCATTCGCAGCATCCCGAACGTCAAGGCCTTCGTCGACGGGGAGGTGGTCGACGAGTTCCTGGGCGCCCTGCCCGAGTCGGGGGTGCGCGAGTTCATCGACGGTCTTCTGCCCACCCCGGGCGAGCTGATCCGCCGCGACGCGGAAGCCAGAGCCAGGGCCGGAGACCAGCGGGGCGCGCTCGATCTTCTGGACACCGCCGTCGGGCTCGAGCCGAACAACGATGCCATCCACGCCGATCGTGTCGAGCTGTTGCTCGACTCCGGGCAGGTCGAACAGGCGCGCGATGCGGCTTCGCGTCTGAGCCCGTTGGCCTCGCAGGACGCCCGCATCCGCCGGGTCCTGGCACGGTTGCAGTTCTCGGGCGAGAGCGAGAGTCCCGACCAAGGAGCCGCTCTCGAGGCCCGGGTAAGGTCGAATCCGGACGACCTCGAAGCACGCCTCGAGCTTGCCAGGCTCTACGTCAAACAACAGCGCTACGAGCCGGCCCTGGACTACTTGCTGGAAATTTCACGGCGCAATCGCCAGTTCGGCGACGATATCGGCCGCAAGAGCGTGCTGGCGATTTTCGATCTGCTGGGCAGCGACCACGAGATCGTCAGCCGCTACCGGCGGCTGCTGGCCGCGGCGCTGCACTAGGGACCTCCCCCTTGGCCAGGAGGGGCTGGGGAGCCGCGGCGATTATGACAACGTAGTCCCTCACCCTACCCTCTCCCAGAGGGAGAGGGACCTTATCTCTGCCCGAGAGGGGGCCTCACTTCTGCTGCCGGTGACGCAGGACTTCGATGATGCCGGGCGAGAGCGACAGCGCGATGATCCCGAGGATCACCAGCGTGAGGTTATTCTTTACCAGCGCGATGTTGCCGAAGAGGTAACCCGCGTAGCTGATCAGCGCCACCCACAGCACTGCGCCGCCCACGTTGAACAGTAAGAACTGGCGATAGTCCATCCGGCCAATCCCGGCGACAAACGGGGCGTACGTCCGGATGATCGGTATGAAGCGAGCGATCACGATGGTGCGCCCGCCGTATTTTTCGAAGTAGGCACGGGTGCGGTCCACGTATGCTCGCTTGAAGAACCAGGAATCGTCACGGCGGAATACGCGTGGCCCGATCCAGCGCCCGATGGCGTAGTTGAGCGAATCGCCGAGCACCGCCGCCACGATCAGGAACGCGACCAGCAGGTGCACGTTCATCGCACCTGCGCCGGCCAGGGTTCCCGCCACGAACAGCAGCGAGTCGCCCGGCAGGAAGGGGGTGACCACGAGCCCGGTCTCGCAGAAGACGATCAGGAACAGCAGGAGATAGACCCAGCCGCCGTAGTTCTGAGCAGCCCCTCGCAGATGCTGGTCCAGGTGGACAAGCAGGTCGAACAAGCTCGACAACAGCTCCATCGGCGGTGGACTCGCGGAAATTAAACCACCGCCTCCTGCTTGGACTTCTCTGGCTTGACCAGGTCCTCGCGCGACACACCGAGCCACATCACGATGGGGCTCGCCACCAGCACCGAGGAGTAGATGCCGAACAGGATCCCGATGGTCAGCGCCAGGGCGAAGTAGAACAGCGTGTCGCCGCCGAACAGCAGGATCGAGGTCACCATCAACTGCGTGCAGCCGTGGGTGATGATGGTGCGCGACATGGTGCGGGTGATGGCGTTGTTGATCACCTCCTCGACCGAGGCCTTGCGCATCTTGCGGAAGTTCTCCCGGATCCGGTCGAACACCACCACCGACTCGTTGACCGAGTAACCGAGGACGGCCAGCACCGCCGCCAGCACCGGAAGGGAAAATTCCCACTGGAAGAAGGCAAAAAAGCCCAGGATGATCACCACGTCGTGCAGATTGGCGATGATCGCCGCCACACCGAACTTCCACTCGAAGCGCAGCCACAGGTACAGCACGATCAACGTGGACACGAGCATCAAGGCCAGCGCGCCGTTGTTCACCAGCTCCTTGCCGACCTGTGAGCCGACGAAGTCCACGCGCAGCCGCTCCACCGTGGGATCGTCCTGCTTGAGCGCCGCGAACACCTTCTCGCTCAACTCCGATCCGCTCACATCCTGGCGCGCCGGCAACCGTACGAGCACCGACTCCGAGGTCCCGAAGGTCTGAACCGTCGCGTCCGGCAATTCGATCCGCACCAGCGTCCCGCGCACCTTGTCCAGGTCCACCGCGTGCGTGTAGCGCAATTCCACGACCATGCCGCCGGTGAACTCGACCCCCAGGTGCAGCCCCTTGGTGACCAGAAAGACGACCGCCAGTACGAACGTGATCGCCGAGATCACGTTGAATACCAGCGCATGGCGCATGAAGGGGATGTCTTTCTGGATGCGGAAGAATTCCATGTCGTGTTCCTGCAGTGGTTAGGCCGGGATCGCCTGCGCTCAGGCGGCGTTGGCCGTCCGCTTGTGCCAATCCACGTTGCCGATGGGCAGACCCTCGAGCTTCTTGCGCGCGCCGAAAATGAAGTTGACGATCGAGCGT
This sequence comes from Gammaproteobacteria bacterium, assembly GCA_041487115.1. Lineage (GTDB taxonomy): Bacteria > Pseudomonadota > Gammaproteobacteria > Burkholderiales > SHXO01 > SHXO01. The sequence goes on from JBGPMS010000173.1 coordinate 8,388, forward strand.
GATACCGCCACCGCGCTGAACATGGAGGTCAGAATCCCGAGGCAGTGGACCACGGCGAACCCGCGCACCGGCCCCGAACCCAGCAGAAAGAGCGCAACGCCAGCGCACAGACTGGTGATGTTGGAATCCAGGATCGTGGCCCAGGCGCGATGGTAACCCTCCTTGATGGCGGCTTGCGGCGTGGTGCCGTTGCGCAGCTCTTCTCTGATGCGCTCGTTGATGAGCACGTTGGCGTCGATGGCCATGCCCAATGTCAAGGCGATGGCGGCGATGCCGGGCAGCGTTAAAGTAGCCTGCAGCATGGACAGCAGCGCCACCAGCAGCAGCAGGTTGATGGCCAGGGAGATCACCGACACCACCCCGAACACCGCGTAATAGACCATCATGAACGCGGCGATCAGCGCGAAGCCGACCCACATGGCGTGGAAACCCTTCTGGATGTTGTCCTTGCCCAGGCTCGGTCCGACGGTGCGCTCTTCCACGATGTCCATGGGTGCGGCCAAGGCACCGGCGCGCAGCAGCAGCGCCACGTCCTGCGCCTCGCTGGTGGTCATGCGGCCGCTGATCTGCACGCGGCCGCCGCCGATCTCCGAGCGGATGACGGGCGCGGTAACCACCTCCGCCTTCCCTTTCTCGATCAACACCATCGCCATCCGCTTGCCCACGCTTTCGCGCGTAACCTGCTGAAAGATACGGGCGCCCTTGCCGTCCAGGGTGATGTGCACGGCCGGCTCGCCGGTCTGGCCATCGAAGCCGGGCTGCGCATCCGAGATGCTGTCCCCCGTCAGCACCACCTGCTTTTTGAGCAGGAGCGGCTGACCCTCGCGGTCGTAGAGCAGCTCGTCGCCGAACGGCACCTGGCCCGCGAGCGCACTCTGCAGCGACTGCAAGTCCCTGTGCTCCTCGTCCACCATGCGTACTTCCAGCGTCGCCGTGCGGCCCAGGATCTCCTTGGCCTTGGCGGTGTCCTGAACGCCGGGAAGCTGCACCACGATGCGATCCGCGCCCGCCTGCTGCACGATCGGTTCGGCCACGCCGAGCTCGTTTACCCGGTTGCGCAGCGTCGTCAGATTCTGCTGGATGGCGAAGTCCTGGATGCGCTTTTGCGCCTCCTGCTTGAGGGTGCCGACCAGCACGTACTCGCCACCTCTTTCCTCGCGTGCGAGCTGCAGATCGGGGTTGCTGCGCTCGATGAGTTGCTGCGCCTTGTCGCGGGCGGAGGTGTCGCGAAAGCGGATGACCAGGCTGTTTCCCTCGCGGCCGATGCCGCTGGAGCGCGCGTCTTCCTCCCCGCGCAGGGTGGTGCGGATGCTTGCCCCCGTGCTGTCCAGGTACTTCGTCACGGCACCCTTCATGTCCACCTGCAGCAGGAAGTGCACACCGCCGCGCAGGTCCAACCCCAGGTACATGGGCTTGGCGCCGATCCGGGACAGCCAGCGCGGCGAATTGGATAGCAGATTCAAGGCCACGACGTAGTTGTCACTCAGCGCCTTCTGCAGCACTTCCTTGGCCTTCAACTGGGTGTCGGTGTCTTTGAACCGAACCTTGATGCCGGTGAGCTCGAGGAAGACCTCGTCGTACGCGATGTTCGCAGCCTTGAGCGCTTCTTCGGCACGCTTCAGTGCCGCCTCGTCGACTTTGAGCGTCGCTTTGGCCGAGGACACCTGCACGGCCGGCGACTCGCCGAAGAAGTTGGGCAGCGCAAACAGGAAGCCGCCCAGTAGAATGACGGCGATGACGATGTTGAGCCAGAGGGGGTAGCGGTTCATATGAGATCAGGCGATAGGCGATGGGCTATAGGCTATGGGCCACCTATCGCCTATGGCCCATCGCCCATCGCCTGCTGTTGTTAAGTTACGTTCTTGATCGTGCCCTTGGGCAACATGGTCTGGATCGCCGACTTCTGCACGGTGATCTCCACGTTGGGGGCGACCTCGAGGCTCACATAGTTGTCGCTGACCTTCGCCACGCGGCCGAGCGCACCGCCCGAGGTGATGATCTCGTCTCCTTTCTGCAGCGATGCGATCATCTGCTTCTGCTCCTTGGCACGCTTCATCTGCGGGCGCAACAGCAGGAAATACAGCAGCACGAACATCAGGACGATCGGGAGCATGTTCAAAAGGTCTATCCCGCCCGCTCCACCCAAGGTCGTCTGGGCGTACGCTTCGCTGATCAGCATGCGGCTCCTCCAAGGGTCTCACAGCCCCCGATATCGGTTTGTGGTAGCGCCGGCGGCCGGTTCTCGCAGCCGCCAGGCCGTTGGAAAGACGCGAATTTTAGCACCTTTACCGACGCTCACGAGCGTTCCGTCCGCACCGACTGCGCAAAGTCGGCGAGGCGCCCATCGCCGATGGCCTGGCGTAGACCCGCCATCAGTTCCTGGTAGTAGTGCAGGTTATGGATCGTGTTCAGCCGCGAGCCGAGCATCTCGTTGACGCGCTGCAAGTGGTGCAGATACCCGCGCGTAAAGTGGCGGCAGGTGTAGCAGGTGCACAGTTCGTCGACCGGCCGCAGGTCGTTGCGGTATTGGCTGTTGCGCAGCTTGATGGTGCCATGGCGCGTGTACAGCCAGCCGTTGCGCGCATTGCGCGTCGGCAGCACACAGTCGAATAGGTCGATGCCGGCCTCGACGGCATGCACGATGTCCTCGGGTGTGCCAACGCCCATGAGATAGCGCGGCTGGTCCTCGGGCAACTGTGGCGCGGTATGGCGCAGGATGCGGAACATCTCGGGCTTAGGCTCTCCGACGGAGAGCCCGCCGATGGCATAGCCGTCGAATCCCACCTCGCGCAGGCCGGCCGCCGACTCGTCGCGCAACGGCTCGTGCATGCCGCCTTGCACGATGCCGAACAGCGCGTTGGCATTACCTGCATGCGCGCGCTTGCTGCGCTCGGCCCATCGCAGCGACAGCCGCATGGACGCGCCAGCCTCGCGCTCGTCTGCCGGAAAGGCTGTGCACTCGTCGAAGATCATCACCACGTCCGAGTCGAGCACGCGCTGGATGCGCATCGACTCC
>JBGPMS010000174.1:0-11337 GCA_041487115.1 Gammaproteobacteria bacterium
CTTTCTGCTCCTCGCTCAGTTCGTGTTGCGTACCGCATAGCTCCTAACTTTGCTCTCGTGCTTCTGGCCGGGCGGTGCTCCAGCCCAGTCCGGGTGCCAAGCCAAGACCCGGCATAGATGCGTGTAGACGCCGAAGTCAATACGGCTGATCGACATAATCGACCGGCGGTGTCGCTCGCCGCTCGACCGTTGAAGGCTGACCGCTGTGATCTGCTTGACCTCGCACCTTTATTGTTGCTTCCGCACGCCGTAACTGCCAGCGTGAGGACAACTGCGTGTCCCAACGTCGGTCCCGGCCAGCGGCAGCAGCCAGAGCCGCCGCGTCCCCGCTGCGGCTTATTTCGAGGGCGAGTTGGATGCGTCCCCTCGAACCAGCATTGCGACCGACCTGGCTGCAACTCGATAATGTGAAGACTGCAAGGGAGTCTCGCTTCCAGGGTCAAGAAAATCGAACGGACTTTCCAGACCCGTATCGACCACTCGTCGCCATTCGCGAGGCCCGCCTTCTTGTACCTGGAAAGTCAGTTCGTCCCAGTAAGCGTTAATCATGACGTAGATGTCGACATCCCGCTCAGCTGCGCCATGCAAGAAAAAGGCGAGGCTGCGGGAAGCATAAGAGAGGTCGGTGTCGCGGCCCACACCGTACCAGCGGACGTCCTCGCGCCAGAAACGGCTTCTCGCCAGAGAAGGGTGCGCCTTGCGAAACGCAATCATGAGCTTGAAGAAGCGGAAGATGTCCGGGTTTGCATGCAGGCGGCCCCAATCGATCCAACCAACTTCGTTATCCTGGTTGTAGGGGTTGTTGTTCCCGGCCTGGGTGTGCATGAACTCGTCTCCAGCCCGGAGCATCGGTGTCCCGTTCGAAAGAAACAGCAGGCAGCAGAAATTCTTGATTTGCTGCTTGCGCAGCTTCACAGCCTCCGGCGGTGCGCCCTCGTCGCCCTCCCAGCCGCAGTTCCAGCTGTAGTTTTCCTCCGTCCCGTCCTTGTTGCCCTGGCCGTTTACCCAGTTGCGCTTGTCGTTGTAGGCGACGAGGTCGTAGAGGGTGAATCCGTCGTGAGAGGTGATGTAATTGACGCTCTGATGCGGGTGATAGGCGCTCAGCCGGTCGTCCGGGAACAAGTCGTCGCTGCCATATAGCCGGCGCATCAGGGCCGGCACCATGCCGGGATCTCCCTTTACGAAGCGCCGGATGTCATCGCGGTATCTGCCGTTCCACTGACAAGTCATGATCCCCGGAAACGCCCGGCCCAGTTGATAGACTCCTACGGCGTCCCAGGGCTCGGCAATCAGACGCAGGTGCGCCAGATCAGGGTCGGAAGCCACATCGCTCAGAACCGGCGCGTCCGTCATATTGATGGATCCATCCATGTTTCGAGTGAAAATAGACGCGAGGTCGAAGCGAAATCCGTCGACATGCATTTCCTGCACCCAGTGGCGAACGCTGTCCATGATCATCTTGCGCACATACCGGTTCGTACAATTGAGCGTGTTGCCGGTCCCGGAGAAATTCTCATAGGGGGCGCCCGGCCGGTCCGCTATCAGATAATAGGTGCTGTTGTCGATGCCCTTGTAGCTGTAGACCGGCCCCGTGTGATCACCTTCGCCGGTGTGATTGTAGACGACGTCGAGCACCACCTCGATATCGGCCTCGTGCAGCGCCCTGACCATTGCTCGAAACTCGTTGTGCTGTGATTTGACCGCGTGGCCGCTGTGGTAACCATGGTGCGGCGAGAAGAAATTGAGCGGCCCGTAGCCCCAGTAGTTTCCGTCGGAGGGGTCGTATTGGAACACCGGCATCAACTCGACCACGGTAATGCCGAGATCCTTCAAGTGCGGGATCTTCTCGACCAGGCCGGCAAACGTCCCGCGCGCTTCGTCCTTGACGCCGGAGTTCGGGTTTCTGGTAAATCCCCTCACGTGCAGCTCGTAGATGACGGTATCGGCCTCGTGCCGCGGGCCACGGTCAATTTGCCAGTCGAAGCGCTCGCTGTCTCCCGTCAGCACGCCCAGCGGCGCCATGCCTGCGTTGGAGCCGGGACGGGCGGCAGCGAGCCGATCAAAAGTGGGGGGGAAGAATACCGATCTCGCGTAAGGATCGAGAAGGATTTTCTTGCGATCGAACCAATGCCACTCGAAGCGGCCGTTCGGCAGGGGTCCATCGACGCTGTATGCGTAGTAGGACGCACCCGTCATCGATTCGAAGGGAATGCGGCAGTGCCAGATCCTGCCGGACTTGTTCTTGAGGTAATCGAACCGATATGTGAATAACGGGCTCACGATGTCGCTCTCGCAGTAGAGCAGCAACGTGACGCTGCACGCATGCTTGGAGTAGAGCGCGAAGTTGTATGCGCGCTCCTCTTCTATCCAGGTCGCACCCAGGGGAAAGGGAAGTCCTTCCGCAGCAGCCCACTGAGATGTTGCCGGGAGGCGGGTTTGCCGTGCGGGGCCCGACAGAGGTGCGGACGAGCGCTGCTGCTTTGCGCGCGGAGCCTCACTTCCCCGTTTCATTCCCTCACCACTTCCAATTCCGGATCTCCAATGCCTTGCGCAATCAGCAACTAGGCAGCGGCACGCCGGCCGCACTCTTCTGTTCGAGGATCTCCTCGAACAGAATCACGCCGCTGATAAACGCGCTCAGGTCGGGCCGTTGAAAACAACAGATCCCGGTAGTCGCGCCTGGTCTCCTGTATGCACGGTATGTTCAGGGGCTTGAAGCGCTTCTCGATGGTGCTGGAGCTCTCGTCGGCCGCGAGAGCTCCCTTGCCGGGCGCGGTCAGCTCGACCATTGTCTTTTCCAGCTCCTGTGCAGACATCGAATCTCCTTCGCTCATCCTTGCGGGCGCGCCGTTTCCAAGGCACATCCTGTGTTGGCTCAACCCCGCTGGCAAGCGTGATATTGGAAGGCGTGTGCGGGCACCAGGTCAAGAGCTGGCTATGCGCTCGTTGGAGGACTGGCTGTAATGGCGCGGTAAGGAAGCCGGACCGCAACTGATCTAGTCCCCAGTTGGCTGGCTCCTCGGCAATCCTCACGCGCGCGTATCTTGGGCCTTGACCTGTGACTGGCTCCAGGGTTTTAGCTTGCAACCCTAGCGGCAAGCGCCCGGAAAGCGCTCCGGTTTGGTGTTTGCCATCGGCGCCCGGCCACGCTTGGCGATAGCCGACCTGGCCGTCGGCCGGCAGATCAGTTTGCGCGGAGGTGAGAGATGGAAACGGCAGTACTGGAAATTGAAGGTATGACCTGCGAGCGTTGCTCCAGAAGCGTTCGCAGCGCGCTCGAGGCGATCCCCGGGGTGACGTGGGTGGAAGTGTCGCTCCCCAGCGGCGAAGCGGCCGTGCGATACGACGCCTTCAAAGTGCAGCCAAGCCAACTCCGCGTCGCGGTCGGGGCCGTCGGTTTTACCGCGAGGAGCATCACGTTGACCGCAGCGGTTGCTTGAGGATGGCTGCGGGGTTGCGGCGCCAGACCGTTTGCGCCGGTCGAGGACGCCAGAACTTATCGAACCGGAGAGCGTAGAGCTCGCGACAATGGACAAAAAACAGCAGTTCTCGCTCTGGTATTTCCTCGGGACCTTCGGGCTGATCTTGCTGATGCAGCAGGTCTTCTTCACCGCTCACGTGGAGACGCTGGCCTACAGCGACTTCAAGAAGCTGGTGGCGGCCGGCAAGATCACGCAGGTCGACGTTTCCGACAAGGCCATCACCGGCACGCTGAAGAACGAAGGTCTCGAAGCCCTTCTGCCTAAGAACAAGCTGGACGAACTCAAGGCCGCTGGAAAAGGCGAGCACGGCTTCGTGACGGTGCGCGTCGACGACCCTTCTCTGGTGAAGGACCTCGAAGCAGCACAAGTGCGCTTCGCGGGCCGCGTCGAGAGCAATTTCCTCTCCACGCTTCTGTCCTGGGTGGTGCCCGCGGTCATCTTTGTGGCACTGTGGGGTTTTCTCATGAAGCGGATGGGCGGCGGCGCCCACGGCATGCTGGAGATCGGCAAGAGCAAGGCCAAGGTCTTCATGGAAAAACAGACCGGGGTGACCTTCGCCGATGTGGCGGGCATCGATGAAGCGAAGGAAGAGTTGATGGAAGTGGTCGAGTTCCTGAAGCAACCGGACCGCTACCGCAGGCTCGGCGGCAAGATCCCCAAGGGCGTGCTCATCCTCGGCGCACCCGGCACCGGCAAGACGCTGCTCGCAAAAGCCGTCGCGGGCGAAGCGGGCGTGCCCTTCTTCTCTATCAGCGGCTCCGCGTTCGTGGAGATGTTCGTCGGGGTGGGGGCGGCCCGAGTGCGCGACCTGTTCGAGCAGGCGGAAGGCAAAGCACCCTGCATTATTTTCATCGACGAGCTGGATGCGCTGGGCAAGGCGCGCGGTGTCGGCGGCATCGCCGGCAACGACGAGCGTGAGCAGACGCTCAACCAACTACTGGTGGAAATGGACGGCTTCGATACCAACAAGGGGGTCATCCTCATGGCCGCCACCAACCGGCCCGAGATCCTTGATCCCGCGCTGCTGCGGCCCGGGCGTTTCGATCGACACGTGGTCATCGACCGCCCCGACCTGAAGGGCCGCGAGCAGATCCTGCGCGTGCACACCCGCAACGTAACGCTGGCGCCGGAAGTGGACCTCGCCGTTGTCGCCGCGCGCACACCGGGGTTCGTCGGAGCCGATTTGGCAAATCTGGTCAACGAGGCAGCGCTGCGGGCGGCGAAGCAGGACAAGACCGCGGTGGCAATGATCGACTTCGATGAGGCCCTCGACCGGATCGTGGCCGGTCTCGAGCGGAAGAACCGCGTGATGAACCCCGAAGAGAAGAAGGTCATCGCCTACCACGAGGCGGGCCATGCCTTGGTTGCAGAGTCTCGCAAGAATGTCGACCGCGTGACTAAGATCTCGATCATTCCCCGGGGCGTGGCGGCGCTGGGCTACACGCAACAGATGCCCACGGAGGATCGCTATCTCATGCGGCGCAGCGAGCTTCTGGATCGCATCGACGTGCTCCTGGGCGGGCGCGTGGCGGAGGAGATCGTGTTCGCCGACACCTCGACCGGCGCCCAGAACGACCTGCAGCGCGCCACCGACATCGCACACCACATGGTGACCCATTACGGGATGAGCGAGCAGCTCGGGCTGGCCACCTACGAGGAGCCGCGCGCTTCTCCCTTCCTCAACCTCCCCGGCATGAGCGAGCGCCGCGAGTACAGCGAACGCACCGCCCAGGCCATAGACGACGAGGTGCGCAAACTCCTGGCGGAGGCCCACGAGCGCGTCAAGCAGACGCTCTCGGATCGCCGCTCGATGCTCGACGCGCTTGCCAAGCTGCTGCTGGAGAAGGAGGTCGTGGACCGCGCCGCCCTGGATGGCCTGCTCCAACCGAGCGCGCGTAACGAAACACCCGCACGGCAGGAGCCGGTGCTCGAGCCCGCCCTGATGCAACGCGTTGTATCGGGTGCGACGGAATCGGGCCCTGGCGCACCCGGCAAGTGAGGTTGCCGCTGGAATGGAGATGCGCAGCACGTCTCCGCCCTGCGAACCCGAATGTCGCCGCGATGGCGTGGAGGTAGACGCTGAGGAGACGAGCCGTCTGAGCATGCTTGAAAAGGAGGAAGGACGATGAACTGGTTGTCGCAAAACTGGATCTGGCTGCTGTTTGCGCTCGCATTCGTCGCTATGCATTTGTTCGGCCATGGTAGGACATGCTGGTGCGGGTGCACTACGAGGACAAGGACGCGGCGTTGATACTGCCCGACCCGAACGTCGTCTTTCCCTATAGCGAGGCGGCGCAGCAGGCGGTGCTGATTCAGCGGTAGACGTACCGCCTGCCCGCTGAGTAGGCGTGCGGCTCCGCTTTCCAACCCGAATCAAGCCAGCACTTGCCCGCGCTGCTGACCCGTGGGCATTCAACCAGACACCGGAGGGAAAAACCATGAAAGAAGCTGCAACCCCGCTCGGGCCCTCCGGGTCGCTTTCGTCCGAAGAGCTGCGCCGCTTGGATGCCTACTGGCGTGCCGCCAATTATCTTTCGGTCGGTCAGATCTATCTCTACGAAAATCCGCTGCTCAAACAGCCGCTCAAGCTGGAACACATCAAGCCGCGCCTGCTCGGCCACTGGGGCACCACGCCGGGCCTCAACTTCATCTACGTGCACCTGAATCGCGCGATCAAGGCACGCGACCTCGACATGATCTATGTGGCCGGCCCAGGCCACGGCGGCCCTGGGCTGGTCGCCAATGTCTATCTGGAGGGCACCTACAGCGAGTACTACCCGAACGTGTCGCAGGACGAAGAGGGAATGCGGCGGCTGTTCAAGCAGTTCTCCTTCCCCGGGGGCATCCCCAGCCACGCAGCGCCCGAGACGCCCGGCTCGATTCACGAGGGCGGCGAGCTGGGGTATTCGCTGTCGCATGCCTTCGGTGCAGCCTTCGACAATCCGGATCTCATCGTCACCTGCGTGGTCGGCGACGGCGAGGCCGAGACCGGCCCGCTTGCCACCGCCTGGCATTCCAATAAGTTCCTGAACCCGATCACCGATGGGGCGGTGTTGCCGATCCTGCATCTCAACGGCTACAAGATCGCCAACCCCACCGTGCTCGCGCGCGTGAGCCGCGAGGAGTTGGAGAGCCTGTTGATCGGCTACGGCTACAAGCCCTACTTCGTGGCAGGCTCGGACCCTGAGGCAATGCACCGGCAGATGGCGGCCACGCTGGATATGGTGCTGGATGAGATCGGCACGATCCGACGGGAAGCGCGATCGAGCGGCAAGGCGGTCCGCCCGCGCTGGCCCATGATCGTCCTCGACACGCCCAAGGGTTGGACGGGCCCGAAGGAGTGGACGGACAGAAAACCGAGGGCTCTTGGCGCAGTCACCAGGTGCCGTTGGCCGAGATGGCGACTAAGCCCGGCCACGTCAAGCTGCTCGAGGACTGGATGAAAAGTTACCGGCCGGAAGAGTTGTTCGACGAGCAAGGACGCTTGAACCCCGATCTGGCCGCGCTGGCGCCGAAAGGGAGCCTGCGCATGGGCGACAATCCGCACGCCAATGGCGGAGCGCTGCTGAAAGACCTCAGGCTGCCGGACTTCCGCAGCTACGCAGTGCAGCTGTCGAAGCCCGGGGCGGCCACCGCCGAGGCCACGCGCGTGATGGGGCAGTACCTGCGTGACGTGATGAAGTCCAATATGCAAGCGCGCAACTTCCGCGTGTTCGGGCCGGACGAGACCGCCTCCAACCGCCTCGGGGCCCTGTTCGAGGTGACCGATCGCGCCTGGATTGCGCAGACCCTGCCCTACGACGATCACCTTTCTGCGGACGGACGGGTGATGGAGATCCTGTCCGAGCACACCTGCCAGGGTTGGCTGGAAGGCTATCTGCTCACCGGGCGGCACGGTCTTTTTTCCTGCTACGAAGCCTTCATCCACATTGTGGACTCCATGTTCAACCAACATGCCAAGTGGCTGAACGTGACGAGCAAGGAAATCCCTTGGCGCCGCCCGGTCGCCTCGCTCAACTATCTGCTCACCTCGCATGTCTGGCGGCAGGACCACAACGGCTTCTCGCACCAGGATCCGGGATTCATCGATCATGTGGTCAACAAGAAAGCCGATATCATCCGCGTATACCTGCCGCCGGACGCCAACACGCTGCTGTACGTCACCGACGCCTGCCTGCGCAGCCGCAACTTCGTGAACGTGATCGTGGCCGGCAAGCAGCCCGCACCGCAGTGGCTGAGTATGGATGCCGCCATCAAGCACTGCTCGGCGGGTGTCGGCATCTGGGAATGGGCGAGCAACGACGAGGGCAGCGAACCGGATGTCGTCATGGCCTGTGCGGGGGACGTGCCGACGTTAGAGACGTTGGCGGCGGTGCAGCTCCTGCGCCAGCACGTGCCCGACCTGAAGATCCGAGTCGTCAATGTCGTGGATCTCATGACACTGCAGCCTCGGGAGGAGCACCCGCATGGCCTGTCCGGCCGTGACTTCGATGCCTTGTTCACCACCGACAAGCCGGTCATCTTCGCCTACCACGGCTATCCCTGGCTGATCCACCGCCTTACCTATCGGCGCACCAACCACAAGAGTCTCCACGTGCGCGGTTATAAGGAAGAGGGCACCACCACGACGCCTTTCGACATGGTGGTGCGCAACGACCTCGACCGGTTCCATCTGGCCTCGGACGTGATCGACCGCGTGTCCAAACTGGGCTATCTGGCCGCGTACGCCAGGCAAGCGCTGCGCGACAAGCTCATCGACCACAGGCATTACATCGAGCGCCACGGGGAGGATATGCCGGAGATACGTGACTGGCAGTGGTCGGGGTGACCGAGAGCCGTATATGTAGACGGGCCTTGAGGTGTGAGTTGCTCCCAGGTTTAGCCTGCTTTCTGTCGGTTCCCATATGGCGTGCTCGCGCGCTCGAAAGGGCCGTCCGATGGACAGGCCGGTGGATCTCAAGGAGAACGAACGCTCATGCCCAATCGCCGCAGGTTGATCGCTGCGGCCACTGGCGCGTTGCTGGTGGCAGCAGCCGCCGGCGCCGTCTTTTACGTCTTGAGACCGGTGGCCAGTCCGGGCATCATCGATGCCAGCGGCCAGGTGCGCGGCACGGAGGTGACCGTCAGCGCGAAAGTGTCGGGCACCGCGGAGCTCGTGCCCATCAGAGAGGGCCAACCGGTCAAGCGGGGCGACCTTCTGGTGAAGATCTCGTCGAAGGAAACCGAGGCCAGGCTCGAGCAGGCCAAGGCGCAGGCGGCGGCCGCCGAGAGCCAGTTGCGCGAGGTTGAAGCACAACTCGCGGCGCTGGACAGCGGCATCGAGGGCGCGAAGCTGGGGGTTGGCGTGATCAAGGACACCTCGACCCACGAGGTGCATCGGGCGACCGAGGCCGTGCAACGTGCCGAGGCCGAGGTCGCTGCTGCCGAATCGCGCCGTCAGCAAGACAAGAGCACCTACGAGCGCTACGCGGGGTTGGTTAAGGAGGGCTTCGTCAGCGAGAATTACTTTGGCGAGGTGCGCGCACGTTACACGTCGGCGGAAGCGCGGCTGAAGGCCATCCGCCAGCAGCGCGAGGAGGCCATCGCGGGGCTGCAGAAGGCCAAGGCCGCAGCCGGCGAGGTGCAGGTCAAACAGACCGACGTGCAGCGTCTGGAGCGCGAGAAGCAGCGTCTGATCGCGCTGGGGACAACCACCCAGAACCAGGCCGAAGCTGCGGCTGCGCGGGCGAAGGAGGTCGAGGTGGCGCTGGCCGACACCACCGTCACCGCGCCCGCGGACGGGACAGTGATCAACAAGCTGGTCGAGCAGGGCGAGTTGATCTCGCCGGGCCGGCCGCTGGCTACGCTGATCGACCTGTCGGATATCTACGTGCGCGTCTTCATCGCCGAGCGCGAAATCGGCAAGATCCGGCTCGGCAACTCGGCTCGCATCAACACCGATGCCTTCCCCAAGCGCTTCTTCCCGGGCAGCGTGATCGAGGTCTCGCAGCAGGCCGAGTTCACACCGAAGGAAGTGCACATGAAGGACGAGCGCGAGAAGTTGGTGTTCGGGGTGAAGGTCAAGATCGACAACCCCGAGGGCTTTCTGAAACCGGGGATGCCGGTAGACGCGAAGATCAAATGGCAGGACCAGGCGTCCTGGTGAGCGCCGCGCCGGGCACAGGCGCGGCGATGCCCTCGATGCAAGCCATTGGCACCGCAGCGGGCGAGACGGCCATACAGATCCTCGGGCTCACCCGGCGCTTCCGGGGTAACTGGGCGCTGCAAGGCATCGATCTCACCATCGCGCGGGGCGAGCTGTTCGGCATCGTTGGCCCGGACGGGGCGGGTAAGACGACTCTGATCCAATGCCTGTGCGCGATCCTCGATCCCACCCAGGGAAGGGTGAGCGTTCTCGGGCTGGACAGCGTGACTGAGGCCGCTCGCATCACCTCCACCATCGGCTACATGTCGCAGGCCTACTCCTTGTATGGCGACCTGACGGTGGAGGAAAACCTCGAGTTCTTTGCGCAAGTGCGCGGCGTGCCGCGGCAGGAGTTCGAGCGCCGCAAGCAACGCCTGCTGACTTTCGCTGGCCTGACGCCGTTTCTAGACCGCAGGACCAAGGCGCTGTCGGGTGGCATGCAGAAGAAGCTGGCGCTGTGCTGCAGCCTGATGCACGAGCCCGACCTGCTGGTCCTGGACGAGCCGACGCTGGGTGTAGACCCACTGTCCCGGCGCGAGCTTTGGCGCATGATGGAGGAGTATCGCGCGCGCCGCATGACCGTGGTCGTCGCCACCTCTTACATGGACGAAGCCCAGCGCTGCGATCGCGTGGCCTTCCTCTCCAGCGGCAAGTTGATCGCGTGCGATCGGCCCGCCGCATTTGGCGAAGACCTCGAAGCGGCCTTCAAGGCACGCCAGAAGGTCCCGGAGATGGGACAGCAGGTGCCGTTTGCGCCCAAGTCCAGCGCAGGCGAAGCAGTACAGGTCGAGGAGCTGACGCGCACCTTCGGCAGCTTCACAGCGGTAGACCACGTGTCGTTCACCGTCCATCGCGGCGAGATCTTCGGGCTGCTGGGCCCCAACGGCTCGGGCAAGAGCACGACCATCAAGATCCTGTGCGGGATCCTGCCGCCGACCTCCGGAAGGGCCCAGGTGGCGGGCGTGGATGTGGCCTCCCGTCCCGACGCGGCGCGCGGGCGCATCGGCTACATGTCTCAGAAGTTCTCCCTCTACCTCGACCTGACTGTGGCGGAGAACGTCGAGTTTTTCGGCAGCGTCTATGGCTTAGAACCCAACTTACTACAGGAGCGGCGCGACTGGATCGTGCGGATGGCCGGGCTGGCCGGGCGGGAGCGGGCGCTGGCGCGGGACCTCTCAGGGGCGTTGCGGCAGCGCCTGGCGCTGGGCTGCGCAGTGCTGCATCAGCCCGACGTGCTGTTCCTGGACGAGCCGACTTCCGGCGTAGATCCCTCTTCACGCCAGGCCTTCTGGAACCTGATTGGCGCCCTCGCACGCTCGGGTACGGCAGTGTTCGTCACCACGCACTATCTGAAGGAGGCGGAAGGCTGCGACCGCGTTGCCTTCATCGATCGCGGCAAGCTCCTCGCGCTTGACTCCCCCGAAGGCATCCGGGCGCGCACCGGCACCTCGTCACTCGAGGAGGCTTTCCTCAAGTTGATGGAGCGCACCTCGTGATCCTGACAGCGCTGCTGCGCAAGGAGACGCGGGAGCTGCTCCGCGATCCCATCACCCTGGGCGTGGCGGTGTTTCTGCCGCTGGTGCTGCTGTTCCTGTTCGCCTACGGCGTCACGCTGGACGTGGAGGACGTTCCGCTCGCCGTTTACGACCAGGACCGCAGTCAGGACAGCGC
>JBGPMS010000175.1:0-11334 GCA_041487115.1 Gammaproteobacteria bacterium
GGATGCGTTGAACGGTGCAACGCGCACCCCGAAATTCCTGGCGATGAATGCAAACGGGAGAGTTCCGGTTCTGGAGATCGAGCCCGGTCGCTATCTGCCCGAGTCCAATGCGATCCTCTGTTACCTGGCAGACGGCACGCTATTCTGGTCCAGCGCTCGGCTCGAGCGCGCGCAGACGCTGCAATGGATGTTCTTCGAGCAATACAGCCATGAACCGTACGTAGCCGTCGCACGGTTCATCTGCAAGTTCCTGCCCGCCGACCATTCCCGCCGAGCCGAGCTACCCAGGCTGCATGAACGCGGCTATCAGGCATTAAGGGTCATGGAGCAACATCTTGGCGAGCGCAGGTTTTTCGTGGGCGACCGATACTCGATCGCCGATGTGGCGCTATTTGCCTACACCCATTGCGCCCACGATGGCGGCTTCGGGCTGGATCGCTTCCCGGCGATCAACGCCTGGCTTGCGCAGATCAGAAGCCAGCCCAAGTTTGTCGAGCTGGCCGCGTGAGGCATTCGTGCGGGCCTAGCACCGTACCGCGCCGGGTTGACCAAACGCTGCCGTGCTCCGTTGAGGCAGTACTAAGCCGGAATCTGCTCGTACGAGAATTCGGGGATGCCCGTGCGCTCGGACGCATGCTCAACCGTGATTGCGCAAATATTGCCGACGGCATCAACGTCCAACACGGTGCTCTCGTCCAGATCACGTGTCTCCGCCACTGTCCCTTCGCGGAACTCGATGTACAAAGTGTCGGTATCGGCAAAGTACTTGATCTTCATGGCTCGAACCTACGTTCAAAGAACGCATTATGGACCGTCTCTCCATCCGGCAGCAAAACGACCCGAAGGTAGCGGCCATCCATCTCCTCGACCTTTGCCCATCGTCGAATGCGACCGTCAGCTCAGCCCTTCGCTGTGCAACTAGACTTGGCATGGTCACGATCACCCTGCCGTGAAGCCCAACTAGAAGTCGACCCCGCAGCAGGTCGATAGGTCTAGATGCGAATCTACGAAAGTATACGCCCGCATCTATCGCTGGATGCAAAGGGCATCTACAGGCAGAGGAGGGCGAGCGTATAACGTCAGATGCCAGGCGTATCTATGGTTGGATGTCGGCGTCCTGCGCATAGGCCGGCACCATCGTTGTTACAGGGCTTGGCGAGGTGCAACCCCATCCCTGGCCACTGGCACGGGTGTAGACTCCCCTAACTCATCTACCGGAGCAATGCATTGATCGCCATCATCTTCGAAGTGTTTCCTGCCGAGAGGCGCAGGCAGGACTATCTGGACATCGCCGCCAGTCTGCGCCCCGAGCTCGAGAAGATCGACGGATTCGTTTCGATCGAGCGCTTCGCGAGCCTCAGTACCGAGGGCAAGATTCTGTCGCTCTCCTTCTTCCGAGACGAGTCCGCCGTCGAGGCCTGGCGCAACCTGGAAGCTCACCGTCTGGCCCAGGCCAAGGGGCGGGGCGGGGTCTTCGCGGACTACCGTCTCCGAGTTGCAGGTGTCATCCGCGACTACGGCATGTTCGACCGCGCCCAGGCGCCGCCCGACAGCCGCCGCAAGCATGGCGTGTAGCGGCGCCGATAGGGCTCAGGCATGCCCTGGGCGTGCGAGGCGACCGAGATAGCTCCCGTAGTCTGGAACGATCCTCTCGTAGGCCGATGACATCAGATGCGAGGAGATCATGAAGTCGGCGGAGGCGCGGTTGCAGGCCACCGGGATATTCCACACCACCGCCACGCGCAGCAGGGCCTTTACGTCGGGGTCGTGCGGCTGCGGCTCCAGCGGATCCCAGAAGAAGATAGCGAAGTCGATGTCGCGCTCCGCGATCTTGGCGCCGATCTGCTGGTCTCCGCCGAGCGGGCCGCTCAGAAGCCGGGTGATCTTCAGGTCGAGCGCGTCCGCCAGCAGGGCACCGGTGGTGCCGGTGGCAAACAATTCATGTTGCTCCAGCGTGTCGCGGTTGAAGCGCGCCCAGTCGAGCAGATCCTGCTTCATGTTGTCGTGCGCCACCAGCGCGATGCGCTTGCGGCTGTCCATCGGAATGATCGCGGATTTCCGTTTCATGGGATGTGAGCCTCCTGGAAGGGCGCGGGGAGCGAAGCGTGAACCGACCCGACTATACGCCCGGCAGCTTAGCCTCGGGCCAGCGCGGCCGGCAGCGATCGAAGGCAGGCCTGCAGCCGCACGATTGCGCGACCATAGGGCTACTTCTTCTCCGGGTCCGCCCTGGTCGCATCCGGATTGGAGGGGATGCCAACCCCAAGGCGGGCCCAGCCTTCGTGCCCGATGCGGCGCAGCGTGTCGATGTTCTTCTCGAACACCTGCGCGGCATCGGGAAAGGCTGCGAGCCCCCGCTCGATGCTCGCCTCGCGCAGCAGATGTAGCGTCGGGAAAGGCGAGCGGTTGGTGTAGTTGCCGATGTCGTCCGGCGCCGTGCCGGCGAACTGGTAGTCCGGATGGAAGCTCGCCACCTGTATCTCACCGGCGAGCCCCAGTTCCGTCACGGCAACGTCGGCTACGTCCAGAAAATCGTTGAAGTCGAGGAAATCCACGAGCACGCCGGGATGGATGAGCAGCGTCGTTTCGACCTGAGCCGGATCAGCCGCCTGCAAATACCGCAGTTCGTGAACCAGGTCGGCCAGCAGCGCGTCGGCAGTTTGCGCCTGGCTGACGGCATAGCGGATCTGGTCTTTGACGTGGACAGCCTTCGCGAACGGGCACAGGTCGAGCCCGATGACGGCCTTCTCGAGCCAGGCCCGAGTCGCGGCGACCACCTCTTCGGGCGGCACGCCGTGAACACGTGCAGTCTCGTCAGCTTGCATCCCGCCTGCGGCGCCACAGAACAGCGATCGAGACCGACAGCGCGGCGACCCAGACCAGCACGAACGCGGCAGCGGTGAGAATTGCAACCGCGGACTGCTCGCCTTCGTACATGCCGTAGCTGTCGATGAAAAGTCCCTCCACGACCGGAACGAGCACCATGACCGCAAATGCCCCCAGCAGAGCGACGGCGGCACGCGATAGAACCGCCGCTCCAGCGCGGCGCAAAGTGGTTTCGTTGCGATCGACCTTGCGTGCGGCGGAGCGGGTCGAGCGGGAGACAATCACGATGATCAGCAGGACCCCGCTGACGAACACAAGGGCCATCAGGCCTTGTTCACGGCGCATTCTACTGAGCGCCGCATCCCAGGCCGCAGCACTTTCACGCTGTTCCGCGGTCTGCGTCTTCGCCCACGCCGCGCGATCGGCGGCGCGCTGCTCCAGCGTGGCGCGACTGGGTTGCAAGAGGCCGACAACCACCGCAAAGCAAGCGAGCGCCCCGACTATCGCCAGCAGTGCAGCGATAAGAGTCAGGCGTTTGCGAAGTGTCATGCAAGAACCTCAGGCCCGTACGGACCCTCATGCTCTCACAAAATCACCCCTCACCCTGCCCTCTCCCACAGGGGGAGAGGGGGAGCAGCAGCATCGCGCCTGTCGCTCGTACCGCCGCTACTAGGGCCGCCGGGGCACCACCAGCTTCGCGGTGAAGACCTGCACGATCTCGCCATTTTGATTGCGCGTCTCGCTGCGCACCGTGGCCATCCCGCGATCCGGACGCGAGCGCGATGGGGTAACGTCGAGCACCTCGCTTTCGACATGGAGGATATCGCCGGGGCGCGTGGTCCGCGGCCAGGCCAGCTCTCCCCCGGCCCCGAGGATGCCACCGGCCAGCGGCAATCCGCTTTCCACCAGCAGCTTCATCATGAGCGCTGCGGTGTGCCAGCCGCTTGCCACCAAGCCGGCAAACAGGGTGCCCTTCGCAGAGTCGTCGTCGAGATGGAAGGGTTGCGGATCGAATTCGCGCGCAAACGCCTTGATCTGCATCTCGTCGATCACATGTGTGCCGCTGACGAAGCGCTGCCCCACGCGCAAATCGTCCAGATACAGTCGGTCAGTCCCGCTTTCCATGACAGTGGCTCCTGTTTCGCGATCCGGCGCGATCGTCCCGTCGCGCAGCGGCAGATTACTTACTTGCATGGGCCAAGGCGGGATTGCGGATGATCGCGCAAAGCATGGCGCGCGAATACGGCCCATTGGGCATCCACGTCGCGCACGTCGTGATCGATGGCGGGATCGACGGCGATCGCCTCCGCCGCGGCCGGCCCGACGCAATCAAGGAGCGCGGCGAGGACGGGCTGCTCGGCATAGCGGCCATCGCCGAGACCTATTGGCAGCTCCATCGTCAGGCCAGGTCCGCATGGGCGCAGGAGATCGATCTGCGGCCATTCAAAGAGAGCTTCTGAAGCCCACCTGGCGGGCCGCGGACGTGCTCACACCGATTGCGCGTCCGCAAGGATCATGTCCGCGCCCTTCTCCGCGATCATGATCGTCGCCGCGTTGGTATTGCCGGAGACGATCCGCGGCATGATCGACGCGTCCACCACTCGCAGGCTGGCGAGACCACGAACACGCAGGCGCTCATCGACCACCGCGAGCGAGTCGCGACCCATCCGGCACGTCGATGTCGGGTGGTACACCGTCCCGCCGACTTGACGTGCGTAGTCGAGCCAGTCGTCGTCGGTCCGGACGCGATCACCCGGCGCATGCTCGGCAAGGACGTACGGTTCCATTGCGCTGGCCTGGATCAGGCGGCGGACCGTCCTCAACCCGTCGATCGCAATCCGCCGGTCGTTGACCGTCGTCAGGTAGTTGTATTGAATCGCAGGCGCGTCCAGCGCGTTGGCCGAGCGGATGCGCACGAAGCCCCGCGATTCTGGACGCAGCGGGGACATCGACGCGGTGAATGCCGAGAACGGGTGCAGCGTCGTCCCCATCTTGTCGGTGCTGAAGTTGATGAAGTAGAGTTGCACGTCGGGCCGCGCAGCGTCCGCTCGGGTGCGCAGGAACGCACCTGCGTAGCCCGCGCCGACGGTCAACGGGCCGCGGCGCAGCAGCGCGTAGCGCAATCCTGCTGCGATCCGACGCGGAAGCGTCGCCAACTCGTCGTTGAACGTGATCGGCAGGACGCTTTTCCATACCGTGCGGACATAGAAATGATCCTGCAGACATTCACCGACGCCCGCCGCATCGAGGACGACGGGAATGCCGTGGCGTTCGAGCAGCGTCTGCGGCCCCACCCCGGATAGCTGTAGCAGTTGCGGGGAGTTGAAGGCGCCGCCGCAGACGAGCACCTCGCGTTGCGCGTGGACAGTGCGTGCGGTATCTCCCAGCAGATAGTCCACGCCGACTGCCCGCCGTCCTTCGAAGCGGATGCGCGTTACGAGCGCCCCGGTCTGGACGCGCAGGTTGAAGCGCTTCCGCGCCGGACGCAGGTATGCGACGGCGCAGCTTGCGCGCCTGCCGTGCCGCGCGGTCGTATGGTAGTAGCCCGCGCCTTCCTGCCGCTCGCCGTTGAAGTCGTCGTTGCGCGGAATCCCGATCTCGCCGGCGGCGGCGATGAAAGCATCGCAAAGCGCGTGACGATCGGGAAGCGCACTGACGGAGAGCGGTCCGCCCACCCCGTGATATGCATCCTCGCCCTGCTGTTGGTCTTCCGATTTCCGGAAGTAGGGCAGCACGTCCGCGTAACCCCAGCCCGCGCCGCCGAGCCGAGCCCATTCGTCGAAGTCCTCGCGCTGGCCGCGAACGTGCACCAGCCCATTGATCGAGCTCGAGCCGCCGAGTACCTTGCCCCGCGGCGTAAACACGCTGCGGCCGTTCAACTCGGGTTCGGGCTCGGACTGGTACATCCAGTTCACGCTCGGGGTGGCGAACAGCTTGCCGTAGCCGAGCGGCACGTGGATCCAGGGATTGGTGTCACGCGGCCCGGCTTCGAGGAGCAATACACTGTGGCGCCCGTTGGCGGTCAAGCGATTCGCCAGCACGCAACCGGCTGAGCCGGCGCCGATGATCACGTAGTCGGGGTTCAAGGAATACGAGCCTAGATAGGCAAGGCGGCCATGCGTCCCTGCCATTCCAAGGAACATCCGCCCAGCGTCTCATTCGAGCCAAAAAAGACACGACCTCTGTGCGCCGAATGTTACCGGGTGCGCTTGATCCGCGCCATTGCCTGGGCCGAAGGAAATAAATTCGTGCGAGCGATAGAATGTGCTCGTTCCCATCAGCCACCCACAGCCCATGCCGCAGCCCATCAGAATCCTCTACGTCGGCCCCGCAACCGCGGGGACCTTTGACCCGTCCTCACTCGAACAGCAGGCCCGCGCCCCCCGGCTCGCCGGGGGAACGGTAATCCGCTACGAGGGCCACAGCAGCTCGGAGCTGGCTCAAGCGCTCCGCGACGTGGACGCCGTCATGGTCCAAGGCCACGGCTTCGACCAGTCTGCCTTCGCGCACATGGGCCTGCACGGCCGCTGCAAGGGCCTCGTCTCCTTCGGCCACGGCTACGACCATCTCGATCTGGAGGCTGCGACGACGAACGGCGTCATCCTGGCCAACACGGCATCGTTCGGCACCGAGGAAGTGTCGAATCACACGATGATGCACTTTCTCGTCTGCTCGCGGAAATACGTGCTGCACGACAAGCTGGTCAGAGGCGGCGTGTGGACCCGTAAGAGCCTGGCACCGATGGGGCACATCGCGGGTCAGGTCTTCGGCATCGTCGGACTGGGCGACATCGGGCGCGCCGTGGCGCGCAAGGCCAAGGCCTTCCGCCTGCAAGTCATCGCCTACGACCCGTACGTCGCATCCTGGGACGCGCTCGAGCACGGCGTCGAGATGATGGGCTTGCTGGAGGAGCTGTGCCGGCGCTCCGACTACATCAGCGTCCACGTCTATCTCAACCCTGAGACGCGCCACCTCATCAGCCGCGCGCAGTTCGCGGTAATGAAACCCAGCGCCTACGTGATCAACTGCGCGCGTGGGGGCGTCGTCGACGAAGCCGCGCTGATAGAGGCACTCCAGGAGAACCGGATCGCCGGCGCCGGACTCGACGTGTTCGAGAAGGAGCCGGTCGATCCCGACAACCCGCTGCTCAAGATGGACAACGTGTCGGTGACCAACCACTACGCCAGCTACTCCGAGGTCGCGTGGGAGCGCGCCCAGACGCAGCTCGGCGAGGAGGCAGTCCGCATCGCCAGCGGGATGTGGCCGATGTCGCTGATCAATCCCGACGTCCGCCATCTGATCCCGCTGCGGACACCAGCCCGGTCGTGGGAGGTGTACGCGCGGGAACTGACAGTGGGGCGGCATCGCTGATCTGCGCCGATGAGGATCAACAAGGCGGTCGAACTGCTGGAACAGCGCCAGCCCGTCTACTTCGAGTTCGTCGAGGCCGCGGCAGCGGGCGAGTACGACGGAGGTCGCGCGCTGGCGCAGACCTGGGCCGACTACATCGCGTATGACATGGAGCATAGCCCTTTCGACGTGCGAGGGTTGATGCAATTCATGCGCGGACTCGTCGACGCCGGACCGACAAGGAGCGGACACAGGACACCCGCCGTCATCGTGACGCTCCCCATGGACGGGACAGACTACCCCGCGGTCCGGGCGAACGGGTGGATGATCAAGCAGGTGCTCGCCACTGGCGCCCACGGCCTGCTGCTGTGCCATGCCGAGACCCCGGAGGCGGTACGCGCCTTCGTTGAGGCGGCACGTTACTCCTTCACCTCCAGCGCCGGTTCCGCTCTCGGGGCCGGGCGCCGCGGACACGGGGGCCAGACGCACGCGGCCGAGGTCTGGGGTATCCCCGTCGACGAGTACTTCGCCCGAGCGGATCCCTGGCCGCTCAACCCGCGGGGCGAGCTGTTGCTCGGGATCAAGGTCGAGAACACGCGGGCGCTCGCCAACGTGGAACGCACGGCGCACGTACCGGGGATCGCCTTCGCCGAGTGGGGTCCGGGGGATATGGGGATGTCGATGGGGTACCCGAATCAGCACGACGAGCCCTACCCGGCCGAGATGCAAGCCGCCCGCTCCCGGATAACCGCCGCGTGCAAGGCCGCGGGCCTTGCCTTCCTCGAGCAGGTCACTCCGGAGAACGTGACGAGCCGGCTGGACGAGGGCGTGATGATCGCGTGCGGGCCGCAGGCGCGCGAGGCTGCGAAGATCGGCCGGAAGCACACTGGCCGCACGCTGCGGTGGTGAGCACATCCGCAGTCCGGTGCATCAGCGCGCTGACCCTGGCGACCCATGACATGGCGCGCGCCGTGCGCTTCTATCGTTCGCTCGGGTTTCAGCTCAACTACGGCGGCGAGGGCGCCGCTTTCACCTCGTTCTCGCTGGACCAGGGCCACCTCAACCTCACGGCGGAGCAGCCCGAGCGGCAGTGGTCATGGTGGGGCCGGGTCATCTTCTACGTGGACGACGTCGACGCGCTCCACCGGCAGGCCCTCGCCCAGGGACTCGCGCCAGAGGGCACACCTCGGGACGCGACCTGGGGCGAGCGCTACTTCCATATCGTCGACCCCGACGGCCACGAGCTGAGCTTCGCCCAGCCAATCTGAAACGGCGGCCGAGCGGGCAACTGAACGCCGACTCGCAGCACCGCTCCCGGCGCTTGCCGTCACGACCTCCCGGATAGCCTCGATGACCACCTCGGGCTTTTCGATCTGAATGAAATGTCCGCTGTCCACCCACGTCTGGCGGCAGCCCGGATATAAGCGAGCCAGGTCTGCGCGCTTCGCATTGGCGAATTGCGCCGTCTTCGAGTCCGACTTGTCCGCTGCACTCAGCACGATCACCGGTTTGCCGGTGACCGTTGGCGCTTGCAGGATTTGCTGACCGGTCTGCTCGAGCGCCGAAAATTCCTCTTTGGCCATGCCCGTAATGGCTACCGCGAACAGGCTGCGAATCCACAGCGGCTGCTGTTCGAGCGACCCGGCTCCTTCGAACTGCGTCGGATGCGTCGAGTCCACCAAAACCAATCCCAGGATCTCGTCCGGATGGTGGCGCGCAAAAAGCTGCATGTACAAACCGCCCACGGAGTGACCAACAAGTACATAGGGCGGCTGCAAGCCCTCGATGCGCAGGAGCGCGCGCAACTCTTCGACGATATGGGCGGCATCACGCGGGGTCGATACAGGACTACTCTCACCGTAACCGGGCCGGTTGTACGCAAACACCGTGGTGTCTTTCCCGATCTCGGAGAAGACCTGCAGCCAACTCTTGCCCATCGTAGCGCCGAGACCGTTCTCGAAGACTACGACAGGCTGCTGATGACGGATCAGCGCGTACTCGACTCTCCTGTTGTCGACCTTCTCGGTTTGAGTGGACGGCAATGTTGCGCAGCCAGACAGGACCGAGAGCAGCAGCAATCGGGACCACCCGCCACCCATCTCTACCGCGCCGACAACCGCTCCGGTCCACCAGAGCGCTCGCATGCCGACCCGTCAGGCAACCCAGCCGTAGAAGCGGTGGCTCGGGTCGGGTCCTTCCTCGAGATAGGCCATCTTGATCCGGCTCAGATAGTCCGCCGGGATCTCGTTGCGCTTGGCGCTCACGTCCACGTTGAAGACGCGTGCCGCGTTCAACCCGAAGATCTGTTCCTTCACCGCACGCGTGAGCGGCGCGTACCCGTGCTGCTCGACGAGTGCGTCAGGGATCTGGAAGCGCCGGAATGCCTCGATCTGCCACTGCGGTGTGCCGTACCAGATCGAGTCCGTCCCCCACAGCACGTGGTCCGCGCCGAACGCCTCGATCATCTGGCCCAGCAGATGGGCGCAGGCGACGGGATTGGTCGTGACGAGCTGCCCGAAGGTCGACCCCAGCTCCATGTAGATGTTCCTGATGCCCGGTTCCTTCTTCTTCATCTCGCAGAACTCGGTGGTCCACGGCACCTCCCCCGTCGGCTTTGGCGCTGTCACCCCCAGCAGTCCGGAGTGGTACGCGAAAAAGTCGATGTCCGGGAAGTCTTTCGCCGCCTTGATCAGATCGCGCGGATGGTTGTAGTCGGCGACGGTACCCAGCGGCAGGCCCTTGTGGACGCAGAAGCGCCGCACCCCGAGCGCCCGCGCTTTCTCGAGCATCGGGTAGGCGATCTTCTCGTCGTCTACGAACCAGCCGTGCTCGAACCCCTTGGGACAAGACCCGGTGTAGGCCTTCCAGGCGTCGACCTTCAGCGTTGCCGCCTGCAGCTCCATGAAGTCGAGATCGGCCTGACCGAGCTGCGGCGTCACCAGGCCATGGGCGAGCATCCGGCGCGACTGCGTGATGCGGTTGATCTCATCCCGGATGTGCGTCATCTCCTTCGGCGGAACCACCGCCTCCTGGGGATACGGCCCGGGCGGGGTCGAGATGAGCCCGATGGCCGTCTCGCTGTCGAGGAATACCTCCTTGATGAAGTTCTGCCACGAGAGGTCGGCCAGGGTGCCGCTGTCGAAAGCGAGCTTCGGATTCAGCCGCTGCGACCGCTTGCGCAGCCCCAGCAACCCGGTTTTGCTGACCGCACCCTTGCGCTCGGCCTCGGCGTTGGCCGGGTCGTACGCCGCCCCGACGTAGTGGAGTTGAACGTCGAAGATGAACAAGGGCTCGCCCGCCCGCTCCTTCGATGCCGACGGCTCTGCAGCCTCGACTTCGGCGACGTCGAAGAAGCGCCCGAACACTGCGTTCATGGCGATGAACGACGCTGCCATCCCGCCGCTCGTGCGCAGAAAGTCCCGCCGGCTGAGTCCGAGCCGCGGGGCCAGGCGCCCCGCCGCGGCCAGGATCCGCTCCTCCACCTCTCGCTGCGCGGCGGTCTGGGGCAGCGGCGGGAACTCCTCGTTCGAGACGAGCCGTGTCGGTAGCGGCACCTCAGTCCGCAGACCCTGGCGCATGCCGGGGCGAACGCGGAACGCATGACGATTCAGTTTCATTATCGACTCCTCTGTCCAGGGAAGCTCTGATCAAGTCTTGCGACGCGCGTTGCGTCAGGTGGCGCGCAGGCCACCTGCTCCGATGATGTGGAGTGTACGACGCCGTCCTCGGTTGTCAACCGCGGCAGCGTTGAATCCGTACCTGCACGGCGCCACTGGCGTGTTCGTTGTAGCATGCTCTTCAACGCATAGTACGGGAGGTGGGCGATGCAGCTACAAGGTACGGTCGCGATCGTGACCGGTGGCAACGGCGGTTTAGGTCAACGGATCTGCCATGCGCTGGCCCGCGCAGGCAGTGCTGTGGCCGTGGTCTACGCACAGAGCGACGAGAGCGCGCGGCAAGTGGCCAGGGAGTTGCAGAGCACCGGGGCGCGAGCGGAGGCGATGGCGTGTGACGTCACCAGCCCGTCACAAGTGCAAGCTCTGGCCTCGCGTGTGCTCGATACCTTTGGGCGTGTGGACGTGCTGGTCAACGACGCCGCCTACAACAAGTGGATTCCCTTCACCGACCTCGACGCGATGACCTATGAGGAATGGCAGA
>JBGPMS010000176.1:0-11296 GCA_041487115.1 Gammaproteobacteria bacterium
ATCCGTATCCTTCAAAGACCGGCGCTACAAGACTTAGGCTGCCGCCCCTGGCGAGGCGTCGCCCGCGAACGCGGGCGACGCTTTGTATCCTGCCACCGGCGCATGCGCGCACCGATGCCATCTCGGGAACGCCGACGTGCCGTCGTCATCACGTGAACACGAAGTGAGAGTGCATGGATGAGCTGGCGTCCATCCAAGACCGGCATTGCCGTGGTGATCGCCGTGGGTGTGGGCATGGGAATAGTTGCCGTCGCGATGGACTATCCAATCTGGTCAATTCCACTCATATCGCTGCTCGGTGCGGCGGGGGCGGCCGTTGCCGTGCTGGAGGTCGCGGTGCCTATCTTCGGACTCGACCAGCGCGCGGCGATCGCGCAGTTCATTCTCGAGCATGTCGGAATGCGCCGCACCGAGGTGTCGGGTCAAATAGTGGCCTGATCGGTGGACGATTCGGCCAATGCGCTGGCCGAGCGCCACTCCGTAGCGAAGGTACTCACGCTCGACGCACGGCACTTCGGCGCGACGCGCATCGCGCGGCGCGCGCTATTCAAAGTCCTACCCTCCGACCGCTAACGCCGTTCCAACCTTACGCAACCGAAACAAATGCTTCACCGTCCGATCACATGGTCCCAGTATATTTATTTCGCTCGGAACGGAGCGACCATGCCTGCGTGATTTCGGCAAGCAGCCCCGCCGGGCCTGATGTTCCGCCCTGGGGAGCGCTGGCATAGGGCGGACCGGATGCATCTCATCTCCCAGCGAAGACGTGCAGCGCTCGACTCTGCAGCCGCGCCGGCGTCCGGGGCGGAGGCAGGTCGCCGCGCTGATTAACCTGGAGCGAATTGAAACATGAACAAGACGACGATCGTCATTGGCTTGCTCGCCGCGCTGGCGGCGGGTCAAACCTCCGCCCGCGAGGGCGAAATCCCCGACGGGATCCCGAAGCTCGATCACGTGTTTCTCATCATGATGGAGAACCACGGGTACAGCCAACTTCTCAACAACCCGAACGCGCCGTTCACCAACCAATTGGCAAGATCTGCGAACCTGGCGACGAACTACTTCGCGATCGGGCATCCCAGCTTGACCAACTACCTGGAGGTCGTCGGCGGGTCCAACTTCGGCGTGCAGACGGACAACTATCCGGACTGGCACAACGACTCCTGCACCACCAACCTGGCTTCGGCCACCACGGCGACGGATAACCCGCCAAGCCCGAACATTTGTCCGATCGCGGGCTTCGGTACCGATGCAGCAACGCCTGCGGTCGACACGACCAACGAGACGCAGGGTAGTCCGGGCGAGAACAACATCGACGGAATTCAGTCCATCGCGGCGGCCAGGAACATCGATGGCAAGACGATCGGCGATCAGCTCGCCCACTGGGGCCGCAGCTGGAAGAGCTATCAGGAAAGTGTGCCGCCGGGCGGCGCCGATACCGTCAACTTCAGCGACGGGTTCTTCACCAACAACACCGACTTCAGCCAGATCCAGCCAGCGCTCAATCCGCCGCTCTCGCAAAGCGACATCGTCGCGCTGTACGCGGCCAAGCACAATCCATTCGTCTATTTCCGCAGCGTTCAGGAAGGCACCGACCGGAGGAACAGCCTGAAGAACGTCGTCGACTTCGACGGGCCGCAGGGTCTATACGCCGACCTGCGCGCGGGAGACGTGCCGACCTTCTCGTTCATCGCGCCGAACCAGTGCAACGACCAGCACGGGCGCGGCAACGCCGGCCCATTCTGCAACTTCGACCCGACCGACAACGGCACGCAAGCTGGCCTGAACCCGGCGCTGATCCTCCGTGGCGACGTGACGGTGCAGAGGCTGGTGACGGCGATCAAAGCCTCGCCGGTGTGGCACGACGGGAGGAACGCGATCGTCGTGGTGTGGGACGAGAACGACTACAGTCTCGCGCCGAACACCAATCAGGTCATGTTGATCGTCGATACGAGCTACGGCGTCCACGCCGTGCAGAGCGCACAGCGGTACAACCACTTCTCCCTGTTGAAGTCGCTCGAGGGGGCTTTCGATCTGCCGTGCCTCAACCACGCCTGTGACGACAGTGTCCGAGTAATGTCCGACCTGTTCGGAGGCCATTCGCACCGCTGATGCCGCGGTCGCGTTACCGGCTCTGCAAGCCCGCTCCTCCCCGGCCGGCACGCCAATGGCGTTGCCGGCCGGGACGGCGCCTTAGGTCCCGGCTGCACCGCGGAGGGCGATCGAGGCGGCGGACAGCCAGTGAGAGCCGGATCGACTGATCCGCATGAGCCTGCGCGAAACCACCTCGAAGATGAATCACAGGCGAGTATGTTCGTCACCTCGGCAACCCTTTCATAGCCCGGACAAGGTGGCGATGATCGGGCACGAGCGTGGCCGTCTACCCTCCGTGCACCCGGCGATCAGTCCGGCAAGCACCCGGCGCATGCGGGTAAGATCCGCCAGGCGTTGCTCGATGGCAGCCAGCTTGTGCTCGGCGAGCACGCGCGTCTCGCGACAGCTTTGCCCATCGTCCAGGCGCAACAGGCCCTTGATCTCCTCCAGCGTGAACCCGAGCTGCTGAGCACGCTTGATGAAGCGCACACGCCGGAGCGCAGCACCGGTGTAGCGGCGCCAGCCGCTCGGCGGCTTGGGCGGCTGGTCCAGCAAGCCGCGCCGCTGGTAGTAGCGAATCGTCTCGACGTTCACCTCGGCCGTGCGCGCGAGCCGTCCGATCGTCAGTTCCTCTGTCATCGAGCCACCCTCTTGATCCGGTACCATGGTACGGGCTCTATGCTACGCGGAACTCGCTCGATTCGGGATGGTTGGAGATGGCTTCACTGGATGCGAAGAGCTCGCTTCTCGCCGGGACGCTGGCCGCGATCGGCGCCTCAGCGTGTTGCGTCGGGCCGCTGGTTCTGCTGGCGCTCGGCGGCGGCGGGGCTTGGATCGGAAACCTCACGCGACTGGAACCCTACCGGCCGATCTTCATCGGCTTGATCGTGCTTTTCCTCGGGCTGGCGTTTCGCAGGCTCTATGTGGAGCCGCAGGTCTGCGCACCGGGCACACCGTGCGCCGATCCGCGCGCAACCAAACGCCAGCGCGTGACGTTCTGGACGGTCGGGGCGCTGTTGCTCGGCCTGTTGGCCGTGCCATGGCTCGCGCCGCTGTTCTACTGACTTTAGAGGAGACTTCCATGCACCGGCGATTGCCGCTTCTCGTGCTCGCCCTGCTCCCGCTCATGGCGCTGGCGGGCCCGCCTCGGACCGTTGTGCTCGACGTGCAGAATATGACGTGTCCGGTATGTCCGATCACTGTCAGGAAGGCCCTCGAGAGCGTCCCCGGTGTGGCCGCAGCCAAGGTCGACCTCGATCGCAAGACGGCGACGGTGACTTTCGACCCCGACAAGGCGACCCCAGTCGCGCTGGTAAAAGCCACTACCGATGCGGGCTACCCATCGGCCGTCCACAAGTAGCCCGGCGGTGAGCGCGCTCGTACTCCATTCGGTGCTGACCTGCCCGCGCTGCGGCTTCGCCAGGGAAGAGACCATGCCAACCGACGCCTGCCAGTTCTACTACGAGTGCGAGAGCTGCAAGGCACTGCTGAAGCCCAAGCCCGGCGACTGCTGCGTGTTCTGCAGCTACGGCTCGGTCGAATGCCCACCGGTCCAGGCGCAGCGCGGATGCTGCCCGTGATATCGCGCCTAGTAGCTTGATCGTCATGCGATCTTCGGGACGACTCGTCATGACCGCCCGGCCATGACGGACAAAAGCTTGACAAGAACGTATGCTTC
This sequence comes from Gammaproteobacteria bacterium, assembly GCA_041487115.1. GTDB lineage: Bacteria > Pseudomonadota > Gammaproteobacteria > Burkholderiales > SHXO01 > SHXO01. The sequence goes on from JBGPMS010000176.1 coordinate 3,773, forward strand.
AATAATTATTGAAGCATGCAAATCACAGAAGCGGTTGTTGCGCTCGGCGCCCTGGCGCAGGAGACGCGCCTGGCAACCTATCGGCTGCTAGTAGAGGCCGGGCCTGAGGGCGTGGCGGCCGGGCAGATCGCCGAGGCACTCTCGGTCGCGCCCCCCGCCCTCTCATTCCATCTCAAAGAGCTGAGCCACGCCAGGCTGGTGTCCCCGCGGCAGGTGGGACGATTTATCTACTACGCCGCGGATTTCGAGCAGATGGCGGCGCTGATGACCTTCCTGACGCACAACTGTTGTCAGGGCATGCCGCAGGAGTGTTTGACGATCATGGAGACCGCTCTCAGCGAGTGCTGCCCGCCGGAGAAAAAGCGCAAGCCTGCAAAGCGTCGATGAGGCACGCGTTCTTCCGTAGATCTCGCTGCTGAAGATCTGGTGCGCGATGCGCGTTTCCAGCGGGATGATGTGGACATTTCGGTGAGGGTACCCTGGTGCTGTTGAGTGCAGATGTTTGGCTCGGTATCGCAGGGACTCTGGTCTTATGGGCCTTGAGCGGCACGCTGGCCGTAGGCATCGGGCTGATTCTTGCCGGAGGATCGCTCAGCGATGGTCGTTTCGTACGGCTGCTGGCGCGCGCCAGCGTGAACCTGACGCGCGGGATTCCCACCAGCCTTTTTGTGATCGCCGCAGGTATCGGGACCATGCACCTCGTAAGTGTCTCCGATCTGCCGATCGTGTTCCCCGGTACCACGGCTGCATTCCAGCAACTCGCCTGGGCGATCATGCTCGCGCTGGCGCTCGGGTCGGCGGGGCATCTGGCGGAAATTTTTCTGGCCGCCCGCGCCGCTCTCGGACGCCCGCGGCTCGAACAAGCCGCCGTGCTCGGCCTCTCACGCCTGCGACACGCCGCGATCATGGCTCGCGAGAGCGCCTCCATCGCGCTACCGCCCACCGGCACACGGCTCATCCACCACCTGCACAACACCGCGTTCGCCGCACTGTTCCCGGTCGCCGATCTGTTCGGCGCCATCGAGGGACAGGCCAGCGCAACCTTTCGAGTCTTTCATTTCGCGCTGCTCGGTTGCGCAATCTACGCTGCCCTGAGCGGCCTCACCTGGCTGCTGTTTCGCTTCCTCGAGGCCGCCTTCGCCCCGCCCAGCGCTCAGCGGGCCAGGACGAGGCTACCGGCATGGTCTTGAACCTCCTGATCGGACTTCCGGGCGATCGGCCCGGCGGACTCTTGCTTAGTCTGGTCTATTTCTTCGCGTCCGGAGCGGCTGCTCTGGCGGCGGGATGCGTTTATGCATTGGCCTGCGTTGCGCTGCCTCGGGCGAGCCTGCTGCTTCAAGGGGCGAGTGCCATGCTCCGTGGCATACCGCTCATCCTGCTCGTGTTTCTTTTTGCGAACGTCTCCTGGTTTGCAGCCGGAGTCGCCGGACTGGTCGGATTGACTCTTTACTCGTTCGGCCACGTCGGCGAGGTCCTCCGGTCGTTCCTGACGGCATACCCGAAGCCGGTGGCCGATCAGGCGCGGCTGATGGGGATGAGCCGCAGCCGCGACTGGCTGCAACTGCGCCTGCCCTGGACGCTATGGCGCTCCTGGTCCGCGCTGATCACTCATTGGGTCTCGCTGCTCAAAGACACCGGTGCGCTGGTGGTGCTCGGGATCGGTGAGCTGACCACCACCGCCAAGGTGCTCTCGGAGGTCGCACCCAGCTTCGAGCAATGGGCAACCATCCTGATCTCGGCCGCTGGGCTATACCTTGGCGCTACCCTGGCGCTCATCCAATTCGTGCCGTTCGCGGCCGGCAAGCTGTTCAAGATCCTGCAACAGCACGAGCGCGCGGGCTCGCAAGCCACGGAACGCTATGTGTAGGAACACGTAAACGGAGCGAACTTGATGACGCAGACTCCTTCAAGCGGAACGCGAACACGGCGGCGACTGGGCGTCTCGTCGTCGTGTGCTCTGTTGTTCGGGCTGCTGACCCTCTGGGCTGTTGGATCTAAAGCGGCCGACAACCCAAAGAGCGTGCTTGATACCGTGAAGGAACGCGGCGTATTGCGCGCGGGCATTCGTACCGACAACCCGCCGCACGGGTTCATTACGCAAGATGGCCACTGGGTGGGCTTCGACGTGGACATCGCCGAGGCCGTGACAAAAGAGCTGGGGGTGAAACTGGAGAAGGTGAAGGTTGATGAGCTGACGCGCATCAGCTATCTGCAGACGGGCCAGATCGACATCGCAGTGGCGAGCATGAGCCATACGCGTAAGCGCGACGAGCAGATCGACTTCAGCCAGACCTATTTCTGGTCCAAGCAGACCTTCCTGGTCAAGAAGGGGAAGACGCACAGGCTCTCCGACCTTGTTGGCAAACGTGTCGGTATGAGCCGCGGCAGCCACGCCATCGGTAACTGGCGCGACTGGCTCGCCCGGAATGGGCACAGCTTCGATGCTGCTCTTCTTCTCGAGTTCGGGAACAAGCGGGCCGGGGTAGAGGCCGTACATCAGGGCGCCATCGCCGCCTATGCCGAGGATTACGAGATCCTTTCCAGCCTCGCTAAGGGCGACCCCTCGCTTGCCATCCTCGACGAGGCCATCGGCATGAAGCAGGACGGGATCGGCGTTCGCGAGAACGACTCCAAGATCAGAGACGCCGTGAACTTCGCGCTGCAGAACATTGCGAAGTCCGGAGAGTACGCGAAGATCTACGACCGTTGGTTCGGACCCAAATCGGACACGCCGGTTCCGCCCGCTGGTGAGATTGAGGTCTGGCCCAATGGATGACCCCTCCATCACCGTCCGGGTGGTCGAGATAGGCATCCAGGTCGGCAACGCCTGGTTGGTGGACGGCGTCTCCTTTGCGTGCCATCAAGGCGAGTGGACGCTGCTGGGTGGGCCCAGCGGCTCGGGGAAATCCACCCTTCTGCGCGCCATCAACGGGCTGCGCTCGCCCACGCGTGGATGCATCTGGACCCTTGGCTCCCCGATTCCGGGACGCACCCGTCGCGCCGCACGCGATGTCTGGCGGCAGACAGGAACCGTACTGCAGGAGGTCGCGCTGTTCGAGACCAAGACAGCCTCCCAGAACGTCGAGCTGGCACTGCGCACCGCCGGGGTGGACCACGCTTCCGCTCGCCTCCGCGCCACGGAATGGCTCGAGCGCATGCGCCTCGGCGACAAGCTGCACGAGTACCCGTGCAACCTGTCCGGGGGACAGTGCCAGCGCGTCGCGCTCGCCCGGGCCCTCGCGGTGAGGCCTCGGCTATTGCTGATGGACGAGCCGACCTCAGCTCTCGACCGGGAAGTGGCGCGCGTCTTCCTGGAGGCGGTGAAGGAGCTCGTCGAGCAGGGCACCACGGTGGTGATGTCGAGCCACCGCGCCGATGAGCTCGACGGGCTGTGCAATCAGCGCATCCTGCTGCACCAGGGACGCATAGAGAACATCGAACGTCGGACCACCCTCACTCTCAGGCCGGGGCGTGCGACTGTGGCGGGCGAACCAGGACACGGCGAGGAAGCAACAAGGGTGGTGACTGGGAGGCCTGGAGCGTAGCGCCAGGGCGCTCACTCCGGTGCGCCACGTCACCGTGATCAGTTCCAATCGAAGCAGGAGATTGTCATGCACATGCGCGGTCAAGCCGAACGGCGTTTCGCGGTAACCATTACCCATCAGAAGAACTATCAGTTCTTGTCGCAAGCCCATGAAGACGGCCGGCTGCACGGCAAGCCCTATCTCTCGGACGAGCCGGATCCGGTCGGCGATGCTGCGGGACCGGCGACGCCGGCGCTGTTAGGTTCCGCCCTCGGTCATTGCCTTTCGGCGGCGTTGCTCGAGGCTCTGAAGCACTCTCACATCGAGGTACTGGGATGCGAGACCGAAGCCGTCGCCGTGGTCAAGCCGAACGCGGAGGGCAATCCGCGCATCGATCATGTGGAGATCACAATCCGGCCTCGCCTGAAGGAGAGAAATCCCAGGATGCAGCGCTGCGAGGATGTGTTTCAGAACCACTGCACCGTGACCTCCTCGGTCAAGCGAGGGGTGGATGTGCAGGTCAAGGTGGACTGGCAAATCGAGACGGAAATGCAGAAGTCGCCGGCGAAGTGACGCAAGCCCAGCGCATCCGAGACGGTGGCCTGCTCCGGCACCGCCGCGACGTTGCGACCCAGCGTCGTATGCCAACCCTCTAGAGGACGCCTCACATGGCCCTTTCCAGCAAAGACAAAGAGAAGCCCTTCATCCTGATGGGGGCCGCAGTCGCGGGTCTAGTGATCCAGCACATCATCGGCGAGGCGGTCCCGGCGCTGCTCTACGTCACGGAGATCGGCGTGTTTCTGGTCATCCTCGCCGTGATGCTGCCGATAGAGCTGACCGACGTCGGCCAAGCAGCCAGGCGCGTGAAGCCCACCGCGCTCGCGATCTTCATCAACTTTGTTTTCATCCCGCTCTTTGCCTGGGCCGCCGGTTGGCTTGTGCTGCGCCAGTATCCCGATTTCTGGGTCGGGGCGATTCTCTATACGCTCACACCCTGCATCGGCTGGTATCTGATCTTCACCGACATCGCCAAGGGCAACGTGGCGTGGGGTATCGCGCTTCTGCCCTGGAACGTAGTGCTTCAGGTGCTGCTGCTTCCCGTGTACCTCTATCTGCTCGTCGGTAAGGTCATCCCGGTCGATTTCTGGGCACTCTCGCGCAGCGTCGGACTGTACCTGGTAGCGCCTTTCGTGCTCTCGTTCGTCATACGACGCGTGATCATTGCCGCACGCGGCCGAGATTACTTCCAGGGATCGTTCAAGCAGGTTCTAGGAGGAGTCAAGTTGTGGGCGCTGGTGCTGGTCATCGTGAGCATGTTCGTCTCGCAGCCGCCTATCGGTTTCTCCGAGCTGTCCACGGTGGGTCTATTGGTGGTGTTCCTGATCGGCTTTTTCCTGGCGCTGTTCGTGATTGCGGTAGTTGCTGGCCGGGTGTTCGGGTTGAGCTACGAGGACAATGCAACGCTCGCCTTTACTACCACCGCGCGCAACTCCGAAGCCGTGATCGGCGTCGCAGTGTCCGCGTTCCCCGGGCACCCGCTGGTTTACCTTGCCATCATCCTGGGACCGATCGTCGAGTTGCCCATGCTCCTGTTGATTGCAAGAGTGATGCTCATGCTCAAGGATCACATCGGGACTGCGCCCGCGGTGGACCGCGAACGAGCGTGACTGCGCTGCTTCTCGACGCAGCAAGATATGAGAACTTGATCTCGGCCGAAGAACCGTGACGCGGAGATGCGTCCGTTCCGCTATGACGATCACGCCGGGGAGGCGCCCTTTTTCTTGTCGCGTCGTGTCGGACGCGGCAGCCCGTTCGTTGCGATAATCCAGGCCCGTCACCCCCAGGGCTGCCTACATGCGACTTCTCAGCAATCCTGCACGTCACTTCTTCTTCACAGGCAAGGGTGGCGTAGGGAAGACTTCTCTCGCCTGCGCGACGGCTGTCGCGCTCGCCGACCGCGGTCGCAAGGTGCTGATCGTGAGCACCGACCCGGCATCGAACCTGGACGCCGTGCTGGACACGGAACTCGCCAACGCGCCGCGCCCGGTGCACGGCGTGCCGGGTCTGCTGGCGATGAACATCGACCCGGATCAGGCCGCACGCGAGTATCGCAGCCGCACCCTCGCCCCCTACCGGAGCACGGCGTCCCCGGCCGAGCTCGCGTTGCTCGAAGAGCGCCTGTCCGGCGCCTGCACGGTGGAAGTGGCCGCCTTCGACGAGTTTACGCTGCTGCTGACCCGCGGCGGCCAGACCGATGCCCTGGAGCACGTGATCTTCGACACCGCCCCCACCGGCCACACGCTGCGCCTGTTGCAACTGCCCGCCGCCTGGACCGGTTTTCTGGAGACCGGCACGGCCGAGGAGTCCTGTATTGGCCCGCTGTCCGGATTAAAGGCGCAACGCGCGCGCTACGCCGAGACGGTCCGCGCGCTGGCCGACCCGGGGCAGACCCTGCTCGTGCTGGTGGCGCGCCCGGATCGCGTCGCGCTGTTGGAGGCGGCGCGCACCAGCAAGGAACTGGCCGCCCTCGGAATGAAGAACCAGCACCTCGTCGTCAACGGCTTGTTCCGCGCTAGTGATCCGAGCGATGCACTGGCGCGCGCCTACGAGCAGCGCACGCAGCAGGCCCTCTCGGCGCTGCCCGAGGAGATCGCTGCCCTGCCCCGCGACGACGTCCCACTGCGCGCCTACAACGTCGTGGGGATCGACCGCGTGCGCGGATTCCTCTCCGATCGCCGCGAAGCCACCGTGGCGGAAGCGGGAGCCGCACTGCCCGACCTCCCCGGGTTGAGCGCGCTGGCAGAAGAACTGGCCACGACCGAACATGGCCTCGTGCTTGTCATGGGCAAGGGCGGCGTGGGCAAGACCACGCTGGCCGCCGCCCTGGCGGTCGGGTTGGCTTCGCGCGGCCGAAACGTGCATCTCACCACAACCGATCCCGCGCAGCACTTGAGGGAGACCTTGCCGGCCGATGTCCCCGGGCTGCGGGTGAGCTGGATAGACCCCGCGCGCGAGGCGCGCCGCTACCGCGAGCAGGCGCTCGCCGCAAAAGGCGCAGGCTTGAGTCCCGAGCAACGCGCGCTGCTGGAAGAAGAGCTCCGCTCGCCTTGCTACGACGAGCTGGCGGTATTCCAGGCGTTCTCTCGGATCGTCGCGGGGGCGCACAACGAACTGGTGATCCTGGACACGGCACCGACCGGCCACACGCTCTTGCTGCTCGACACCGCTGGCGCCTATCACCGCCAGATGCAGCAGAGCTTCAGCGGCGCCAACGTGCGCGTGGTGACCCCGCTGATGCATCTGCAGGACCCCGACTACACCCGCGTGATCATCGTCACGCTGCCCGAAACCACGCCGGTCCTAGAGGCGCAGGCGCTGCAGGAGGACTTGCGGCGCGCCAACATCGAGCCCTTCGCCTGGGTGGTCAACGCCAGCCTGGCGGCGGCGAAACCGCGCGATGCCCTGCTCGTCCAGCGAGCCAACGCAGAGCTGGACGAGATCCGCAAGGTGCGCGATACCCTGGCCCACCGGTTCGCCGTGGTGCCGTTCCTGGCCGAGGAGCCGGTCGGCGCCGAGCGGCTGCAGCAGCTGGCGAGGATGGGGTGACGCGCTTTCACACGCAACCGGCAGTAGTTTGACGGAGGTCAAGCGCGACGCAGCGCGAACACCGTCTGGATGGGGGAAATTCGATCGCGTGCGTCGGGCAGGTGTTTACACAGGTCGTGCAGCCCACCATGCAGTTGAGCGGATCGACAACCACCGCCTTCTTGCGCTCGAAATCGAAGCCGACCAGGCGGCTGCAACCGGTGACCCAGGTGCCACAGCCGATGCAGGCCTCCTCGATCACGGTCGGGTGCCGGAGAATCTGCTCGCGTGGCACACCATGCCAGGGTTTTGTGTACTTGGGATCGGGCGCAGTCTTCTCCTACAGCTTCAGTGTGCGGTGTAACCGCCGTCGATGACCAGCTCGGCGCCGGTGACGAACTTGGCTTCGTCGGAG
>JBGPMS010000177.1:0-11271 GCA_041487115.1 Gammaproteobacteria bacterium
GCTCAATGCGGATCAGCGCAAAGCCAAGGCGATCTTCGTGACCGGCGCCGCGCTAGCTGTCCTGCTCCATCGGCACGGTTGGCGAACGAGCGCGCTGCCGGGCGAGCCCGTGCACCTGGAATACAACGGCTTGGTCGTCAGTCCGTTCAGCATGTTGGGTGCGTTGGCAGCAGGAACCATGACTGCAGAAGCATGGCGTGAACTGTGCGCGACGGCCGGCATCGGCGAACTCGAGCTAGTGCCAGTGCCGGCTGGGTCTTCGCAACCACCCCAGTAGGCGCCGGGGTGGTCCATCGCCTCCAACCATGTTGGACTCGTTGGGTGAGGATGCAACAGACTGGTCACGGTGGTGGGGTCATCACGGTGGTGGGGTCACATCGGTGGTGGGGTCAGGCCTATACTTTCTACTGTATAAGACCGATCGGTGCTCGAATACACCTTCTCAAGCCGAAGAGCACCGTCGAAGGCCGCGACACCTGCAGGCTACTCGGCGTCCTGCGCGCTCTTGGCCCAGAAGCGCTGCCAAGCAGCCATCAACTCCGGTGACGTGATGCGGCCGTTGTGATCGGTATCGATCTGTTGAAAATGCTCGGACAATCGCGGAAAGGTGTGCGTAAATTGCTCTCGCGTGAGGCCGAGGCCATCGGGATCGGCCGCGTGCATTTTAGACTCGATGCGTTGCTCTACATGGTTGGGAACGTGCGCGGTGAGTGTAGTCGCTGCAGTGGATTCAGCTGGTTGGACCGCCGCTGAGTCATCGGCGGCGCGTGGCGTCGCCCGAATACCTGACGCGCCTGCAGTGTCGGTCGAGACTGGACTGTCGGGGACATCGGTGGCGGGCGTGGCTGGTTGCACCGTGGGCGCCGCTACCGAAGGCTGGCGAAATTCTTGCGCTTCTTGAATTCTAAGCGGCACCGGCGCAGTCATCGTCCGCGGCGCCATCAGCACCAGGCGCACCGTCGGGATCACGGTCTTCTGCTGCCGACTCGACACCATTTTGGATGCGATGATGGCCACGCCCAAGACCAAAGCCGCCATGAACATCCATCGCCAGGGTGAGGCCGCGCGTCGCGGCTCGCGCCGAGTTTCCGCAATCACCGCAGCGAGCGCCACGGCACGCTGCATCGGATCCACCTTGGGGGGTGCTCCGGGCGCCTTGGCGGCAGTTGATGTTTTGACCGCTGCCGGCACAGCCTGCGGTTTCGCGGACGCGGCGGCGAGTGGCTGGTTGGGACGCCGCTGACCGAACAACGCCTCGCGCCACTGCGCCACGGTACGCGGTCGATTGACTTCCTCGAGCGCGAGACCCCAGCCGATCGCGTCGACCAAGGGAGTGCTGTACCGCATCCGCGCGGTGCCTAATCCTTGCGCAAGCGTATCCGCCTTCATGCGCGTGATCGCGTCCGGCGGGCTCTGCCCGGTGACCGCGAAATACAGCACGCCGGCGAGCGAATAGATGTCCGTCCACGCGCCCTGCTCCGCGCTGGTAGTGTATTGTTCAAACGGCGCGTAGCCCGGCGACACGAGCGTCGTGAGCGCCTGGGCACTTCCGCCGACAGCTTGGCGCGAAGAGCCAAAGTCGATCAGCACGGCCCCGCCGTCCTTACGCACGAAAATGTTATCCGGCTTGATGTCCCGGTGAAGAAACCCGAGGGCGTGGACCTTTTCGAGGCCGTCGAGGAGCGGCGCCATCAGGGCTTTCAGCGCCCCTTCCGCGGGAAACGGGTTGCGTTCGAGATAGGCCTTGAGCGACTCGCCGTCTTCGTAGTCCATGACCATGTAGCCAGTGCCGTTGGCCTCGAAGAAACGGTTTACGCGCACGATGTGCGGGTGAGTGAAGCGTGCGAGGGTGCGCGATTCTTGAATGAACCGGTCCAGTCCCCAACGGTAGTCCTGCTCTTGGCCGGCACTGGTGGGGAGCACCGTCGTACCGCTGCGCACCGCCACCGACGACGGGAGGTATTCCTTGATCGCAACCTTCTTCTCCAGATTGGTATCGAAGGCGAGATACGTGATACCGAAACCGCCGGCGCCCAGCACGGACTCGAGCCGATACTCCATCAGCATCGAGCCGATCGCCAAGGCGTTCTGGTGCGTGGGCTGGGCCATCTAAATGTCTTTATCGAACATGTAGTTAACTAACTACGGGCGGAAGACAGGAACTATATGCATTTTCCTTGCCAGTCCTGGAAGCCAGAGACAGCCTCGCACATCCTCGCCCCATGCCGGGACGCGCGATTACAGCAGAAGGATCGCCTCGAGGCCGCTGAGCACCAGCTCGATCGAAACGCCGCCCGGCGTGCCCCGTGCGCCGTGCTCACCTGCCGAGGTTCACAAGCGGCCCGCGGACGATTCATAATGAGCGCTAGGCAGCACTGGAGGGTTCGCACATGGAGTATCGATCGCCGGGCTCGGTGAGGGAAGCCGTGGATCTGCTCGCCGCCCACGGCGGCGGCGCGCACGTGCTGGCGGGAGGCACGGACCTCCTGGTGAAACTGCGGGGCGGCTACGTCGCTCCGGAGGTGGTGGTGGACGTGAAGGCCATTCCGCAGCTGCGCGGGATCGGGGAGGATGCGCGCGGCTTTCGCATCGGGGCGGCCACCAGCTGCGCCGAGATCGGCGAGCACGCTGCGCTCGCAGCCGCATGGCCGGGAGTGGTCGAGGCGCTCCAGTTGATCGGCTCGACCCAGATTCAGGGCCGGGCGACCCTCGGAGGCAATCTCTGCAACGCTTCGCCGGCGGCGGACAGCGTGCCGGCGATGATCGCCGCGGGCGTTGTCTGCGAGGTGGCTGGCCCGGCGGGCCAGCGCGAGGTACCGGTGGAGACTATCGTCATCGGTCCGGGGCGCACCGCGCTTGCACGCGGTGAGCTCGTCGTGGCGTTCCGGCTGCCGAAACCACAGGACCGCTCGGGCGATGCCTATCTGAGACTCATCCCGCGCACGGAGATGGATATCGCCGTGGTGGGCGCGGGCGTGGCGCTCGCGCTCGACGAGCAAGGGGTCTGCACCCACGCGCGTGTCGCGCTCGGCGCGGTCGCACCGACGCCGCTGCTGGTCGCCAATGCCGCGGCGGCGCTGATCGGCACCCGAGTCGATGACGTTGCGTTGGCCGCGCTTGCTGCAGCCGCGAGCGCCGCCTGCAAACCGATCGACGACAAGCGCGGCACCGTGGCCTATCGCATCAAGGTGGCCGGCGTGCTCGCCCGGCGGGCCGCGCACATCGCGCTCGAACGCGCGCAAGCACGATAGGAAGGATCATGCCCAAGCATCATGTGACCACGACCATCAACTCGGACCCGGTCGAGTTCCTGTGCTCGTCCGAGCAGACTTTGCTCGACGTGCTGCGCGACGTGCTGGGTCTCACCGGCAGCAAGGAAGGCTGCGCCTCGGGCGACTGCGGCGCTTGCAGCGTCATGCTCGACGGACGCCTGGTGTGCGCGTGCCTGGTGCTCGGTGTCGAGGTGGAGGGGCGCAAGGTCGAAACCATCGAGGGAATGGCGCAGGGAGACCGCCTGCATCCGCTGCAGCAGAAATTTCTCGAGCACGCCGCGCTGCAGTGCGGCGTGTGCACACCCGGCTTTTTGGTGGCGGCGAAAGCCCTGCTCGAGCGCAAGCCGGATCCGACGGAAACCGAGGTGAGGTATTGGCTGGCGGGCAACCTGTGCCGCTGCACCGGCTACGACAAGATCGTGCGCGCGGTGCTGGATGCGGCCAGCGAGATGAGGAGGAACTGACGATGAACGACGTCACGATGAAGGGATTGAGCGAGCGGTTGTTCAAGGTCGTGGGAACGCGGCCGCTGCGCCCCGACGGGGTCGACAAAGTCACCGGCCGCGCCAAGTTCGGAGCCGACATCCATGTGCCGAACATGCTGATCGGCAAGGTGCTGCGCAGCCCCCATGCGCACGCCCGCATCAAGTCGATCGACACGTCGAAGGCGCGGGCGTTGCCGGGCGTGAAGGCGGTGATCACCTCGGCCGATCTCGCGGATCTGCCGTCCGAGTTCATTCCGGCCGGCGAGATGATGGTCAACTACCGCGACATGACCCGCAACGTGATGGCGCGCGAGAAGGCGCTCTACGAAGGACATGCGGTCGCTGCAGTGGCAGCGGTGAGCGAAGCGGTCGCCGCCGAGGCGCTGAAGCTGATCGCAGTCGAGTACGAGGTGCTGCCGCACGTGCTGGACGTTGCACAGGCAATGGAGCCCGGCGCGCCGCTGCTTCACGACAACATGTACACGATCGGCGTCGAGCCGAAGCCGGCGAAGCCTTCGAACGTGGCCAAGCGCGTGGAGTTCGCTCTCGGGGACGTTGCGGCGGGGTTCGCCAAGGCGGACGTCGTGGTGGAGCGGGAGTTCACCACCAAGCCGGTCCACCAGGGTTACATCGAGCCGCACGCGTGCCTGGCCAGCGTGTCCGAGGACGGACAGGCGGAGCTGTGGTGCACGACGCAGGGACACTTCATCGTGCGCAGCTTCTGCGCGAAGCTCCTCGGCATGGAGCTCGCGAAGCTGCGGGTGACCGCCTCCGAGATCGGCGGCGGGTTCGGCGGCAAGACCGTGGTCTACCTCGAGCCGCTCGCCCTGCTCCTGTCGCGCAAGTCGGGCCACCCGGTGAAGATGGTGATGTCGCGCACCGAGGTCTTCCGGGCAACCGGTCCGACCTCCGGCGCGAGGGTGTGGGTCAAGATCGGTGCCACCCGAGACGGTCGGATCACGGCGGCTGAGGCTCTCCTCAAATACGAGGCGGGCGCATTCCAGGGCTCGCCGGTGCAACCGGGCTGCATGTGCGCGTTCGCGCCCTACGACCTCGACAACGTCAAAGTGGTCGGCTTCGACGTCGTCGTGAACCGGCCCAAGGTTGCCGCCTATCGCGCGCCGGGCGGACCGATCGCCGAGTTCGCCGTCGAGCAGGTCATCGACGAGCTCGCGAAACGGCTCCATCTCGATCCGGTCGAGCTCCGGCTGAAGAACGCCGCGAAGGAAGGCACCAAGGCCGCCTACGGGCCCAAGTTCGGCCCGATCGGCATGGTCCAGACGCTGGAGGCGGCTCGCGCGCATCCGCACTATCGCGCACCGCTCAAGGCGAACCAGGGGCGCGGCGTCGCCTCCGGCTTCTGGTTCAACATCGGCGGCGAAACCTGCGCCGCGCTCAACCTCGGCGAGGACGGCACGGTCACCTTGGTGGCCGGCACGCCCGACATCGGCGGCTCGCGTGCCTCGCTCGCGATGATGGCCGCCGAAGAGCTCGGCATCGCGGTCGACAAAGTGAGACCGATCATCGGCGACACCAGCGCTCTCGGCTACAACTTCCTCACCGGCGGCAGCCGCGTCACCTTCTCGAGCGGCATGGCGGTGATCGAGGCCGCGCGCGACGTGATACGCCAGCTGTGCGAGCGCGCGGCGAAGATCTGGGAGGTTGCGCCGGACGAGGTGATCTGGGAAGACGGGCATGCGCGCTCCGGCAAGCTCGCGCTATCGCTCGCCGAGATTGCGGAGACCGCCGGCAAGACCGGCGGGCCGATCGTCGGCAACGCCGCCATCAACGCGCAGGGCGCCGGCCCGAGCCTGGCCACGCACATCGTCGACGTCGAGGTGGATCCCGAGACCGGCAAGGTCACCATCCTGCGCTACACCGCCATCCAGGACGCCGGCAAGGCGGTGCACCCGAGCTACGTCGAGGGACAGATGCAGGGCGGCGCGGTGCAAGGCATCGGCTGGGCGCTCAACGAGGAGTACATCTACGACAAGGACGGCCGGCTCGAAAACCCGGGCTTCCTGGACTATCGGATCCCGGTGTGCTCGGACGTTCCCATGATCGACACGGTGATCGTCGAAGTGCCCAATCCGCGGCACCCTTACGGCGTCCGAGGGGTTGGCGAGACGCCGATCGTGCCGCCGATGGCCGCCATCGCCAATGCAGTAGAAAACGCCACGGGGATCCGCTTCACGGCGCTGCCGATGTCGCCGCCGCGGGTGCTGGAGGCGATCGACGCCGCGCGCGCCTCGAAGATATAGGATCACCGCCTTGGCACGCGTCGTCCTGAGCGGCACCCTCAAGCAGCTCGCAGGCGGCGCGTCCGAGATCGAGGTCGAAGCCCGGGACGTGCGCCAGCTGTTGCGCGAGCTCGGCAGCCGCTATCCCGAACTCGCGCCTCACCTCGAATCCGGCTATGCCATCGCCATCGACGGCGAGATCTTCCAGGACGCGTGGTTTGCGCCCATCGGCCCCGACAGCGAAGTGCATCTGGTGCCGGCGATTCGCGGCGGCTGAGCCGCAAAAAGCTCGGGCGTATGCTGGAGCGATTCCAGACCATCGAGCTGGCGGCGGCCGAAAATGGTCTTCCCTTTGCCGAGGCGATGCGGCTGGTGGCGGGGGCCTCGCTCGATGACGCGGGCGATGCCGCTGATGCCGACTGGTCGCCGGCCCTTGGCTGGCCGAAGCCCTGCAGGGGCCCTGGTACGACCCTACATCCTGCGGCGCTTGAAGACCGAAAAGCAGGTGATCGCCGATTTGCCGGACAAGACGGAGCTCAAGGCCTGGTGCCACCTGAGCCCGGCGCAGTGCGCGCTGTATCAGGGTGCGGTGAAGGAACTAGCCGCAGCGCTGGAAGACGCTGAAGGGATTGGTCGCAAGGGCGTGGTGCTTTCCTTCCTCATGCGTTTCAAGCAGATTTTAGGTTACGTTCGGCTCCCGCGGCGTGTCAGCGCGGTCGCGGAAGGGGTTCCTTCGACTGCGCCTTGGCGAGCTCTGCCGTGAAGGCTGCAAAAGGCGCGATGTTCGCAAAGGAGCTCGCCTGCTCAAGGGCATTCATGTACTCGTTTCGCCGCTCGACCGGGATCACTGTCCAAACGTAGCCTGCGGTAACAAGCATCAGGTTCATCAGGAATCTCGCCAAGCGACCATTGCCATCCATGTAGGGATGGATGTAGACAAAGAGGAAGTGTCCTAGCACCGCGCGCACTTGTGGCTGGGATTCGCCTTCAAGAAGCTCGAAAAGCACTGGCATGCATTCCCGCACAGCCTCCTTCGAGAGCGGAGCATGCAGGGCGCCACGAATAAAGACTTGGTCGTTACGGTAGCCGGCGAGGTCCGAAGGCTTGAGGATGCCGGCTTGGACGCTCGGACTGAACAGCGCCTGATACCACCGCGGCAGCGCCTGGCGGAACACCGTGCCAGCATTTTCGCCCTTGATGACGCGTACGAGATCCTCTTTTACGAGGTTATGAGTCTCAAAATATCCGCGCGCTGCCATGGCATCACGAGTAGCACGATCTTTCTCGTCGCCGTCCGGGTTCCGGCTTCCATCGCGAATCTTCTCGATGAGAGTGGCGGTAACGCGATAACCCTCTATGGAGAGGGAGTGATAGGCGTCCGCCACGTAACGAGCCTCGACGTCTTTCAGAAGCGCGTCGATATCCTTTGGAGCGCCCGGTGCCGGCGGAAACGCCGCTACGACTTGTTCCCTCATGTCGGCCCACATCAGGCGCAGCCGCTGCACGTAGGGCGATTCGGGTCGTCCGCCTGGCAGCACAGCGGGGAGCGGCTTTTCGAAAGGGTTAACTTCATTGACGACATGACCGGCGCCGCGCATGGCACCCAGGATTTCATCAGCGATCGGCGCGCGTCCAATGGCGCGGAAACCGCCTGCGAGGCGTCCCGCCACTGCTGGGTGAGAGCCGTCCAGAAGTATTCGAAGCACGTCCGAGGCGTCAGGCAATGACCCCAACGCAATCTGAGCGGCCATGGGGTATCGCACGAACAGCGTCGGGCCTGCCGTCACGAGAGCCGCCGGCAGCTCGACGAGACGAAGTCCGCCGCAGTCTGCCACAGGCGAAGACGGCAGCAATTTTGCAGCCTTGTAAATGAAGAGCGAGCAGCCGTGGAGGAGTTGCACGGTTTGGTTCGTGCCTCGTGCTGCCCAGATCTGGACCTGCTTCGGGACGGTCCGCTCGCCAGAGCGCAGTAAAAGCGACTGTTCCGGGTTGACGTGCCAGCCTTTGTCGAATCGGTTCTGAGCATAGCTGGCGATGAACTCCCGCATGCTGGCGTACCAAGCGGTCGTATCTCCTTCGGCCTCGTCCGGACGTGTCGGAATGTACCAGCCGCGTATGACTTCTTTGAGGAATCCAGCCCGAAGCAGAGCCTCGCGATCGGCCCGCCAAAGCTCCGGTCCGGGGATGGCTTGGATTCCCCGTTCCTGGAGGCTCTTTAGGGCTGCCAACGCAGATGCGAGGCGTTCTTGGGGAGTAGGCACAAGAGTTAGATGTTTGTGATTGCAAGAGTCTATTGCATATAAACACAAGAGTCTAGTGTTTTTGAATACAAGAGAATTAAGATAAGTTGTTAATTATGCATGCTTTATAGATATCACGGCAAAGAATACCCGCAGGCTACAGCTCAGGCGGCTAACGCCATTACCGCACGGCGAATACGGCTGACCCGAACGCGCAGGCTATCGGCGCTGACGCCACGGTGCTTCGCCAAGAGCGATGTCCGACTCGCCCTCCGCGACCGACTGCAACAGTGTCCAGTCGTCGCTTGAGCAAACGCGCCCAACTCATGCGCGCCGGCGCTGACCCATGCGCGTGAGCGTGATCGGCTGCGTGCTCGGTTGCATGGTGCGCTGGACTCGCGACGATCGCAGCACGCAACGTGGCGTGGGGCGCGAGCAGGCCGTGGGAGCGAATCAGATGCAGCCTCGGAGGCGGGACGAGTGCGGCCAGCTAGTGGCCGCACCCGGCCAATTTGCTGAACCGTCTATTTGCGCCACCAACGTCAGCTAGTGGGTTCGGGCGGCAAGCTGACGGAGCGCAGTCCAGCAAAGGTTGTGTTCAGTAGAATCCCGGGCGTGTCAATTGCCGCCGCCGGCTTTCTCGCGCCGCTGCTGACCCCGCACGGCCACCTTCTGCTTGTGCCCGATTCTGACGCACCATCCTTGCCCGCCGCCCTTCAGCAGCGACTCACCGATGCCTTCGCCCTGGGTTCCGGGCATGGCCTGCTGCAGCTTGGGGCGGCTGAGGTCGGCAGCATTCTGCCGCCCGCTTGGGCCTGGTGGCGTGATTTTGCCGCGCGCTATGTGACGGCGTTGTGCGCCACACCCGAGGACCAGGCCCTCGATGCCTTGATCGCCGACGCCCCTCCGATGACTGGCGCCGAGTATCTGACGGCGGCAGTGCTGAGCACGCTGTGGACTGGTCTCGCTACCGCCTTGCGCGACGAACTTGCCACATTGAAAAACTCACCCCAGGAATTTCTCAAGGCACGCCATCCGGTCTGGAATCTGGTTGGCCGCGTGCATTTCAATCTCGCGGAAAACCGCAAAGACCTCGAGGCGCCGTTCGCCTTTGAAGCTCTTCGCAAAGGCAGTTGGGGCCGTGAGCCTCAAAGTCGGTCAAGGGCGTGGTCTCTTGGTCGGGATGGAGCGAGTACTTGAAGGCGGCCGCACCCAGCTCGACCACCGATCCCCAATAGCTCTCCGTCGCCAGACTGCGTAGCGGATGAAGTCCAACCTCGTTCAACAGGATAGCGCCGATGTGAGCCACTTCGCCGAGGGTAAGTTTGCCGTCGCACGTGGGAGGGACACGGAAACTCGGTCAGCGCGGTGGCGGTCACGCCCGACGGCAAGCGGGCGGTGTCCGGGTCGGAGGATCGCACAGTCAAGGTGTGGGACTTGACGACTGGAGATCTCATCGCGACTTGGTCAGGCGACGCAAGCCCCAACTGTTGCACGGTCAGTCCAGATGGGCAGCGAATTGTAGTGGGAGACGCAGCGGGGCGAGTGCATTTTCTCGAACTGCTTGGCCTATCTCAGTAGTAGCGCTCTTGCATTCGCTGCTTTCGGCCACGCTGATGCACGCCCTGCGCATCCACCGATGACTGCAGCGCGCCGGCGCCCAATTCGCCACAGCGGACGCACCTGGCCGCGCTGGCTGGCCCGCCAGTGTCACCGCCACCACGCGCTGCTTCCCTCGGACAAGCGGCAAGCTCTTCTCGTCCGGTCGGCGCCGCCGCAGCGCGCTGCTGGGCGTCGAGGATGCCGGCCGCTGGGCGCTGATTCGCCGCAAGGCCGCTGCCCCCGAGAGTGCCAGGACTGGGCTGCCTCGCGAGACGGTCGAACAGATCGTGCGCACGCTGCTGCGGCGTTATGGCGTGGTGTTCTGGTGTCTGCTCGCACGCGAGGCCCAGTGGCTGCCAGCGTGGCGCGAACTGCTCATGGGCTTCCGGCGGATGGAGTCCCGCGGGGATATCCGCGGCGGGCGGTTCGTCGCCAGTTTCTCCGGCGAGCAGTTCGCCCAACCCGAAGCAGCCGGTGTGCTTCGCAGCGCACGCAAGGAAGACAAGACCGGCCGGCTTGTGTGCGTCAGCGGCGCAGACGCGCTCAACCTTTCCGGCATCCTCGTGCCGGGCGCAAAGGTGCCAGCCCTCTATAGCAATCGCGTGCTGTTCCGCGATGGGGTCAGCATCGCCGCCCTGATAGGAGGCGAGGTGCAATTTTTCGTGGATCTGAGCGACGAGACCGCGTGGCAGATGAGGAACATCCTCGTGCGCTCACCGATGAGCGAGCCCAGCACGCTGACCGACTGAACTGTGGCGGCGCGGGCCGGGCTATTCGTCGACGAAGGTTTGCACCCTATCCCTTCCGTGCGGAGCGCATGACTTGCCCGGGTTATACACTTGTTGCGGCACCCCGAGCGCAGCAAGGAAGCGGTTCTGCAATGCGTACGCCTCGGCTTCGCGCATACGCCATATGTTGCACGTATCCCGGGTGGCACTGGTCTCGGTGATCTCCTGCACGTGATGCACCAGTTCGTGAAACAGAATCGACTGATGGTACGGATTCACGTCCGGCCGCATCGTGTCGTCGACAAAAAGGCCTTCCCCGGGAACATAGGCTGCGCGGATCGTGCAGGGGCCGCGGCAGAGCTTGCGATGCAGTTCGGCAAGCGAGATCCTCGTGATGACCGGGTGCTCGACTCGCGCCCGACGGCTCGATAGGTCGCTCACCGCCAGCAGGAGCCGGTCGACGAGTTCGTCCAAGGTGTCGGGACGCCCGATGCGCAGCGCCATCGCCGTGGGCGCATGCGGCCGTGCCGTGACCGGCACTCCGTACATCTTCAGATCCTGCGCAGGGTCGTCCACGGCAGCCATAGGTCTGGCATGCACAGGGGCGACGAGCCATAGTCCGAGGACCAGGCCCATCATCATGGGACATGTGCTACGGAATGTCGTCATAGGTTTGGTCGTGCAGTTCCTGCCCCGCCTGATCC
>JBGPMS010000178.1:0-11253 GCA_041487115.1 Gammaproteobacteria bacterium
CGACGCCGTGCTTCTCGCAGATGCGGGCCAGCGCGATCCACGGGCCCGGCGCGTAAGCGATGTTATTGTGAAAGTTGTCGAGCGTCGTCCAGCCGGGCATCGGACACTGCTCGACGCGGTACTCGATGCCGCGCGCCTTCGCCTCTTTGAGCAGCGGGATGAACACTTCCTCGAACATCTGCAGGTTCTGGTCCATCTGCAGCTTCTGGTTGCGGCCGACGAATCCCACCACGGCAGGCTTTTCGAGAAGGACTGCGGCATCGAACACCCGCATCATGAAGTCGAGCTTCTTCTTGCGCACTGCCGGGTCGTCGTGGAGCATGTTGTCGAAGTAACCCAGGTCGGAGAGGCCGACCCCGGTCTCCCTCATGGCCGTGAACACGCGCTGTGCGCGCTTCTTGTCGAACGGCTGGCGCAGGTCCAGCGTGTTGGCGACCGGATCGAGCATCGCGTCGGCCGGAATGTCGCTCTGGCTCGGGTGCAGGGCGGCCGAGAGCTCGATGTTGTCGGCGCCGACCTCGCGCGCGAACTGCAGCCACTCCTCGATCGCGCGATCGGGATCCTTGTCGCGAATCTCGCGCGGCGTCAGCTCCTGCAGGGCCGCGGTGAGGACGCTGATCTTCATGAACTTGGGCTCGAACGGCTTCACTGTCATGGGCTTGCTCCTTGCGACACTTCGGCGGGATCGCCAGCCATGCGCGTCGCGAATCGGCTCGATGCGGATGGAAAGAGCACTTTCCTCGACCGGGTGGGTGCCGTCAAGCGGGACGCGGGAGCATGGAGAAATTAGTAGACAATCAGCCGATGGGTCTCGTGCAGCTCGTCCCGTGCGCCGGTAGTTGTCTCGCCTCACTCTAACTGTTAAAGTGATGCGCTCTACCACGTGTCGCCAGGTGCGCTCGATGCACGAGCTAATTCCCCCCACTACCCTCAAAGATCTTATCGCGGCGAACGCTATCCGTTCGGCGACCGTCATCGGTGACAAAGGCGGTTACCTGGTCACGATCAAGTACGGGAGGGCTGAGCGCGTAATCGCTGCCCGCACCCGAGAAGGCCAGATCAAGCGCCGCCTGTTTCGCTCGCTTAACGCCGCCTCTCATTACTTGCGAGAGATCGGCGTGGCGCGCTACGAAGTAGACGAAACCGGCTATGAAGAGGCAACCGACCGACCCAAACGCCCTGACCGCTCGGCGGCGCTCAAGCATGCGCACAAGGCCGCGGCCTACGATCAGTGGTTCCGGGGCGAAGTCGCACAGGCGCTGAAGGAAGCCGACGACCCGAACACGAGGTGGCGGACCACCGCAGAGGTCATGGCCAGCGTCGACGCCAAGCTTGCCTCCTTGAAGAAGAAAAGGCGGAAGGCCGTTTGACGTGCAGGTCATCTGGCTCCCGAGGGCTGAAGCCAATCTTTTGCGCATCGTCGAACACATCGCCGAGGACGATGTCGACGCCGCACTCGCGCTGGCGAAGTTGATTCGAGCCCGCGCCGAGCAGCTGAGCGAGCCCCGTACCTTGTTCCGGAAAGGCCGGGTCCGCGGCACGCGCGAGATGGTGGTGCATCCGAACTACGTCGTCGTCTATCGGGTGCGTGCGAGGTTGAAGCGGGTCGAGATCCTTCGTGTGCTACACGCCGCCAGGCAGTGGCCACCCGGTTCCTGAGCAATGAGGGCAGCCGTGCGTTGAACGTGACGTAAACGTGACGTAACCGGCGAGAATTAGCGTGTGCCTGGCGAATTCGCACGTCACGCCGCCACTGGGGACTGAAACAGCCCCTGACAATACGATATCCACGAGAAGCAGTCGAGTTGCGCTTGCGGTGGTGATGGTCCACCGGCTGCCACCTCCGGTGGTGTACCACCAAGCGATGCGTGCACTCGAACTCCGTTGTAGTAGGCCCCGAACCAGCCGAGTTTCGCTCGAGGTCACCCCGATTCCAGAATAGAACCCAGTCGAGGTACTCGCGCCGAATGGTCCCAATGAGCCGTTCGACAAACGGGTGCGAGCATGGCACGAACGGCACGGCCTTGACCTCCTCGACCTCGAGGATGCGCAGAGTTGCCTGCCATTGTGGAAGCGAAACAGTGGATCGTTGTCGGAAGAGAGGTACTTTGGTAAGGGCTGGCCTGCAATCACCTGATTGAGCATCCGACACACGCAGATACCATCGGTGTCAGCCGGCTCGACAGCAAAGCCAACAATGCGACGGCTGAACAGGTCCATGACGACCATGACCCAATAACTCTTGAGCAGGATCGACTCGGAGCGAAACAGGTCCAGACTCCAGGGCTGATCTTTAGCCTTACCGATAACGCTCAGCCATGAAGGCCCACGCTTGCCAGGCTCGGAGCGATAGTACTGGGCGAGGATGCGCCGGACCACGTCCTTATTGATCTCGACCCCGAAGGTGAAGGCGATCTGTTGTGCGATCCGCGGACAGCCGAAGCGGGGATTGCGACGCTTGATCTCCAGCACCGCGGCGATCAGTTCCTTGGAAGGCCCTTTGGGGCCAGGGCGACACCCGCCGTTGAGGCGAAAAGAGAAGATGGTACTTCAGCTTGGTCAGGGCTCGATGGCACCTGAGCAGCGTGCTGGTCTTTACGCCCACGGCGATCTTGGGGATGCGCTTGGGGTTGAGTAGAGATGCCCCGAGCCCCACGAGCAGCCGATCCCACGGGGTGAGCTTGGGGGCACGTTTACGGGAACGGTTCAGGATCAGCATCTGATGCTTGAGCATCAGAGACTCAGCCGCGACTGCACGAGCCCCGCCTGGCCGCATCAGCTTCGCCAACGTGGTCAGCAGATGCGCCACCAATATGAATAGCTCCCTCATGCGCCAAGACTCTACCAGCTACAAGGACGTTTACAAGACTGCACCTCGGCGTCCCAGTTTGGCAGAATTGCAATTCGCCATGGACAGGATGCTGCGCCGTGCTCTTCGCTCTTTCGGGGAGCATTACCACCAGGAACGCAATCATCAAGGATTAGGTAACGCGCTGATCTTGGCAGCCGGTGCTGGTGTTTGTCGACGTCAGCCACGCGGTGGACGCTGAGCTTCTAACATCCAGCGGCTGCGTGATCATCGGCCAGGATTTTGGTTAGTACGCGCTCGCGGGCGTCGTCGAGCGTTGAGCATCGGGCGTCGCCACGCCAAAACGTCAGAACTGATAACCGACCGAGCCTCCGATCAAAAGGCTGCGTGTGGGAGCGGGGAAGTAGTAGCGCCCGTTGGCGTCGTTGACCGCCACTGCGCCCATGTATTCCCGATCGAAGATATTGTCGACGCGCACGAATTCGGCAATACGCCAGCTGCCACGTCGTTGCTCGAAACCGGCACGCCAGCTTACCGTTGTATAGGCATCGGCCGACTCGCTGTTGATGTCGTTCACGTAGACTTTCTCCTGAGTGCGCGCCTCGAGGCCGGTTACGAAGCCGATGAAGGCGTGTCGCCAGGTGAGCTCGCCGTACGCCGTGTAGGGTGGAACCCCGGGAATTTTGTTGTTCGGGTTGACCGTGGCGTTCGGCGCGGCGCAAGTGCCCACGCAAGTCCGAAACGGGTCCGTAAATCGCGCGTCCAGGTAGGTCAGAGCAAGATAGGCGTTGAAGCCGGCCCCGAGCTCGGAATCCACCGACAGCTCGACGCCTTGTCGCCGGGTGTCGCCGGCATTCTGATAGGTCGAGCGGCCACCGACATTGGTGAACACCACGATCTCGTCGTGCGTATTGATCTGGAACACTGCGAGGTCCATCCGGGTCCTCGACGTCGGAAAGGCCTTGGCGCCAATTTCGTAATGCGTGCTCTTGCTCGGCTTGAGGCCGAAGTTCAATCCGCTGCCGCTGTCCGCTCGGTAGGCGAGCTCAATGAAGGTCGGCGTCTCGAAGCTGCGTCCGGCGTTGGCGTAGAGGTTGAACTGGGGTGTGACCTTATAGAGCACCCCAGCAACCGGGGTCCATGCGGAGTAGTTCTGCGCGCCGCTGTCGTCCGGGTTGAAGTTGGTTGTCGAAATCGGTGTCGTGCTGCCGCTGCATAGGCCCGGGGCCGTCCCCGGCGCGGTGACCAGGGTGGTCGTGCAGATGAAGTGGTCGGTCGAATCGAAGCGCACCAGCGAGTAGCGCACGCCACCGCTCAGGCTCAGCCGCGAGAGTGCTTCCCACTCAGCCTGAATGTAGCCGCCATAGCTGTCGACCGCGTCGCCCTCGTCGCGCTTGAGTGCCCCCTGATCACCCAGATTATTGATGTAGCCTTTGCGGTTCCCCGTCGCGGTGTCGTAGTCGACGCCGCTGGTCAGCGTCAGGGGCTGGTTCGCCAGCGTGGACTTGTGCGTCCAGCGTGCTCCGACGCCCCAGAAGTCCTGCTTCAGGACCGAATCGCCGCCGGACTGCCGGATCCCATTCTGTGTGGTGAGCGGAATCGCGAGAAAGGCGTCATTGTCCCGATCCCCGACGTATGCCATGGCACGAAGGGTATCGGCGTCCGTGATCCGGTTCTCGTACACGAAACCGGCCTGCAGATTATCCAGGTTTCGGCGTGTGTCGAATGCGCTTGCACTCGGATCGGCCTGACGTGGATTCCGCGACACCTGCGCTGCCGTCAGCCCCAGTGGATCGAGGTTGCCCGGCTGGTTCAGATAGTTCACCACGAAGGTGAGGCTGGAACCCGGTGTCGGCGTAGTGCCGAGCTTCGCGTTGAACTGATCCTTCTGTGCGAAGCTATGGTCGCGATAGCCCTCCGTTTCGAAGCGAGAGAGGCTGCCGATGTAGTTGACGCTGTCGGTAGTGCCGCCAAACTTCAGCCTTGCCTTCCAGCTACCCCAGCCGCCCGCCGACATGCCGCCGCTCAGCGTAGGGACGGGCGGGCCGTCCTCGGTGAAGATCTGCACGACCCCGCCGGAATGGTTGCCGTAGAGCGCCGAGAACGGCCCGCGCAAGACCTCGATGCTCTTCGCCGAGTCGAGATCGAACAGGCCGGGACTGCCTTGACCGTCCGGGGTGCTCGCGGGGATACCATCGGCGAGGAGCTTGATGCCACGCGTACCGAACTGCGAGCGCGCGCCAAATCCTCTTATCGTGATCTGCTGCTCCTGGGCGTAACTCTCGCGGTTCTGGACCACGGTCCCCGGTACCCGGTTGAGCTGCTCGGAAATGTTCACGCCCGGTTTTCCCGTATCTTGGATCTGCTCGGTGCTGATGCTATCGATCGCGACCGGGAGATCGAAGCTCAGCTGTTCGATCCGGGTGGCGGTGACCACCACCGGCTCCAGCCTGAGCCCCTGCTGGGCGGTGGTTTCCTCCGCCTCCTTCTGCTGTTCCTGGGCTGTCGCTGCTGCACTCAGCCCGCAAAGGACGCCAAAGATCAAACGCGCGGCGTTGCGCCGTGCGCCATTGTGCTTGTTCACTTCGCTTCCCCCCTTCACGCAGCCGAGCGGCCTAATAGAGAGCTTCAGCTGCACGTCTTATCAGACAGTCAAACCTTGAGATCTTGCGCATTTACTCCCCAGACGCCGGCAACACCAAGTTGAAGATGGACGAATCCACGGGCAGCAGCGCGCGCAGCTTCGCGTCGATCACGACCGATACGCGGTCGCCGTATCGGGCCAGACGCCGCAGCAGTCGATTGAAGTGCTCACGCTGCTGCGCGTGAAACCCCTCGATACGCAGCGTGACGCCCGCGTGGGTGCGCGCAAGCAGGCGCTCCAGCTCAGGTCCCGCGCGCTTGAAGAAGCGGCGTTCGAGCAGCCCGTTGAGCGTCACGGCGAGATCGGGTCTTAACGCGTGAACGAACGACAGCGTGACCCTGCCGGCCGCCAGGTCGCGAGCGATCGCGCGGCGCACCGCAGTGACGCAGCGCTCCAGCGTGCTCGCGTCCGCCGCGGCGCCGGCGAAGCGCCGCTCCACGTAGTGGCGCATGGCGAGCCCGGTGATCCAGTCGGCGATCACCAGCGGGAAGCAGGATGGTGCGCGCACTGGGAGCGTGCGCAGCAGCCGTTTGGCGAACGGCCGGTTGCCGATCAGATTGTCGTCGACGAAGAAGACGTTGCGCGCGCCGAGCCGACGCAGCGCGTCCAGCTCGCGCTCGGCCTGCTTGGGGCTCTTGCAGCGCGGCTTGCGGCCGAACATCACGATGATGTCGCAGAAATCGCAGCGGTACGGGCAGCCGCGGGAAAATTGCAGCGTGGCGTTGTTGTAGCGGTCCAGCTTGAGCAGGTCGAAGCGCGGCGTGGGCGAGTCGGTCAGCTCTACGGTACCTGCCTCGCGGTACAGCGCCTTCGCTGCGCCGCGCTCGAAGTCGGCGCAGAACTGCGGCCAGATGTACTCCGATTCACCGGCGACCACGGTGTGGGCCGCCGTCGAGTACTTCTCCGGGCAGAGCGATGCATAGCTTCCGCCCGCCACCACGAAGTAGCCGCGGCTGCGGTAATAGCCGAGCAGCAGCTTCTGGCGCGCGAACTGCACGCCCATGCCGCAGATGCCGATCAGATCGGCCTCGGGCTCGAGCGGCAAAGGCTCCACGTTCTCGTGCACGATCCTGGCGTCCCAATGCGGCGGGCACAATGCCGCCAGCGTGGCCAGTTCTAGCGGCGGGTTCAGGGCGCGGGTGTCGACGAGGACCTCCTCGATCGCCCACCTGAAGCTCCACAAGCTCTCCGGGAAACGCGGGTTGATCAACAGCAGGCGCATAGACCGTTACTGGGCAGCCACACATGAATAGCGCGTCTGCCCCAAGATTTCTTTGATCTGGATCAAACAGAGCAAGAACCGGGAAAACATTAGTTTTCTGACCCTGTCCTTCCCGAAAACTCGTAGTGGTTGATATTCTTGACTTTCGGCGATCCGCATTACAAGGTGGAGCGATGGGTCCTAGTGGACTCGGCTGGAGGCTCAGTTCATGTGGCCTGCTCTTTGCGCGCTCTTGGTCTTTGTGCGCACCCTGTTTACGTCCCGCCTGACGCTGCAGGTGGAAGTCCTTGCGCTGAGACATCAGCTGGCCGTCTATCAGCGATCCATCAAGCGGCCACGCATTCGCCCAGCAGACCGAATTGTGCTCCGCAATAATTCAATCAGAGGCGGATTGACCGACCTGTATCTGGCTATGGCATCATCAGGACGTGATCGCCGTTGCCTATATCTTGTTCCGGTTGTTGGCGGACCTCCTCCGGTTGCTTCTGCTATCGGTCAGACGGAGACGCTCGCTGGAAGCAGAGAACCTCTTCCTGCGCCGTCAGCTGGCACTCTACAAAGAGAGGGCCATTAAGCCCCGACGTATCGATGCCGCGACTCGGATGAGTCTGGTCTTCCTCTCCAGGCTGTTTGATTGGCGTGACGCGCTTGTAGTCGTGCGGCCTGAGACGCTGATCCGCTGGCATCGAGCAGGGTGGCGACTACTGTGGCGCTTGAAGTGTCGGCCGGGACGCCCGCCGATTCCACTGGAGCTGCGCCAGTTGATTCGGCGCATGGCAACGGAGAACCGGTCGTGGGGTGAAGAGCGGATCGCCAATGAGCTGCTACTCGAGCTCGGGGTGCGGGTCTCGCCGCGAACAGTGCGCAAGTACATGCCCAAGCGGCCAGCGGGTTGCCCACGTGGCGATCAGCGCTGGTCGACGTTTCTCAGAAACCACGCCGAAGCCGTTGTCGCGTGTGACTTCTTCGTGGCCGTCACGGCGACATTTCGCATGCTCCACGTATTTGTGGCGATCCATCACAGCTCGCGTCGACTGGTGCACTTCAATGTAACCGAGCATCCAACATCGGCTTGGACGCTGCAGCAGTTGCGCGAGGTAGTTGGCTATGAGGCTGGCTACCGATACCTGATTCACGACCACGACAACATCTTCGCGAAGAGCCTGGATGAGTCAATCGCCAGCCTGGGCATGACGGTTCTAAAGTCACCGCTCCAAAGTCCCAAGGCCAATGCGATCTGCGAGCGAGTGATCGGCACGATTCGCCGCGAGTGCTTGGACTGGCTCATTCCACTCTCCGAGTCGCACCTGCGGTTGATTCTAAAATTGTGGGTTGGCCACTACAACCAAGGGCGCCCACACATGTCGCTCGGGCCCGGTGTTCCGGATCCACCGACAATGCCAGCGTCGGCCCAGCACCAGAAATCCCAGCATTATCTCGGCGAGGGTGTTGCCGTGCTCGCCGAGTCGGTCTTGGGCGGGCTGCATCACGAGTATTCATTTGTAGCGGCGGTCGCCTGATCCAGTTTCTGTGGAGGACAGCTCGAGCGACGTCGACAGGACCGCCCCGCTCGGAATCGACGAACGTACTCTCCGATTCGTCGTCCAGCTCCACGTAGTCACGACTTTGACGCGGTCGTCCTCATGCCCGGCTCAGCTGAAGCGAGACGCGAACTCTGCGGGCGTCACGATCGGGTACTTCTCTCTCAATGCGAGGAGATCGTTGTCGCCGGTAACCAGCGCCTCGGCTCCTGAAACGACAAGTGACGCCAGGATAGGAGTGTCCGTAGGATCGGCGACCACTTCCACTGCCGTGTCCTGGGTCTCCACCAATTCAGTCCGCAAGAGCAGTTGTCTGAGGAAAGCCTCGATCTTCGCGTCGTCCCACTGTGTGATCTTTCGGATCTTGGGATAGCTCAACGTCCGGGAGATCTCGGCCAGTTGCGCGTACGACATTACGAGATCGAAGCGCCCGATGACCCATGCTTCCACGATCCGTCCTGGGACGCTGGACGGATACATCAAGCCGGACAGCAAGACGTTCGTGTCCAGCACTGCCCTCATCGGCGGCCGGCTTTCTTCTTCCTGGCGGCTCTTATGGCGTCATCGAGCAATTTAGTGCCGTCGGCTTCGGGAACGCGCTCAAAGGCTTTGGCGAGTTCGTCGCGAAGACGGTCGAATTCCTCGTCCAGCTTGCGAATCTTGTCGAAGGTCTCGATATCGATCAGTGCTGCAACCGGCTTTCCGGCCTTGGTGATGAGTATCCGGTCGCGCCGGTATTGCACCTCGTTGAGCAACTCCCCGAGGTTCTGGCGCACCGTCATGGCGGTGCTCTCTTTGATCATGTGGAATACCTCAATTGATGTAATCGATGTAATTATGCTAACTATAGCAGCTTATTGCAAGGTACAGGAACGTCCTATAGGCGAGTGCGCTGTTCCCTGCCATGACCTGTTGATTGCCGCGCGGGTGATCATGTGGTTCGAGCAGGTCGGATTCGACGTAGGCGAGTACGGCACCGCTGAGCAGCTCTCGAGGTGCCAAGTCCGAAACCGCGCGCGAGTTGGCCTACCGGCTTTACACGCTTTGCGAGCGGAAAAAGCGCGCACAGGACGCGCTCGCCTACAACGCACTGGTTCAGAGCTGGCCGGAGATTCTTCGTCTAGCCCAGGAAGGCAAGAGTGCGGCGCCAGTGAGGGACCTTTTCTCCGACACGTAAGGACCGCTCGCCGCCGAACCGACTTCCTGACAAAGTTGCGTCTCCTCGTTGTCAATAAAACTCACCATTCCATTACAATGGATCGGATGAGGCTTGACAAAGAAACCATCCGGAAGCGAGCGCTGCAGTTGGTGGCCGACAACGGTCATCGCGTCGGCGCTCTCGTGGCTTCCGAGTTCGGGCTCTCGCGACAGGTCGCCAACGGCTACATGCAGGCGCTCATCAAAGACGGGTTGATCGAGGCCGAGGGGAGCACGCGCGCTCGCGTTTATCGACTCAAGCTGCTCGCGGAGGCGAACCACGCCTACCCGCGCGAAGGGCTCCAGGAAGATCTGGTCTGGCGGAGGGATTTTCTGCCCTTGCTGGCCGATCTGCCGGAGAACGTCCGCGACATCTGGCACTACGGCGTGACGGAGATGGTCAACAACGCGATCGACCACTCGGGCTCGGCCGAGGTGCAAGTGGCGCTGATGCGCAACGCGCTTTTCACAGACGTGTATGTCGCGGACGATGGCGAAGGGATCTTCCTGAAGATTCAGCGCGCACTGAACCTCTTCGATCCACGGGAAGCGATACTCGAACTGGCCAAGGGGAAGCTAACCACTGCACCCGAGCAACATTCGGGTGAGGGAATCTTCTTTACCTCGCGCGTTATGGACGGGTTCGACATCCACGCAGGGCGTCTACATTTTCGTCACTATCGCGGCGCACGGGATGTGCTCGATGACCGGTCGGCCGAAATCGCAGGTACGCGCGTGTCGATGCGCCTGGACAATGACAGCGCTCGGACGTTGAAGTCGGTGTTCGATGCCTTCGCCGATTCCGAGGAGTACACGTTCGACAAAACCGTCGTCCCGGTACGGCTCGCGCAGCACGAGGGTGAGAAGCTCGTGTCTCGCTCTCAGGCCAAGCGCGTCGCACAACGGTTCGAGCGCTTCAAGGAGGTCGTGCTCGACTTCGACGGCGTGGCCGAGATCGGACAGGCGTTCGCGGACGAGCTGTTCCGCGTGTTTGCCGCCGCGCATCGCGATGTGCGCCTTAGGCCGATCAATACGTCGGAAGCCGTGGCGCAGATGGTGCGGCGGGCAGTGAGCGCGAGCGGGACCGCAAAGTAGCGCGGGGTCCCGAACCCCGTCGAATCGCAAAGGCCAAAGCGGTTCTACGGAACAGTGGTACTCGACTCCGCTCGCGTGGGACGCGATGCGGGAAGGATCGCCGATGAAGTCATCTCCCCTCTTGCGGGCTTGGTCGGGTCGACCGTAAAAGTAACGCTAGAGATAACCATTGGGGAGGCTTTTGGATGTGGTTCTCAATCGCCATCACGCAACCCCTAGAATCCAGCCTTCGACTTCGGCTACGGTACGCTCTTACGGCGTCAAGGAAGGGCTGAGAAACTTTGCAAGCTGGCCGTCAAGATCGGCGCGGCGCAACCACGCGGCGACCGAATAGGCATCATGCTGGTCGGCGTTACGCCCCTCGGCTGCCAAGGCGTGTTTCCAGAGAGCGGGGTAGACCTCCGCCACGGTCGACCTGCGTGCCGGGATCTGCCAGCCGTCGAAAGGCCAGAAGTGCACCCGCTCACCCAGCTGCCGGCGCAGGGTGCGCAGCCATGGTATCCCGGCGTGCGTGGACTTTGCGACCGACCCTTGCACATCGAAGTGAAAGACCGACTTGGCCGAGCCGGCCCGTTCTTCCGTCAAGCGCCGCCAGCGGGCATTGCCGGCACGGTCAGCACCACTGCCGCGCAGGCCGTCGCGGACGAAATCGACATAGGTATTGTCTTCATCGGTGGGCCAATGGCGCTGAAAATCCTCGAGAAACGTTGGCCAATCGGGCGGCAGATGGTGAGCTTCGAAATAA
>JBGPMS010000179.1:0-11205 GCA_041487115.1 Gammaproteobacteria bacterium
CCCCGCGGCGCCGACCGGCTTGAGCGCATCCTCCCAGCCCAGCGGGCGCATCCGCCTGACCTGGCTGAATGGCGCCAGCGTCGCCGGCACCACCTTCAACGTCTATCGCGCTGCGGCGCAATTCACCACCCTGGGCCAAGCTGAGCGGGTCAACGCCAATCCGGTGACCGGGACCATTTTCGACGATCTGCCTGCCGTGGACGGCGTGTACTTCTACCGCATCTCGGCGGTCAGCGCGGTCGGCGCCGAGAGCGATCCGTCCAATCAGGCCTCGGCCCTGTCCGACAACACGCCGCCGAAGGCGGTGTCCATCCAGTACGCGCCGACGGGCCGATTCGATGCGGCCACCGGCCGGATCGCACGCGGACACGTCAACGTCAGTCTGCGGGTGAGCGAGGCGCTGCTCGCGACGCCGTTCTTGAGCATCGGGCCGGCGAACGGCACACCGATTGCCGTGGACCTCACGCGCGTGTCGGACACGGAGTACAGCGGCGGCTTCGACATCACCGAGACGACGCCGTCGGGCACCGCGTACGCGGTGTTCTCGGCGCGCGATGCCGTCGGCAACCGCGGCACGGACATCGGCTCCGGTGCGAGCCTGATCATCGACGCGAAGGGACCATCGCTCGCCTCGATCTCGATTGCGCCGCGCAGTCCGATCAAGAACGACGTCGCTCACCCAGTCGCCATCGCGGCCGATCTTGCGCTGAGCGAAGCGATGAAACCGGGAGCGCTGCCGGAACTGAGCTACCTCCTGTCCAAGCCCGGCCGTACGTCGGTCGCGCTGGCGGGCATCACGCAAACCGGCGCGCTCACCTACCGCGCTGTGTTCACGCTGCCTGCGGATGCAGGCCAGAGCCAGGTGGAGCTCCTGCAGTTCGCCTACCGCGGATTCGACGACCTGGACAACACCTCCACGACGATCCTGGCCGACAACCGGTTCCAGATCTATCAGGGGGCACTGCCGCCCGGAGGCGTTCCGGTCAACGTCACTGCGAAGGCTTTGCCCGGCGGCAAGGTCAAGCTCAACTGGAACGCTGCAGAAGACGCATCGGCATATCAGATCTACCGGCAGGCGCCCGGCGAGCAGACGTTGAGTGCGTATCAGCGGGCGAGCGGCACCGACTACGCCGACGCCACTTCGACCGATGGCCTGCACCGGTATGCAGTCGCCAGCGTTCGCGTCGCGAACGGCGAGGAAGCACTGAGCGTTCAAAGCACGACCGTGGAGGCCATCGCCGACGCCACCGCGCCCGATGCACCTCGCAGCCTCGCGCTGGCGCTGAGTGGCCCGGGCGTCCAGGCCGCATGGCTGCCGCCGAACGCCGCCGACGTAGCGACGTACAACGTCTATCGCTCCAACTCGGCGAATATCACGTCGACGGCGGGGCTGACGCCGATCAAGACCGGCGTCAAGCTGCCTGCCTATCTCGACGCGGCGCCCTCGCTCGAGGAACACGGTTACGTGGTAACGGCGCTAGATGCCGCGGGCAACGAATCGCCGGTCTCGAACACCGCCTATCTCAACTTCGCGCTGCTGCCCGTCCGCACGCTCAAGGTCGTCCAGTCCGGCGATGCGCCGCCCGTGCTGAGCTGGGCTGCGCCTCAGACGGCCGTCGCAGGCTACGACGTCTACCTGGGTCCGGACAGCGCACCCACCAAGCTGAATTCGGGGTTACTGTCCGCGCTCACGTTCACGGATAGCGGGTACACGGGTGATGAGCGCCGTTACACCGTAGTGGCGGTCGACCCTCAGGGCGCGCAGATGGGCCGCTCGATCGTCCTGCCGAAGGTCGTCGTCAAGCTCGCCCCCGGAAGCACGGTCCAGCGCGGCATCCTGAACCAACTTCAATACACGCTTACCAACTCCGGGGCCACCGCGCTGGCGGGCCTCACTCTGCGCGTCCGCGCGGGCCAGCACGATCACCTGTCCGAGCCGTTCACTCTGGCGCAAGGAGAGTCGAAGTCGATACCCGTCGTCGTCGGCGGCTATGCCGACCTCGCGTCCGTCAGCACGCTTTCGACGTCGCTCGAGTACTCGCCCAACGAGGGCGAGCAGGTCAGCATCATCCGCGCAGCCGACATCCAGGTTTCCGACAGCGCGCTGGCGCTCGCCGTGCAGACCGAATCCATGACGCGCGGCGGCGCCGGCAAAGTCCGCTTCACGCTCACCAACTCCAGCGCGGTCGAGACTGAAATCGTCACAGCGGAGAGCACAGGCAATGCGCCCTCGAGCGAGCTGCGCATCAAATTGTTGGACAGCGACGGCAATGTGCTGGGGATGCAACCGTTCAAGCAAGCGACCGGCAATGTAATCACGCTGCCAAACGGACGCACCGTCGCGCGCGTCGCCGCAGGCACCACGTTCGCTTCGGATCCGGTGGATGTGCCGATTCCCTCCTCCGCTCCGACCGCAGTGACCGTGCTGCTCGAGGTTGACCAGCTCCACTACCGTTTGGGACAACCGGAAGAAGTAGACATTCAGGGGACGCAGGGGCGGCAGGATGCGCAGCTCGTGGACACCGCGTACTACGGGACGATCACGAGTATCACGCCGGCCATCTCCTTCGGTGACCAGAACGTCATCATCAGCGGCAAGGCGATCGATCGGCGCACCGGCAACCCGCTGGCGTCCGCCAACCTGAAGCTCGTGCTGCGCGTGAGCGGCTTCGAGCGCGTCTTCGACGTCTTCAGCGATGCCAGCGGAAGCTTCGCCTACACGTTCACACCCGAAACCGCGGACGCCGGCATCTTCGACGTCTGCGCCGTCCACCCCTCGCTCGTCGAGCGGCCGCGTCAGGGGCAGTTCATCATCAGCCGAGTCACGATCGGTCCCGATCGCTTAACGCTGCGCAATCCGCGCAACTACGCGCAACCCATCAGCCTGACCGCCAGCGCTGGGGACGGCGCGGTGGCCAGCAATGTCCGGTTGATCTATGCGCCACAGTATCAACCGACCGGCAGCCTCGCTCGCGGCGTGCTGGTTACGTTGGGCGATTCGATTTCACTGACCTCCGGACAAAGCAAGCCGCTCAATCTTACCATCGCGGGCGACAACACGTCGACCGATACCGGGACCCTGATCCTCAAGGTGCTGTCGGACGAGCACGGCAGCGACCCGATCGGCACAGTGCGCGTCGACTATCAATTCTCCGACGCCAAGCCAGCGCTATTCCCCACGCCGAGCTTCGTGGAAACCGGCGTGTCGCAGGGCTCGAGCGTCACCGAACAGGTCACGATCGAGAACAAGGGACTGGCGCCTGCGACTGGCATCCAGGTAACTCTACTGAAGAGCGACGGGAGCGCGGCGCCTGCATGGGTCTCGCTCGTGTCCGGCGGCGATCTCGGGACGCTCGACCTCGGTTCGCCGAAGACGGTGGACATCGCGTTCACTCCGACATCCGCGATCGCCGAAGGCATCTACACGTTCAAGCTGCATGTCACGGGAAGCAACGTGCCGGCGGGCGATCTCAACATCTTCGTCTCCGTCACACAGAGCGGTATCGGCAACGTGCTGTTCAAGGCAGCCGACATCTTCACCGCGACCTTGGACAAGGATGGCAAACGCATTCCCGGTGTGGCAGGCGCCAGCATCCACGTTCAGAACGAAGGCGTGCTGAGCGTCGATCAAACCCTCTCGACCGATGCGCAGGGCGAGGCCTACTTCACCAGCCTGCCGGCCGGCAACTATCGCTATCGGGCCTCGGCGCCAAACCATCAGGACGCGACGGGCCGTTTCGCGATCAAGCCTGGACTCACGGCAACGCAGGGCATCTTCCTCGACTTCAACGTCGTCAGCGTGAGCTGGAACGTACGTGAGACGACCATCCAGGATCGCTACGAGATCACGCTGACGGCCACCTTCGAGACGAACGTCCCGGCGCCGGTCGTGCTGCTCGAGCCGTCCTCGGTGAACCTGCCCAATCTCAAGAAGGGCGACGTGTTCTACGGCGAGCTCACGTTGACCAACTACGGCCTTGTCCGAGCCGACACCGTAAACGGTCAGCTGCCAGGAAGCGACGCGTACATCCGCTACGAGTTCCTGCGCGCGATCCCGCCAGCGCTCGAGGCCAAGCAGCGCGTGACCATTCCGTACCGCGCCACTGCGCTGCAGTCTTTCGATCCAGGCGGAGCGAACACCGGTGGCGGGTGCTTCGCATACAGCGCGGTCCTGCCGGTGACCTACACCTTCGTCTGCGCGAACGGAGACGGATCGAGCGGATCGACCAGCACCAACTGGTACTACGCCGCTGGCGGAAGCTGCGGTGGCGGTGGGGGGTTCAGCACGTTCATCGGCGGAGGTGGAGGCGGCGGCGGTGGTGGCGGCGGCGGTGGCTTCGGCGGCGGCGGGCCCTCGTACACCTCGGTTCCAGGTGCGGCGTGCATTCCGCCTTGCAACGGCAAGTGCTGCCCGGCGTCGGGAGGAGGTGGGGGAGCTGGCGGCGGCGGAAACGGCGGGGGCGGAGGCGGCGGTTCTGGAGGTGGCGGCGACGGTGGGGGTGGCTATGGCGGAGACAATTCGAACTTCTAGCACCGGTGGTGTGGCATGAGGCGGCTGTGGCGAGGCGATCGACCATGACGACGGACCGCGCAGATAGGTACCGGCGTGTCCTGCGCGCCTTTGTGCTGGCGTTTGGCTTGGGAGCGACCACCATCTCGGCAGCGCGCGCTGAAGTTCGCTTGCCCGACGGAGACTATTTCGATCGAAGCGAAGATCTCAGAGTGAAGGTTCTCGGAGGTCAACTCCGAATATCCCGGACGTGGACTCGCAATCACTGGTACTTCAATCCCGAGTGGGCAGCCCTCACGTTTTCGTACGACACCCTGGACGCGTCGGTTCGCGTCATCACGAGGATCGGGGCGGACTACAAACGCGCGAGTCAGGGCGTCTATATATTCGACAGCAACAACACGATCCGGTCGACGAGCGAGGGCTATCGATGGGAGGACCGCCGGGGAAATTGGATTACATACGAGGGGTCCGGGCAGATCACAGCGTACGGCGATCGGAACAATGTGAAGGTCACGTTCAAGTACGACAGTCCTGGTCGGCTCAGTGCCGTTCTGGATCATTTTGGCACTGAGATCCTCCGCTACGAGTACACGGGAACGCAGGTGGCAACCGTACGCGACTACAGTGGCCGCAAGGTGCAGTACCGGTACTCCGGCGCCAATCTATCCGAGGTAGTCGATGTCCTCGGCAACACGTGGAAATACACCTATGACTCCGCCGGGCGACTGCTCACGAGCACAGATCCGGAGAACAGAACGCGCGCCCTGACCTACTCAGCCAATGGTCGCGTGAGCAACGCGACCAATGCGGACGGAACCTCCACTCAGTATCTCTACGACTATGATTCCGGAAAGAAGCAGTACTATATTCGGACGACCCATCCCGATCAGAGCGTCGACGAGGACTGGTACGACTCTCAGGGCTTGCTGATTCGAGTAGCCGTCAACGGCGTGCAGACGTACACGCTCCTTCTCGATACCGGCGCCCGTACGACCACGGACGAGACAGGGCAGCAAACCCAGGATCAGGTCGACGAATGGGGAAACTTGACCAGGCGCGTCTACGCCGACGGCTCAGCCGAAGCGTGGGAGTACGACCCTACGTATTCGAATATCACCAAGTACGTCGACCCGAACGGTCATGCCGCGCGATTCGAATACGACGCCAAAGGGAACCTGGTCCGGCAGATCGACGCGGCGGACACCTCTGCAGCCCAAACCACCGACTTCGCCTACGACGCTTACGGGAACATCATCTCCGTTGCGCGCAGAGGCGACAGCGACCTGGCCGATGCGGTCGTCAGCTACACGTACGACAGCTACGGGAATCGGATCACGGTAACGGACCCGGAATCAGGCGTCTCGGCCTTCACCTACGATGCCATCGGCAATGCGATCGTCTACACCGACGGGAGAGGCAAGGTGTGGGCAAACAGCTATGACGCGGCTGGACATTTGACTGCGAAAGTCGATCCGCTGGGTCGAACGACGCAGTACCGGTACGACAAGGTTGGAAATCTGCTCGAGGTGTCGAGCCCGGCGGGTAAGACGACCGCCTATGCCTACGATGCCTCGAACCGGCGCATCAAGACAACGGATGCGTTGGGCAACATCCAGCAGGCCGAGTACGACGGTTCAGGACGACTGACCGCTCGTCGCGACGAAAATGGCTCAACGGTCGCGATGCAATACGACTTGTTCGGCCGCATGATCGCGTTGACGGACTCGGATGGTAATTCGATAGGCCTGCAATATTCCAGCGAGGATTCCGCACAGACTGCGGCGACCCGGCCAACGCGGATCGTATTCCCTTTGATCCAGAGACGGCTGACGTACAACGCGCGGGGACGAACCGTATCGATCAACGATCAGTTCGATTCCGGCGTGCGCGCTGCGAGCTTCCTTTTCGACGCCAAGGGCAATCAGCTGGGGCGCATCGATCCGAAGGGAAACAAAATGCAGTTCGGGCATGACCCGCTCGATCGAGTCGCTGCGATAACGGACAGGCTGGGTGGCGTCACGCAGTTCGCCTACAGTCAGCGCGGACGTCTCGTGTCGGTGGTGGATGCTTTGGGCAATCGCCACAAGCTCCTGTATGACCGTGCCGACAGGTTGATCCAGGAGGCCCGACCCGATGGCGGAACGATCAAGTACCGGTACGACGACGCCGGCAACCTCCTGGAGATCTCCGACCCGCGCGGACAGCGTATTTCCTACGTCTACGATGACGCCGGTCAGCGAGTGTCAGAGACTCACTATGCAGGCGAAAACCAGCCGGCGCAGAAAACCATAACCTACCAGTACGACGCCGCAGGAAACCTCACCGGATGGGACGACGGATCGTCGAGTGCGACGATCGGCTACGACGACGTGAATCGAAGAGTGAGCGAAAGCCTGACGTTCGGCTCGCTCACGCTGGTCTCTCGTCATGCTTATCTGCCAAATGGGCGCAAGAAGTCCGTGACCTATCCGTCCGGTACGACCGTCAGCTACGCTTACAGTGCCGGCAATCATCTGAGCTCGGTCACAGTGTCGGACGCAGGCTCCGTCGTGGTCGGCGATCGCCTCTGGTACGCGCCCAAGACCATCACGTTTCCGGGCGGGGTCACACAGCACCGCAGCTACGATGCATACCTCAACCTGGAATCGCTCCAGGTTACCACCGCCAGTGGCTCGCCAGTTTTCAGTCTCGCCGACGAGTTCGATAGCCTGGAGCAATTAGTCGGGAGGACCATAGACCAAAGCCGCACGCAATACGGCTACGACGCAGAGAAGCACCTTGTCAGTGTGCAGCGGCCCGCAGGCGCCGAGCAAACGTTCGCGCTCGACAGCATCGCCAACCGCGTAGGGGACAGTCTCAATCCAGGAGACTGGATCTATGACGAGAACGGTCAGCTTTTGCAGCAGCCCGGGGTCGGCTATGCGTACGACGCCAACGGCAATCGCGCCTCGGACACATCGACCGGCGCGGGGCGAGCGTATACGTACGATGTCCTGAATCGTCTAACCCGCGTTCAGACGGCTGACGGCAGCGCCATCGCAGAGTACGGCTATGACCCCTTCGATCGCCGGATCTGGAAGCGGACCGGGTCTTCGCTCACCTTCTACGTGTATGGGAGTGAAGGCCTGCTCGGCGAGTACAACGAGCTCGGCGAAGAGATCGTCGCCTATGGATGGCAACCGAGCACCACGTGGGGCACCAATCCGCTTTTCCTCAAGAGAGGAGCCGGTTACTTCTTCTTTCAGAACGACCACCTCGGAACGCCCCTGCGATTGACGGACAAGTCGGGCGCGGTCGTGTGGAAGGCAGAATACGATCCGTTCGGCAAAGCTGACGTCGCGGGTTTCAGCACTGTTGGCAACAACCTCCGCTTCGCTGGCCAATATTTCGATGGCGAAACCGGGTTGCACTACAACTTTCGGAGGTACTACGACCCGGCCACTGGCGGCTACCTCTCGTCTGATCCGATCGGGCTCAAAGCCGGGCCGAATCTTTATGCCTACGTGGAACACAATCCGACCAATTCCGTCGATCCGAAAGGAGAGTTTCTCGCGGCACCCGTGGTGGTGGAGACAGCCGAAGAGGGTGCTCTGATCGGCGCTGAAATCGGCACCGCGATCGAGCCCGGCGGAGGAACTGCGATCGGAGCGGTGGTCGGGGGAATAGTCGGCGCTGCCATCGGCGCCGCAGCTATCTGGTACATAACACACCCGGACAGCGCCACAAAGGACCGAGCCGATCCCGGAGACTGCACCGAAGAGCAGCACGCTGCGCTACAGGATGCGGTGAACGCCGCGTGTAAAGGGCGGCCCAGGG
This sequence comes from Gammaproteobacteria bacterium, assembly GCA_041487115.1. Lineage (GTDB taxonomy): Bacteria > Pseudomonadota > Gammaproteobacteria > Burkholderiales > SHXO01 > SHXO01. The sequence continues at coordinate 8,330 of JBGPMS010000179.1, forward strand.
CATGCAAAGGAAACCAGGATTGCGACACGCTGCGAGACAACTATGATCGTTCGAAGCAGTGTGCCGACGCACGCGATACGGTCAACAACGTTTGCTATGGAGGCGGAGATGATGATCATCGAAAGGCCGCCGACGAGGCCAGGAAGGCGCTGGACAACTGCCTGTACTTCATGCGGAAGAAGAAATGTCCGCCCTGCCCCTAGATCACGGCGAACTCGCTCATGGACTCCTTTAGTTCGAAAGGCTCGCAATTGCAGCAAGACATCGAACGGGAATTTGCGCGCGTACCGCGCCCCGCAGACACGGATCTTGCGCGCTCCAACCCTGCTTCGGGTGAAGCAAGGCAGGTCGTAGCGTTCCTGCGAGGCAAAGATTGGAGGGCCTTGACCCCGGATGCGCTGCTCAACGAGTACGTCGGAGACTATCGGGCAATTTTGAATTTTCTCTCTCCTGCCGCTTTTCACTACTACCTGCCCGCATTCTTGCTGCTCTGTCTCGATGCCGACAGAGAGGTGGGCCAGGATGCAGCCGCCTACGTGTTCCAAGCGTTGACCTATCCAGGAGCCGGGTCGCCCTACGAACAGCGCTTCGGCGCTACCGTCGCCGGTCTAACCTCGGAACAACGAAAAGTAGTAGTCGATGTTCTTCACCTCCTGGACGATGAGTGGACTTCCGAGGGCTGGGAGGTGGATGACCCTCCAAACCCGGGTCGTGAGGCGCTGGACAGCTACTGGGAGCGCAAACAAGCCGATCCTGACGGCGGCGGGCAGCGGACATCGTGAACGCAGCATTCATCAGGCGCGTCAACGTTCGAGGAGTGGGCGACAGTTTCGTCCCATTGTCTCGGGCTCGGACAATAGCGATGGCCTTCGGTTGCGAATGATCATGAAGACGAGATCCGTACCGCTGTCCGTTCGATTCAACCAGCTCATCAGCTTCGCTGCTGGGGCCGTGCTCCTTGCGCTCGCTTTGCACGCACACGCCCAAGACTCCATCTGCGCCCGCGTCAAGATCGAGATCAAGCAAGAGCTCACGTTCGAGCGGCAGGCCTTTGACGCCGAGATGCAGATCGTCAACGGGCTCGACACCAACGCACTCGAGAACGTCGGCGTGACGGTGACGTTCGCGGATGATGCGGGTACGCCGGTCCGGGCCACCTCCGACCCCAACGACACAACGGCGCTGTTTTTCATCCGCGTCAATTCTATGAGCGGGATCAACAACGTCGGCGGCACGGGCACGGTTGCACCGGCGACAACCGCGGATGTCCACTGGCTCATCATCCCCGCTCCAGGAGCGGGCGGCACGACGCCGCTTGGAAAACTGTATCTCGTCGGGGCCTCGCTGCGCTACACGCTCGGGGGCGAACAGAAGACCGTGGCCGTCACGCCCGACTCGATCTACGTGCGGCCGTTGCCGAAGCTCGCGCTGGACTACTTCCTCACGTCGGACGTCTACGGCGACGATCCGTTCACCGCGGCGATCGAGCCGCCGGTGCCTTTCACACTGGGTGTGCGCATCAAGAACTCCGGTTACGCCCCCGCCAAGAGCGTCAAGATCGAATCCGCCCAACCCAAGATCGTCGACAACAAGCAGGGACTGCTGGTCAACTTTCTGATCCTCGGCAGCTTCGTGAACGACCAGCCCGCGACCAACAGCCTGCTGATCGATTTCGGCCAGATCGATCCGAGCAAAGCCAGCACCGGGCGTTGGAACATGATCGCCACGTTGTCGGGGAGCTTCGTGGACTTCACCGCCAGCTACACTCACTCCGACGAATTGGGCGGCGCCGTGACCTCGCTCATCGACAAGCTCACTACTCACGCGCTGATCAAGGATGTCCGAGTCGACCTGCCAGGCCGCGACAACGTGCGCGATTTTCTGGCCAAGGATGGCGACGCTGTGCGCGTCTACGAGAGCGACACCATCGACACGCTGGTCACCGATCAGAGCGCCGCCGCTCGTCTGACCGGCGGCACGGCAGCGACCAGCAATGTGACTCTGGCGCTCTCTGCTCCGCCCACCGCCGGCTTCTTCTACGTCAAGCTGTCCGACCCCTATCAGGGCACCAAGGTCGTCGGTCCGGTGGTGCGCTCCGACGGGAAGATCATGGCGGCGGACAACGTCTGGCTCTCGAAGTCCCGCACGGGTTCCGGACCATGGCAATACTTCATCAGCTTCTTCGACGCCAACACGACGGGCCGCTACAACGTCGTGATGAAGGAGCCCGACAACGGGCCGAAGCCGCCGGCGATGCAGTTCATCCCTGACCGCACGGTCAAGGAGGGCAGTCAGATCTCCTTCCTCGTCGAGGCGAGCGATCCCAACGGCGACAAGGTGATCCTGTCTGCCGCACCGCTGCCTAGCGGCGCAAAATTCACCGATGGGGGCGCCGGGCAGGCGATATTCGACTGGACTCCGGTCGTCGGCCAGGCCGGCAAATACAGCGTGACGTACCAGGCCTCCGATGGAACGCTGAGCACCTCGCAAAGCGCCGCGATCGTCGTGACTCCGGCCAAGCCGACCGGACCGGACATCCCAACGCTCGTTGCGCCTGCGCTCGCGAGCGACGTACGGGTGCTGCGGCCGATCCTGACGATTCAGAGCACCAATCCGCTCGACACCGCGCTGAAGTACTATTTCGAGGTCTACGCCGACGCCGGGTTGAGCACCCTCATCGCGCAAGGCGAGGTGGCGAAGGGGACAGACGCTACCACTTGGAAGCTGCCGCTCGAGCTTACGGACAATGCCAACTATTTCTGGCGGGTGCGCGCATTCGACGGGACGCTGTACAGCGAGTGGTTGAATGCACGGTTCCGCGTCAATCTGTCGAATGAGCCGCCGGCACCGCCGGTCCCGAGCGCTCCGCGCGACGG
>JBGPMS010000180.1:0-11192 GCA_041487115.1 Gammaproteobacteria bacterium
AGAAAAAGTAGCGCCGTAGCCCCACCGCGCACATGCCTGTCCTGGAGGCGAGCGGGGTTCGCAAGCAGTTCGGAGGCGTGGTCGCCCTCGCAGGCGCGCAGTTCACGCTCGAGGCGGGTGAGGTTCACGCTCTCATCGGCTCGAACGGCTGCGGCAAGAGCACCCTGTGCAAGATCATAGGCGGCGCGGTCGCGGCCGATGCCGGACGCCTGATGCTCGACGGTGGGCCGGTGGCGTTTGCCGGGCCAAGGGAGGCTGCGGCGGCCGGTATCGGCGTCTTCTACCAGGACCTGAGCCTGATCCCGCAGATGAGCGTCGCCGAGAACATCTTTCTCGGGCGTGAACCGCGGCGACGCAATGGCCTGGTCGATTATCCTGCGCTGCGCACGGCAGCCTCGGCCGCGCTGGCGCAGTTCCGCACGGTGCTCGGTGGCGAAATCGACCCGGATGCGCGGGTTGTCGATTTGTCCGCGGACCAGTGCCAGATCGTCGAAATCCTCAAGGTTCTTGCGGCACATCCTCGCATCGTCATCTTCGACGAAGCAACCGCAGCGCTGGACCGCAATCAGGTAGACGCGGTGTTCGCCCGCATTCGAGCGCTGAAAGCCGAAGGTCGCTCCATCATCTTCATCACTCACCGTATGGATGAAGTCTTCGATATCGCCGATCGCGTGACCATCATGCGAAACGGCATGACGGTACTGACGAGCGCAACTCACCAGACGACGCGAGACGCGTTGGTGGCCGCGATGGTCGGGGAGGCGCAGGTACGCCGAACTTCGCAGGCCCGCCACGCGCCCTCGCGTGAAGTGGCACTCGAAGTCGAGAACTTGGCTTCGGACAAGCTCGAGGGCGTCTCGTTGCAGCTCCGGCGCGGCGAGATCCTGGGCCTCGGAGGCCTGCACGGCCAGGGCCAGTCGGAGCTGCTGCGCGCGCTGTTCGGCGCTTTGCCGATCCGCAGTGGAACCTTACGCGTAGGCGGCCAGCCGCTTGTCCCCAAGAGCCCGCGGACAGTCATGCGGCGTTCCGTCGCCTACATCTCCGGCGACCGCGCACGCTATGGCGTGCTGGCGATCCGGCCGATCTTCGAGAACCTGGTGGTTGCCTTGCTGGCGCGTGACCGCTTGCTCGCGGTCTGGCGCCGCAGGCTGGAAAGCAAGATCCTGCCTATCGTCGAGAGCCTGAAGCTCAAGTTCTCCTCGCTCGATGCGACCGTGTCGGAGCTGAGCGGCGGGAACCAGCAAAAGGTGGTGATCGCACGCTGGTTGGCTACGAGACCCGCGGTGCTGCTGCTGGACGATCCGACCAAGGGGATCGACATCCAGACCAAGGACGATCTCTACGCGACCATGGCCGAGCTGTGCGACCACGGCGGGTCGATCCTGTTCCATTCGTCCGACGACGAGGAGCTGCTCACCGTCGCGGACCGGGTTCTGGTGTTCAATGGCGGTCGCATCGTCGCCGAGCTGAGCGGCGAGGATCGCAACCGCTTCGCCTTGTATCGCGCAGCCTATGCCACGGGGCGCACGGATGCCCGCGCCTGAAGCAACCAGCGTCGGTTTGCGTCTGTATCGATCGGCGCCACGGCGCCCGTTGGTCATGGCGGCTGTGGTGTTTCTCCTGCTGTGCACCGTCAACGCGATCCTGCAGCCGACTTTTCTGCGCTTCGGGGTCGCGGTGTCCAACGTGTCCGCCTTTTTGCCCATGGCCCTGGTCGCGGCGGGGCAAACCTATGTGGTGCTCGCCTCCGACATCGATCTGTCGGCGGGTGCGATCGTGTCGCTGGTCAATGTCGTGGTCGTATCGGTCATCCAAGGCATGGGTGGGACCGGCGCGTCCATCGCGCTGGCGTTATGCACCGGCCTGGCGCTGGGGCTGGTGTGCGGCGCGCTCAATGGTTTCTGCGTCGCCATCCTGCGTTTTCAGCCGATCGTGACCACCTTCGCTACCGGGATCGTCTTTTCCGGAGTCGCGCTGTGGGTTCTCCCGGAGGCGGGCAAGCAGGTTCCACCGGCGATCTATGAGGCCTACGCAGGTGCCTTCTTGCGCGTGCCTACCGTCCTCTGGATTCTCGCGGGGGTGTTGGTATTCGCGGCGCTGATGGCGCGGACGCCCTACTACCATGCGTTGCGCGCAACCGGCGGCAACATACAGGCTGCCTACCAGACCGGCGTGCCGGTCGCGCGCGTACGGATCGGCGCCTATGTCATCTCCGGCCTCTTCGCATCGCTGGCGGGCCTGGCCTTGGTGGGCGAAACCGCATCCGGCGATCCGCTTATCGGCGGTGCGCTCACGCTGTCCTCGGTCACCGCGGTGGTGCTCGGGGGCACGGCATTGAGCGGCTGCGTCGGCGGTGTGGCCGGCAGCATCCTGGGCGCTTTCATCCTCGGTCTGATCAACAATGTGATCTTCTTCGCCCAGCTGCCGTTCGAATGGCAGGGGTTGATCCAGGGCGTGATCATTTTGATGGCGCTCGCGGGCGGCGTGGTGATGGCGCGCGGAAAAGGGACTTGAAGCGATGCGCAAGCTCGCTCAGCTGCTGAGACGGCCGCTCGCCATCGCGGTCGTGGCGATCCTCATACTGCTCGCCGGCGGCGAGCTGCTCTCGCCGGGGTTCGCTTCCGCGCGTCAGATCGTCGCCCTGCTCACGATCGCGGCCCTGCTCGGGGTGGTAGCCGCGGGTCAGAATCTCGTAATCCTGGGCGGACGCGAGGGCATCGATCTGTCGGTGGGCGGGATCATTTCCTTCGCCGCGTTCCTCGCCGGCAACCTGATGCAGCAGAACGATGCCAACATCGCGCACGCGTTGGTGATCGTGCTCGGGGCGACTTTCCTGATCGGGATGGTCACAGGCCTGGGCGTCACTTGGCTGCGCATCCCCCCGCTGGTCATGACGCTCGGCATGCTCGGGGTAGTGCAAGGAGGACTGGTGCTGCTGACGCGCGGCGTGCCGTCGGGACGCGCTGCTCCCCTGCTCTCCAAGGTCGTCAGCGATCCGGCTCTGCTTGGCCTGCCGGGTATTGTGTTCATCTGGATCGGCGTGGGCATTGCGCTCACCTTGGCGCTGCGCCGGAGCACGTTCGGGTTCAACGTGTACGCGATCGGTGCGAACGAGGCGGCGGCGGCTCTCGCGGGTGTGCCGGTGCGGCGTATCCGCACGCTGCTGTTCGCGCTGAGCGGGCTCTTCAGCGGGCTCACGGGAATTCTGCTGCTGGGCTATACCGAGTACGTATTCGTGGGCGCCGGCGATCAGTACATGCTGCCTTCGATCATCGCAGTGGTGATCGGCGGCACCTCGCTCGCCGGAGGCAGCGGTGGTTACGTCGGAACGATGGCCGGCGCGATCGTGCTGATCCTGCTGCAGAGCATCCTCACCACGCTGAATATCCCGCCCTTCGGGCGCCAGATCATCTTCGGAATGACTCTGCTGGCCCTGATGCTCCTGTACGGTCGCCAGCGCCGGCTGAGAGGCTAACAGCCCGATGCAAAACCCGGTTCGCGCTGAACGTGTTTCGACTCCGCAGCGTCGCGCAGCAGAGTCGAAACACGCTCAACACGAACGGGTGAAAGCTGCGGAGTCGAAGCGTGCAGGCGTCTCGAGCCTTCATGGCCGCACGCTGCAATCTCTACCTCTGGGTATGAGCACTGCGGTCCCGTCCGAGCCGCTGCTCGATCTCGAGGACCAACAGCGTCGTCTTGAGCACCGCATCCGGATTGAGGCTCATGGAATCGATGCCGAGCTCGACCAGGTAAGCAGCCATCTCCGGATAGTCGGATGGCGCCTGGCCGCATAGTCCAGAGTGGCGGCGGTTGCGCTTGCAGCCCTCGACCGCGAGCCGGATCATTTCCTTCACCCCGGGATCGCGCTCGTCATAGTCGAACGCGACCATCGCCGAGTCGCGGTCCACGCCGAGCGTCAGCTGCGTGAGGTCGTTCGAGCCGATCGAAAAGCCGTCGAAGTGCTCGGCAAACGCATCGATCTGAATCACGTTGTTCGGAATCTCGCACATGACATAGATCTCGAGCCCGTCCTTGCCGCGCACGAGGCCCTGATCGGCCATCGTCGCGATCACCTTCTGCGCTTCCGCAATGCGACGGCAGAACGGAATCATGAGCTTGACGTTGGTGAGACCCATCGCCTCGCGCACGTAGCGCATGGCGGCGCATTCCAGAGCGAAGCCCTCCGCATACGCCGGGTGCGCGTAGCGCGAAGCGCCGCGGAATCCAAGCATCGGATTCTCTTCGCTCGGCTCGAACCAGCGTCCGCCGATCAGCGACGCGTACTCGTTGCTCTTGAAGTCGGACATGCGCACGATCACGGGCTTGGGATAGAAAGCGGCTGCGATCGTGCCCACACCCTCCGCCAGGCGCTGGACGAAGAAATCGGCCGGTTTCGCATAGCCTCGAGACAGGCGATCGATCGTGGCACGCTCGGCGGCATCCTCGACCTTCTCGGGATGGACGAGCGCCATCGGGTGGACCTTGATCGCCTCGCTGATGATGAACTCCATCCGCGCCAGCCCGACCCCGTCGTTCGGCACGAAGCTGGTCTTGAATGCGAGCTCGGGGTTGCCCAGGTTGATCATGATCTGTGTTACCGGCCTGCGCAGCTGTTCCAGGTTCGTGCGCTGGACCTCGAACGGGATTCGTCCCTGGTAGATTTTGCCGAGGTCTCCCTCGGCGCAGGACACGGTGACCGTGTCTCCGGTCTTGAGCGCGGTCGTGGCGTCGTCCGCGCCGACCACCGCGGCGATCCCTAACTCGCGTGCGACGATGGCCGCGTGACAAGTCCGGCCTCCGCGATTGGTGACCACGGCGCCGGCCGTCTTCATCACCGGCTCCCAGTCCGGGGTCGTCGTATCGGCCACCAGCACCTCCCCGGGCTTGAACTCGGCCAGGTGAGTGAGGTCGGTGACGATCCGAACGGTCCCGCTCGAGATCTTCTCGCCGACCGATCTGCCGGAGGCCAGAACCTTGCCGGCCGCCTTCAGCACGTAAGTCTCGAGCATGTTGCCGCGCCGCTGGGAAACGACGGTTTCCGGGCGCGCCTGAACCATGTAGAGCTGCCCGTCGGTGCCGTCCTTCGCCCACTCCATGTCCATCGGCCGCGCCTGGCCCGCCCTCGCGCTGTAGTGCTTCTCTACCTTGATGGCGTAGTCGGCGAGCGTGAGGACCTCGTCGTCGCTGATGCAGAAGCGCTCGCGATCGGCGTTTGGAGTCGGAACGTTGCGCGTCATCTCGCGGCCGCCGCCGGTGGCATAGACCATCTTGATCTTCTTGCTTCCGAGCGCGCGGCGCAGCACGGCTCGATGCCCGGACTCGAAGGTCGGCTTGAACACGTAGAACTCGTCCGGGTCCACGGCTCCCTGCACCACGTTCTCGCCCAGACCGTAAGAGCCGGTGATGAACACCACATCGGTAAAGCCGGACTCGGTGTCGAGGCTGAAGATCACCCCGCTCGCGGCCAGGTCCGAGCGCACCATCTTCATGACGCCGATCGAGAGTGCCACCTTGAAGTGATCGAAGCCTTCGTCGATGCGGTAGTGGATGGCGCGGTCGGTGAACAGGCTCGCGAAGCAGCGCCGGCAGGCGTCGAGAAGCTGCTCGTCGCCCTCGACGTTGAGGTAGGTTTCGTGCGCGCCGGCGAAGCTCACATCGGGAAGGTCTTCGGCCGTCGCCGATGACCGCACGGCCACGCTGAGCGATGGGCCATATTCCTGCCGCAGCAAGTGATAGGCATCGAGGATCTCCTGGCGCAGATCCGCGGGCAGCGGCGCCGAATAGACCAGTTGACGCGCCGCACGCCCGCGTCTGGCGAGGTCTGCGACGTCATCGGGCCGCAGGCCCTCGAGCGCCCGGCGCAGCGGGGTCAAAATCCCGGCCTGCTCGAGCACGTACCAATAGGCCTGCGCCGTAACGGCGAACCCGTTCGGCACCTTGACGCCCTGCGGCGTGAGCTCCCGGAACATTTCTCCGAGCGAGGCGTTCTTGCCCCCGACGCTCGGGATGTCGTCGATCCGGATATCTTTGAAAAAACGAATGTAACGGCATTCGTCGGGCACTGGCATCACCTCCTGCGCTGCAGTCTAAGAGCCGCAGGTCGCGCCCGGGTTGACCAAGATCAACACGGCTACGGGTAGGGATATGCAATATCCTCTGGTAGCATGGGGATTCCGCGCTCGCCTGGACTCCGATCCGGCGTGCACCCGATCAGGAGCATGCGACGTGAAGCGGTTGGCGGTCTTGACGAGCGGCGGCGACGCACCGGGCATGAACGCCGCGACTCGCGCTGTCGTGCGGGCAGGCATCGCACGCGGCTTCGAGGTTGTCGGCGTGCGCCATGGATATACCGGCCTCATCGGCGGCGATATGAGGCGGCTCGGACCGCGCGACGTAGGCGGCATCATCCACCTGGGCGGCACGATGCTCGGCACTACTCGTTGCGAGGAGCTCAGGACCGAAAAGGGTTGCACCAGAGCGCTCGGGCAACTGGAGGCGCACCGGATCTCGGCCCTGGTCGTGATCGGCGGCAACGGATCGCAGACCGGCGCCTGGCAGTTGCAGCAACGCGGAGCAGCCGTGATCGGTGTGGCATCCACGATCGACAACGACCTTTGCGGCACGGACATCACCATCGGGGCCACGACCGCGATCGATGTCGCGTTGGAAGCCATCGACCGCCTCAAGGTTACTGCCGCGTCGTTGAACCGCGCCTTCCTGGTCGAGGTGATGGGGCGGCTGTCCGGGCATCTCGCGTTGATGGCAGGCATCGCGGGTGGGGCCGAAAGCATCGTGATTCCGGAGGTCGAGACGGATCCGGAGACGGTTGCGCTGCAACTGCACGACGCGTACGCGCGCGGCAAGAGTCACGCGATCGTGGTGGTCGCCGAAGGTGCTAAGTACAACGCCGAAGCGCTGGCTCGCTACTTCCAGGAGCATGGCGAGCGCCTCGGGTTCGACCTGCGGGTGACCAAGCTGGGTCACATTCAGCGTGGCGGCGCTCCCGGGGTCTTCGATCGCATGCTGGGCACGCTGCTCGGTGCCGCGGCGGCCGACGCGGCGGCCGAAGGCCGGTCCGGGATCCTGCTCGGAATGCGTGATGGAAAGGTCGCACCTACGGCGCTTGCGGAGGTGGCAGGACAAATGAAAGCGGCGGACATCCGCCTGTTCGATCTTGCGCGCGTGCTGGCAGCATAGCTGCCGCCACGACTATGGCACAAGCTGAATGAAAGACTATCTAAACGGAGGGAGTTCCGATGCTACTGAGAGATGTTTGCATGCCCGATGTCGTCTACTGCAGCCCCAGTCTCCGCGTCATCGAAGCGGCGCACCTCATGCGGCATAAGCACGTGGGCGACCTGGTGGTCGTCGAGGACCCGGAGGGCGACCGCATCCCGGTCGGCATCGTCACCGATCGCGACATCGTCGTAGAAGTGCTCGGCAACGACCTCGATCCGGCACACACGACGATGGCCGACATCATGCGCGCGCCGGTCGTGATCGCCGCCGACAGCGAGGACACCGAGCAGGTCATGGAGCGCATGCGGGCCCATGGCGTGCGCCGGATTCCGGTCGTCGGCACAGGCGGCGCGCTGGTGGGTATCGTCACCCTGGACGACTTGCTGAAGGTGCTCGTGGCCGATGCCGGCATCCTGCTCGACATCGTGGCCAAAGCTCAGACGCACGAGCATCGGGCGCGCCGATAAGTTGCAGCGCTCGCGGCTCACTGCGACCGCCCGAGGAGCTATCCCTTCGCGAGCAGCTCGTCGATCTCCGCCTCGGCTGCGAGCCAGTCCGCGACCGGATCGCCAGCTCTGAAGCCGCGCTTCTCGGCGCGGTAGTACGCTGCCTCCTCGATCATCTGCCGATGCCAGTCCGGCCCGATCGTGGTGTGCGAATTGGGTTTGGCTGGTGTCTGCTCGAATGGTTGCGGTTCCGCTATGCCGTCGGGGCGGCGCAAACTCGTTTCCTGATCGATCTTCATGCTGTGCTTCCTCTGTGCTCCGCTTGGCTAACGCCTTGCGATCAACGCGCCCAGGATGGCGCCGATAGCGGCGCCCAGACCGGCCGCAACCCCTGCGGTTTGCCACGGGTTCTTGTGCGCGTAGCTGTCCGCAGCGTGCAACCGGCGCGCGGCGCCCGCTTCGAGCGTACCTTCCAGGTCGGCTATGCGAGCGCGGGCACGCAGAATCGCCGCCTCCGCGCGTGGCTTCAAGCCTGCCACCTTCTCTTTCGAGTCCGTCGCTACAGCCCTGACCAGCTCTTCCATATCGGTCAACACCTGGTGCAGATCATCGACGAGCTGTTGCCGCGCATCGTCAAAGTGAGCCATTTGGTTTCTCCTTGCGAAAGGGTTTCGGAGCAACTATAGCCGCCCCTCCAAGGTCGAGCTTGCGCTAGATCAAAGCGCTGACACCATCGGGGGCCAGATGAAGCCCGGATGGATGGAGTTCACCCGGATGCGATCCGGCGCATACCGCATCGCGTCGGTCTTCGTCATCAGCGATGATCCGGTTTGCGTCAGATCAAACCGCGTCGACGTGTCCAAGAGCATCATTTATACTGGTACGCGGTTGGCGCCGTATGCAATTGCCTCGAGGAGCGCGGAACAATCATCAGTCCATCGCCCTCTCCGGAACTCGTTACGTTTTCCGTCAACCTCGCACGCCGACATCCGGCGTTAGCGGCGCCGCGCTGGCCGTTGCATATTCAGGACCCCTCAATGGAGGAAGCTATGAGCGTACGTATGACTGCCATGTTTATAGTGTTTATCGGCGCAACAGCGGTATGTGCGACAAGCGCAGCATGGGGGCAGCAGAAGTACACCATATCCGCGGCCCCCAATAGCAACAGTCGGTTCTTGCAGGAGCACATTGTCGAGGTGGATGACGTGCCGGGGCACCGGCTGCGAGTCTACGAGATTCGACAAGACTATCCGCAAAAAGATCTCGCTTTCGCGGGAGTCGTCGTGAAAGAAGCTTTGTCGCGGAACATGAGCGACTACGTGAATGGCAGCGGCCCATTCACTTACTACATGGTATACAGCCTGGAAGACGGCAACCAAGTGTTCAGTCGTGGAACGGGCAGCACGCAGGCCGATGCCACATCAGGGTACCGATTCGTAATCGTGGAAAACTTCGTAGGTGGTACGGGGAGGTTCAAGGGCATGCGGGGGCAGGTGCGCGGCGGTGGCGTGCGTGCACCTGGGGCGAGCTCACTGACTGTGGAGTGGAAGGGCGAGTACTGGATAGAGGAGTAGGCCCACGAGTCCACATCACGCTTGCGCCCGATCGCTGCGAGGGGTTCGCAGCCTTTCGCGGCCGCGATCCGATTTCAAGTGGCAGTGGCGTCCGCTGCGTTGACAGCAGGTCAGCTCCGCAGCAACAACCGTTACCACACATCGGCTAGCCAACCCTGAAACTCCTCAGGCGACCAGCCGCGTCGCTCGATCAGCGGCAGGTAGAACTCCGGTGAATTCATGCTCCAAACCGTGTCGGCGACGACCTTCAGCGAGAGGTCTTCGGGCAGGCGCCGAAGATCGCGACCCGCAAGGGCTCCGTGTTCTGGGGTCGTAACCCGCCATCCTGACATCGGGCGGTTGGACGAACGCCTGGCGGGCCTTCACCGTGGCATTCGGCGCGAGCCCGCCCCATGCGCTGCCAGCGCCTCTTTGCCTGGCCCGGGCGCTCTCAGAAGTGATACTTAGGATTCTTCGGATCGAAGTCGGCCTCTCCGAGTGGAGCGCCGAGGTCCAGGTTCTCGTACCCATAGTTCTCCATGAGCTGGTCATCCCGGTCGTAGATTCTGATCCTTACCAGGATCTTGCTCTCGACATCCTGATTGATGACAAACCGGTAACCTCCTACGAGCCCGATGTCCGGGGACCGATTGGCGACGAGTTGATCTATTGCTGTCCCTTAACGCGCATGTCATTGTTGACGGATTTTCACACCTTTGACACCGCGTGACACTTCGACTGCCTCGTCAAATGCGGACTGGGACGCCTGCTGCGCAATGCGCGCTGCAAAACGCTATATCCGGCCCAGTAGCATCAAGATTACGATAATTATCAGTACCACCCCCAAAAAACCGCTCGGGTAGTACCCCCAACCTTTGCTGTGCGGCCAGGTTGGAATTACGCCAAGCAGGATCAGGATCAAGACTATGATGAGTATCATTCCCAATGACATTTCATTTCTCCTCGTTCAGAAAGGATTGCTTCGGCTGATCCATATGGCCTCGACCCCAGCCTCCAAGTCCTTCCAAGCCTCTCCCGTCGCAGATTGGTGACGGTCACCGGAAGCTGCAGACGGCTGGTTCATTTGAAACGAGCCGCTGCTTTCTCTATCGCTGCACTCATTTCGCTCCAGACCTTTTCCGCTCCGTCCTTCATGTCTTCCCAAGCGTTCTCGCTGCGCCTGCCAAGTTCCTCGAGCGTCTTGTGGGCCGCCGCGCGCTTAGCCTTCAGGTGTTCCAACTCGTTCTCGTACTTAATCCGAGCATCCGCTGTCGCCTTTTGGGCTTTCGCGCTCAACTGAGCAAGCGTTGCATCCCATTCCTTGAGTTGCGCCTCCAACCTCTTCTGGTATGCCTCTTTCGTCGCCATGACCACTCCTTTGCTGTGAGTTGAAAAAGCGAACACGTATTGCCGCTATTTGGTTGCGTCTGCCTAGTCACGCCACTGTTCCGAACAGGGCCCCGACTCCCGCTGTCAGCCCCATGGCCAGTGCGCCCCAGAACGTGACGCGCATTGCTCCCAGCCTCACGCTTGCGCCGCCCACGCGCGCAGCCAACCCGCCCAGGATCGCGAGGAACACAAGCGAAGTTCCAGAGACGACGGGGATCAGACTCGGCTCGGAGCCTAAGGCAACGGCCAACAGCGGCATGGCCGCGCCAACGGCGAAGCTGGCCGCTGAATTGACCTGCGGTTTGAATATATCCAGCTCATTCGTCACGCCGATTGATTCGGATCAACCTTCTGTTCAATAGCATACCCCTGCTCGAGTTGCTGATCGGCTGAACCGCCATTCTGCCCGCCTGGCATACGTTGACCTTGATCTTGGTCAACCCGGGGGTCGCCCAACTCAGTTCAAATGCTTTCCAGGCCCTGCGCGATGGCGCAACCCGATTTGGAGATTCAGCCGGCATGACCCAGCGATTCTTCATTCTCTTGCTCGTTCTGCTCTCTGCCA
>JBGPMS010000181.1:0-11157 GCA_041487115.1 Gammaproteobacteria bacterium
GGTCGGGGGTGGTCCTGCATTTTCGAAGCCCGGCGGCTGTGTGGGCCCCAGCTGGCAGTAGAACACTGCATCGGTCCCGTCGGCGCTCGCCATGGCGTGGGGTCCGCCGGATCCGCTCGGGCAGACAAAAATCGGTTCGCTGGGAACCCCGTAAATCCACGGCCCCGACACCGTCCCGTCGCACGCGTGCGCCAGATAGTGGGCATACCAAATATAGGTGGGCGGCGGGCTCTGAAAGGTATCGACATAGGTGTAGTACGCACAGCCGAAATGACTGTTGTCGATCGCTGTCTCGAGGGCCGCCTGCGGTGTACCGAAGACCACGTTGGTGTAACCGTAGATACCAAACCCAATGTATGGCGCGATGATGTCGTTGGGATCGGCATTGGCGGGCATCGGCGGATTCGTGTACTGAGCCTGCAGACACTGAGAATTGAGGAGCAAGGCAATTGCCAGCAGGAGAGGCGAGGATCGCAACGCGTCGAACCGGAGCGCACAGATTGCTCTAGCATTGAAGAGCAGCTTCACCTGTGCCAGCGTGCAAAACCAACCATGTGTGTTGCGCATTGGTTAGTTACCTCCCTTGGCGTTCCCGGCAGCCGCGCAAAGAATCAGGCTCGAATGCCCGTCGCGTACACTTATCGTTCCCGGCGGCATCGTAGTTGTATTGCGCTGCGTTGCCGGAGGGATCGATCACGCCGGCCAGGCGACCGTTCTCATCGTAGACATATTGCACATCGGCTTGCGCGAGCTTGGGGCGAGCAGCAAGCACGTTGACAGAAGCAGGCGACGGGCCGAACGACTCAGCCGACGGACGACCTCGGGGGCCAGAATGCTGAGGGAGTGGCGTTGCATTCGCACCGACCCAGTGCAAACGCGCTCTCGAGTCCACGCGCTCGTCCTGACCATCACTACCCCCCGGTAGGTCGCTCTCGATGCTGCGTAAGGCACGGCGCTCCGCTCGACCTTGCTCAGAACCCACTAGGCAATGGGACTAAATATGACACTAAGAAGTCTTAGCCGCGTCGTGAACGTTACCGAATCGAACGAAGAGCGACATAACATACAGTCTGCGCCACCAAGTCAGGGCCAGTCGGTGCGCTAACCCACATACATCCGGCCGTGATGTGCAGCGGCGTGTGCTTCGGGCGGCGCAGACCTTCAGGTCAAGGGCAAAGTCGACGTGGCCGGACCCCCCTGTGCGGATGGATGCAAGGCGTCGCTCCGCAGCCTTGCGCCTCGCCGGCACCCGGCTCTATAACGACTCCACGAACTTCACCAGCGCCTCGCGCTCGCTCCTGGGCATCGTGCGGAACGCCTCGCGCGCCTTCTCCGCCTGCCCGCCGTGCCACAGGATCGCCTCGGTGACGTTGCGGGCACGGCCGTCGTGCAGCAGATCGCTGTGCCCATTCACCGTGCGCAGCAAGCCGATGCCCCACAGCGGCGGCGTGCGCCACTCGCGCCCGGTCGCTTTGTAGTCGGGCCGGCCGTCGGCCAGCGCCTCGCCCATGTCGTGCAGCAGCAGATCGGTGTAGGGATGGATCACCAGCTCCGCCGCGCCTGGAACCGCAGTCTTGGCTCCTGTCTTCAGCTCGGTCACGTGACAGACGTCGCACTGGGCTCGACCGAACAGGTCCTGACCCCGCTTCACGTCGGCGTCGCCCACATTGCGCCGGGCGGGGACCGCGAGCGCCTGCAAGTAGAGGGTGATGTTGCTGAGCCGGCTCGGGACCACCTCCGGCCGGTAGTTACCGGTGCACCCGCCTTGCCCTCCGCATTTGCTGGCCGAGGGCACCTCCTGGCATTGCTTCTGCACCGCCGGGCAGTTCTCCTCCGGGAACAACGACGACGTCGCGCCGATGTCGCCGAGGAATGCGCCCGCCGTCTGTTGGCGCAGGCTGGGCTGGTTTGCTTTCCAACCGAAGCGCCCGAGCACGGTCAGCTCCGCCTCGTAGTCCCACACGTAGTTCGGCCTGCCTGGCATGCCCAGCCTTTCCTGTTCCTCGACGAGGTTCAGGATCGTCGCCTCTGGCACGGCTTCCAGCAGTCCGAGGCCGACCACGGCGGGCGCGATGCGGGGTGAGATCATGATGTCCTGACCGAGCTCGCCGAACTGCAGATCCTCGAAGCGGATCTTCGGCACCCGCAAGATGGCTTTCTCCCCGTCCGCGAAGCTCACTTCGCGATTGGAGTAAGTGACGATGGCCCGGCCCTCGGCCGGCACGCGGTCGCGCATGCCGCGGTTCTGGAGCTGATCCCCATAGGCGGGGTGAGGATTCGGTCCGCCCTCCTTGGTCGTGCCCGGAATGCTCAGCCGGACCAGCAATCCGAGTTGGGCCTCCTGCCCCTGCTCCGGCGCTCTGGCGCGGCCGTTGTTCTCATGGCAGTGAGCGCAGCGGTCCTCGTTGAAGGTCGGGCCGAGCCCCCACACGCCACCGGGCTCCGGTGCGAAGACCCAGGCCTCGTTGAACTGCTCCTTGCCCTTGATGAACGCCTCGGCGCGCTCTTTGTCGAGCGTCGCGATAGGCACGGCGTAGGCGTTCGGGCCGCTCTCGGCGGTGGTGAAGCTTCCCGCGGACAACGCGGCCGGGTCGAGCGTCTCGGTGTCTCCGATCGCGAGCGCCGCCGCCGATATCGCGATCAGCGCGGCCAGGCTGCGTCCCGCCTTCGAGTACGGTTTCACGGCGGGACTTATCAGTGGTCTTCGTCCCAGGGGCTGTGCTTGATTTCGGGCGGGATCCAGATCGTCTTGTAGACCTTCTGCAGATCCTGCTCCTTGGCGATCTCATCACTCACCGACAGATTGGCGTACTTGGCCTCGGTCGGGCTGGTGTGGTTGCGGGTGTTCAGATAGGGGGCCGACACGACTTTGCGCAGCCCACCCTCGCAGTTCGGGCATGTTTCCGGGCGCGGATCGTTGATCCCGTGGCGCGCCTTGTAGATGATCAGGCACGGGTCGCAGGCGTATTCGTAGAATGGCACTTGGGCTCTCCTGCTTTTCTTCTGTAACGAAAGGGGCCGACCCCGACTGGAATCGGCCCCGAATACAACCAGCCTAGGCTTCAGGCGAACCGGGTCGCTACCAGCTCGGCCTTGGCCTGCATCGCGGCCTGCTTGTCGATGTTCCAGATGCGTGCCGCGTTCTCGCCCAGGACCTTGCGACGGATCTCCGGCGTGATCTTCGGATAGCCATGACCCTCGACCAGTTGATCGGGGATCTGGAACTTCCGGAACGCGTCGATCTGCCACTGCGGATTGCCCCACAGCAGCGAATCGGTGCCCCACATCACGTAGTCGGGACCGAGGTCGCGCAGGAGCGTGCCCAGGACGTGAGCGCATTCCAGCGGACGGCTCGTGACCGTCGCCGCAAAGGTGGAGCCGACTTCGGAGTACAGGTTCTTGCGCTGCGGCTTGAAGCCCTTCAATGCGGCCAGCTCGTTGTGGTATGGCCACGCCGAGTGGTACGCGATGAAGTTCAAGTCGAGGAAGTCGTCCGCCGTGGCGTCGAAGTCCTCCACGTGGGCGTAACGGGCGTAGAACTGGCCGAACGGGATGCCCTTGTGGCAGCCGATGTTCTTGATCCCGAGCTTGCGGCACTCTTCCCAGATCGGGTAGGCCAGCTTCTCGTCGTCGAACCACCAGCCCTTCTTCTTGGTCGAGTCGAAGGTGTACAGCTTGAGGCCCGAGATCTTGTACTTCTCGACGTACATGTTGAGCCGGTCGAGCGTCACGGAGAGCCCCTGATTCGGAGTCAGGCCGCCGGCCAGCATGATCGTCGACTTGGGCCAGTTCTCGCGCACGTGGACCTGATATTCCATCGGGATCATGTCCTGCCCGCCGTAGTCCTCGCGGAAGCCGAACGGGTTGAACACGCCCACCGTGGTGTCGCTTTCCTTCAGGATCAGCTTGCCATAGTTCTCGACATTCATGTCCCGCGTGCCGTTGGGCAGTCCGAAGGCCTTGCCCAGATCGTCCAGCAGTTGCACGAACCACATGCCGCGCGTGGTGGCGTTCACGCCTTCGACATAGTGGCCCGGCCGCGTACAGACGTGGGTGTGAACGTCGACGATGAAGTCGCTGCTGGCGCGCGCCACTTGAATAGCTTCGTTCTTGGCGCTCACATCGGCGGCTTCCGCTTCGCCCACTTCGAAGAACTTCATGCCGGTGACTTCGTTCGCCGCCATCATCGCCGCGGAAAAGCCGAGCGACGACTTCAGGAAGTTGCGCCGCGTCATGCCGGCTTTCTCGGCGTAGTCGTCCATCTTCTTGGAGATCCGCGGACCCATGTTCCCGGTGAGGAACAAAGAGGTCCCGATCTGATCTGCGTTAAAGGGGTCCTTGGGAATGTTCTCGAGACCCCTGAAGTGCTGCAGAATATTGAACTCCATAGACACTCCTCCCAATCAATTTTTAACTGGTTCTGACCCAGGCCACGCGCTTGGGGGTCCCCGAGAGGCTCCTCGAACGTGAGCCGCCGCCCCGAACGGTTCCGGCGCGACGGCCGATTCACGCTACTCCCGCCGGCTGGGCGTGTCAACGGGCGAACGCGCAGCGTCACCGCGGGACTACTTCCCGCGTCATAGCTTCGTAGCGGAGTCCGGCGGCGGTCAACGCATGGCAACGGCCCGAGCCGAGGCCTTCCGTCCCACCGGCTCGATCCGAGAGCGGCTCGCCCGATCAAGACCTTACGCGCTGGCGGTGGTACCGGGCCGTACGTTCAGCATTCGTTCAGCGCCCCTGCTCTAACCTGCGCTCAACCAGGCCCGACCTGGTCAACAGCAAAGGAGATCGAGCATGAACACGAAGACGTTTCTAGCCCCTGCCCTCGGTGCCCTGCTTTTGGGCGGCAGCACTCTGGCCCTTGCGAACGATTGGGACAACCGCCACCACGGCGGCCCTGAGCTCCACGCCCCGCATCACGAAGCCTGGTTCCGTGCCGACCGGCATTGGGAGGCGCACCGCGACCACCGCTGGTCGCCTCCCGCGCCCCCCGTTTACTGGCAGCCGGCGCCCGTGTGGCACCCGTACGGCGGCTACGGCTATGGCGGCAACGGATGGGTCCCCCCCGCCTACAACGGGGACGGCGTGACGATCATCCTGCGCGGCCGCATCAACTGAAACCGACATCGGCTCAACACGTACAAAGGAGAGCAACCATGAGGACCACTGCAATCGCTACCGCCGTCGCCCTGGCACTGGGTGCGCCGGCCGCCTTCGCGGGCGGCCCCGCTTTCGAGGACTATGCGCGGGTCAGGGAAGTGACCCCCGAGTACCAGAACGTGAATGTGCCGCGCCAGGAGTGCTACTCGGAAGTCGTACCGGAAACCCATAGCCGCGGCGGGAGCTCCATCGTCGGCCCGCTCATCGGCGGGGTCGCCGGTGGCCTGATCGGCTCACGCGTCGGCCAAGGCAACGGCCGTGTGGCGGCTGCGGCTGCCGGGGCCGCGGTCGGCGCACTCGTCGGCAACCAGCTGTCCAACGGCGACCGCCACGTAGAGTATTCGGAGCGGGAGGTGCAACGCTGCCGTACGGTGGACAACTGGGAAAGCCGCATCAGCGGGTATCGCGTGGCCTACGAATATCAGGGCCGCACATACAGCACGATGCTGCCGTACGATCCGGGTCAGCGGCTGCCGGTGCGGGTGAGCGTCGAGCCGGCGCCGGGCGGCCCCGGTGGGGACCGTTGGGGACGTTGAGCCGTGCCGGCCAACGTTGGGGGCTGGGTTGCGGGTCGAGCATGCATCGGCGATGATCGGCACCATGAGCCTGATCACGTTCA
Source organism: Gammaproteobacteria bacterium (assembly GCA_041487115.1). Lineage (GTDB taxonomy): Bacteria > Pseudomonadota > Gammaproteobacteria > Burkholderiales > SHXO01 > SHXO01. Next base: position 5,780 of record JBGPMS010000181.1, read on the forward strand.
AGCGGACGCTCGCGGCATTGGCCCTCCTCCTGCTGGCGAGTCTCGGCCTCCCTGCTCAAGCCGGAGGGGAGCAGTGGCTCCGGCACCCGGGCGGAGCGCAGGGCTTCGCGCCCCACACCGTGGCCCAGCGCCGCGTGAGCCTGGCGCAAGCGATCGAAGCCGTTCAGCGGGCCACCGGCGGCAAGGTACTTGACGCCAAGGATCTGGGCGGCCAGTACCGCATTAAGGTGCTCACGCGCAACGGTGAGGTCCGCGTCGTCTACGTGGACGCCGAGACCGGTGCAATGCGGTAGTGATGCCGCGAGCGCCAGCCTTCCCCTCCCATCGAGGCAGGGCAAGCCCCTCGACCAGGCGCTGATTCCTCCGTCACCGGCACCCTTAACCTCGCACCCATGCGCATCCTGGTGGTGGAAGACGAGCCCGCCCTGCAGCAGCAGATCCGCTCGGAGCTGGAGGCCCAGGGTTACACGGTGGATTCCACCGGCGAGGGCAAGGAAGCCCTGTATCTGGCCACGGAATACCCCTATGACGCCGCCATCCTGGACATCGGCCTGCCCGGGCTCTCCGGCCTGGACATCATCGGCCGGCTGCGCGGCCGCGGCAGCCACCTGCCCATCCTCGTGCTCACCGCGCGCGGCCGCTGGCAGGACAAGGTGCAGGGGCTGGAGACCGGCGCCGACGACTACCTCACCAAACCCTTCGAGATGGAGGAGCTGCTGGCGCGCCTCAAAGCGCTCCTGCGGCGCGCAGCAGGCAGTGCCCAGGAAGTTCTGCAGTGCGGTGCGGTCACGCTGAACCTCGGCGCGCAGAAGGTCAGCGTCGGCGGCAAGGAAGTTGAGCTCACGTCCTACGAATACCGCCTGCTCGAGCATCTCGTGCGCAGCCGCAGGCGGGTTTTGTCCAAAGACGAGCTGGCGGCCCACCTGTATCCCCACGACGAGGAGCGCGACAGCAATGTCATCGAGGTGCTGATCGGGCGCCTGCGGCGAAAGCTGGACCCGGACGGCGAGCTGCAGCCGCTGGAGACGCTGCGCGGACGCGGATACCGCTTCACCCTCGGCGACTGATGCGCTCGCTCAACGCGCGCGTCGCCGTCGGCGCCGGACTGGTGCTGGCCGTGTTCATCGCGCTCTCTGCGTATGCGCTGGAGCGGGCCTTCCGCGACAGTGCCCGCAACGCGCGTCAGGAGCGCCTGCTGGCGCAGGTCTATCTGCTGATGGCCGCCGCCGACGTCGACGCCAAGGGCCAGATGACCTTTCCCAACAATCCGTCGGAACCCCGGCTGGAGATGCCCGGCTCGGGCCTCTACGCCACCATCTCGGACGGTCGGGGCAGCGTCGTATGGCGCTCGCGTTCGGCCCTGTCGCTGGAAGTGCCCTCCGCGTCGGACCTGCCGGCGGGCAACCAGCGCTTCGAGGATATCGCCCTGCCCGACGGTCGGAGCTTTTTCCTGCAGAGCTACGGCGTGAGCTGGTCGACGCCGGGCGGAAGCTATCCGTTCACCTTCAGCGTGGCCGAGGATCTGAAGCCCTACAACGAGCAGCTCAACGTTTACCGCCGCAGCTTGTGGGGCTGGCTCGGCGCGATGGCGCTGCTGCTGCTCGTGGCGCAGTGGCAGATCCTGCGCTGGGGGCTGAGCCCGCTGCGCCGCGTCGCCGACGAACTGACCCGGCTCGAGCAGGGTCAGCAGGAGCAGATCGCTGGCGACTATCCCACGGAACTGCGGCGCCTCACGGACAACCTCAACACGCTGCTCACCCACGAGCGGGCACAGCAGAAGCGTTACCGCGATGCCCTGGCGGACCTCGCGCACAGCCTGAAGACTCCCCTGGCGCTGGTGCGCGGCGCGCTGAGCAAATCCAAACCGGAAGCGGAGCTGGCTCGAGCTCTCACGGAGCAAGTGGAGCGCATGGATCACATCGTGGGCTACCACCTGCAGAGGGCCGCTACCTCCGGGCGCACAGGGCTGGTTGCGCCGCAACCGGTGCGGCCGGCGGTCGAGCGTGTGCTCAAGGCGCTGGCCAAGGTGCATGCGGAGAAGCAGATCGAAACCGAAATGGCGATAGACGCCGACGTTCGCTTTCGCGGGGACGAAGGCGACCTCCTGGAGTTGCTCGGCAACGTGCTCGACAACGCTTGCAAGTGGTGCCGGAGCAAGGTGCGCGTCAGCGCCAGGGTGAGCGAAGGCCAGCTCTCGCTCACCGTGGAGGACGACGGACCGGGGATTCCCGATGCCGATGCAGAGCGGGTGCTGCAGCGAGGGATCCGGGCCGATCAGTCCGTACCGGGACACGGCATCGGCCTGGCGGTCACACGCGACATCGTCGAAGCCTACGGCGGACGCGTATTGATCGCGCGCAGCGCGCTCGGAGGTGCTGCGGTGACGCTGCTGCTTCCCGGAGTCTCTAGCTGATCGGTCCCGGCCCCTCACCCCCGCCCTCTCCCACAAGGGGAGAGGGAGCGCTCAGTGGTACTTCCGAAGTCATCGTTGCAGTCCACTGGCGGCCCGTAACAGCGACTTCGCAAGCAATGCTCAGTGCCCCCTCTCCCCTTGTGGGAGAGGGCCGGGGTGAGGGGCGATTTCGGCGGCTATCACTGAATCCGCCATTTACAGTTCCACTGGTCTCCGCTCCGGCAGTGCCCGCTGCACGGCAGTGGAATAGAATCCCGCGTGCACCGGCTCGAACCGGAGGAGGAGACGATGACAACAACGACAATCGCCGTAACAGCGGCAGACGACCGCATACAGCTCCGGCGCGCGGTCATCGCGAGCACCGTCGGCACTACCATCGAGTGGTACGACTTCTTCCTCTACAGCACCGTCACCGGCCTGGTCTTCGCCAAGCTGTACTTCCCGCACTCCGATCCGCTGGTTGGAACTTTGCAGGCGTTCGGCATCTATGCGGTCGGGTTCATCGCGCGACCGGTGGGTGCCGCCATCTTCGGCCACTACGGCGATCGCATCGGCCGCAAGTCGGCGTTGATCGCCACCTTGCTGCTCATGGGCGTGGCGACCTTCCTGGTTGCGTTCGTTCCCACCTACGAACAGATTGGAATCTGGGGCGCTGTGCTGTTGGTTGTCCTGCGCTTCATCCAGGGGGTGGGGGTCGGCGGCGAGTGGGGCGGCTCCGTGCTGCTGTCCATGGAATGGACCAAGAGCAATTCCAACCGCGGCTTCATCGCCTCCTGGCCGCAGTTCGGCGTGCCGGCCGGGCTGTTCCTGGCCAACCTCGCGGTGCTGGCGTTCAGCGAGATCTCCGGCAGCGCGTTCCTCGACTGGGGTTGGCGCATCCCGTTCTTCCTGAGCATCGTGCTGGTCGGGATCGGGCTCTACATCCGCCTCAACATCCTGGAAACGCCGACCTTCGCGCGGCTGCTGGCCGAGAACAAGATCGAGAGCACGCCGATGCTCGAGGTGATCAAGCGCCAGCCCAGAGAGATTCTGCTGTCCGCGTTTGCGCGCATGGGAGAGCAGGCGCCGTTCTACATTTTCACGGCCTTCGTTTTCACCTATGGGACTACTGTCCTGGGCGTCCAGCGCGGTCTGCTGCTCACCGCGGTGCTCACCGGCTCGGTGCTGTCGTTCTTCACCATCCCGTTCTCGGGCCATCTGTCGGATCGCATCGGCCGCAAGCGGATGTACCTGATCGGCGCGGCGGTGACCGGCGTCTTCGGATTTGTCTACTTCGCGCTGCTGGACACCGCGGTCCCCGGCTGGATCTTCCTCGCCATCGTCTTGTCGCTGATCCCGCACGACATGATGTACGGCCCGCAGGCCGCGCTGATCGCGGAGTCGTTCACCGGCCGCCTGCGTTACAGCGGCGCATCCATGGGGTATCAGCTTGCCTCGGTCATAGCCGGGGGACCGGCCCCGCTGATCGCGGCCGCGTTGTTCGCACAGTTCCGCTCCGGCTACGCCATCGCCTGCTACATCCTGTTCTGTGCCGTCCTCAGCCTCATCTCGGCGTCGATGCTCAAGGACTATACTAACAAGGACATCTCGCAGGAGTACGACGGGACCTGACCGCAGGTTCGCGGGAGGAGACTATCCGCAAACAGCCCGCGGCGCCGTGGGCTAGAATCGAGCGTGGCGGGTCAAGGCTGTCCCCCTGTGGTAGTCTCCCCGCCAGTTTCCATCATGGAATCCGCGCCCCCGGCGCGCTGATACAGGACCCCCGCAATGGCGAAATTCGGCATCGGCCAGGCAATGACCCGGCGTGAAGACCTGCGACTTCTCACTGGCAACGGCCAGTACATAGACGACCTCTCGCTTCCCAATGAGGCGCATATCGCATTCGTGCGCTCCCCCCACGCGCACGCGCGGATCGTGTCGATCGATGCGTCGACAGCGACAGCCGCGCCCGGCGTGATCGCGGTGCTGACCGGCGCCGGCCTCGTCGCCGACGGCATCGGCGAATTCCCGATCGGCCCGGGGCTGGTGCGTGCCGATGGCACGCCTATGACGGCGCCGCCCTATTACGCGCTGGCAGTCGACGCGGCACGCTTCGTCGGCCAGGCGGTTGCCGCGGTGGTCGCGCAAACTCGGCGGCAGGCCGAGGACGCGATAGAGCAAGTCGCGGTCGAGTACGAAGAGCTCCCGGCCGTCACCGGCATCGAGGCGGCACTGGCACCTGGCGCGCCGCAGGTATCGCCGGACGTGCCCGGCAACGTGACCGCCGAGGCCAAGTGGGGCGACCAGAAAGCGTGCGACGCCGCGTTCGCCAAGGCCAAGCACGTGACCAAGTTGTCGCTCACCAACCAGCGGTTGATCCCGGTCACCATGGAGCCGCGCGGCAGCGTCGCGGAGTTCGACAAGGCGAGCGGCCGCATCACCCTGCACACGAGCTGCCAGAACCCGGCCGGGCTGCAGAAGACCCTGGCCGAAAACATCCTCAAGCTGCCGATGGACAAAGTCCGCGTGCGCGTGCCCGACGTGGGCGGCGGCTTCGGCATGAAGACCATGCTGTATCCCGAAGATGCCGTCTGCGCCTATGCCGCGCGCAAGCTCGGCAGGCCGATGCACTGGCGGGCCAGCCGCAGCGAGGAGTTCCTCGCCGCCACGCACGGGCGCGACCAGACCAACGTCGCCGAGCTGGCGTTCGACGCCGACGGCAAGATCCTGGGCCTGCGCGTCGACATCGTGGGCAACATCGGCGCCTATGCCTGCAGCCCGGGTGCAATCATCGTCCTGGCGATAGGCCCGAAGGTCATCACCGGCGTCTATCATGTGCCGACCTTGGACCTGCGCGCCAAGGCGGTGCTGACGCACACCAACATCGTCTCGGCCTATCGCGGTGCGGGCCGCCCCGAGGCCATCTTTCTGATCGAGCGTCTGATGGACCAGGCGGCCGCGGAGATGGGGATGGACACCGCGGAAC
>JBGPMS010000182.1:0-11079 GCA_041487115.1 Gammaproteobacteria bacterium
ATGTCCTGCACAACGCCCTCATTCCGGTGTTGACCGGTGTGGTGGTCGCCATCCCGAGCCTGTTCATCGGCAGTCTGGTCTACGAGTCCTTCTTCGGGATCCCCGGCCTTGGCAGCTATACCATCGACGCGATCCAGGCGCAGGACTTCCCGGTCGTGCGGGCGATGGTCTTTCTGGGCGCGGTACTCTACATCGTCGGCCTGATCCTCACCGACATCTCCTACACTCTGGCCGATCCGCGTGTGCGGCTGTAGCGATGCCGTTCAAGTCCGTCATCCTGCCGACCGACGCCCTGGTGTTCCTGCTGGTGGGGGTGGTGATCGCCAGCGGCTGGTACATCCGCCGCCAGGAGCACCTGCGGGCGCCGTGGCGGAAAGTGGTGCGCAGCCGCTACGGCATGTGCGCGCTGGTGATTTTGTGCGTGTTCGTCGCCATCGGGTTCCTCGACTCGCTCCACTACCGGCCGCGCCTGGACGCGCGCCAGGCCGACGGCAAGGCCAACTACGCGGTCGAGACGCGCAGCGTGTTCGACCTGCTGGTCGATCCGCTCGGCCGGCGTCCGGAGAAGACCTACTCGGCCCCGTTCGCTGCCTACGCCTACGCTAAAGAAACGATCGAGCGGCCGGACGGCACGCAGGCGCGGGAGTTCCCTCGGCTCAAGTTCGGCGGGGCGCATCTGAAGGATCCTGCGCAGGAGCTCCTGTCCGACATTCTGCGGGGAACGGTGGGCGGGATCGGGCTGGCGGCTGTCCTGTGGATCGTGCTGACCATGCTGGTCGCGGCGTGGCTGGCCGGCGCGCGCAACTCGGATTTCGGTCACACGCTGTCCGCCATCATCCACGGTGAAACGGAGGTCCCGTGGCGGGCGATACTGCTCACGGCGGGATTCATCCTGGCCGCGGCCGTGCCGCTGGTGCTGCTGAGCGGGCGCTACCACGTGATGGGTACCGACAAGGTGGGGCAGGATGTCTACTACCAGGTGCTCAAGAGCATCCGCACGGGACTGGTCATCGGCACGCTAACCACGCTCGTGATGCTGCCGTTTGCGATTCTGCTCGGGATCATGGCCGGTTACTTCCGCGGCTGGGTGGACGATGTAATCCAGTACATCTATACCACGCTCAACTCCATCCCGGGCGTTCTGCTCATCGTGGCGTCGGTGCTGATCATTCAGGTCTGGATGGATCGGCATCAGGATCTGTTCGAGACGGTGAGCGAGCGTGCAGACGTGCGACTGCTCGCCCTGTGCCTCATCCTCGGCATCACCAGCTGGACCGGTCTCTGCCGCCTGCTGCGCGGCGAGGCGCTCAAGCTGCGCGAGCTGGAGTACGTGCAGGCGGCGCGCGCCTTCGGCGTATCGGACTGGCGCATCATCACGCGCCACCTGGTGCCCAACGTCATGCACATCGTCCTCATCACCGTGGTGATGGAGTTCAGCGGACTGGTGCTGGCCGAGGCCGTCCTGTCGTATGTGGGCGTGGGGGTCGACCCGTCGATGATCAGCTTCGGCACGATGATCAACAACGCACGGCTGGAACTGGCGCGCGACCCGATGGTGTGGTGGTCGCTGGCGGCCGCCTTCGTGTTCATGTTCCTGCTGGTCTTGTCCGCCAATCTGTTCTCGGATGCGGTGCGCGATGCGTTCGACCCGCGCGTGCGTGCAAGCCAGATCACACGGCTGCCGCTGCTGCGGCGTCTCGCGCTCGGTGCGAAGGGAGCATAGGTGAGCGCCAACGCGGCACTGCTGGAAGTCAAACAGCTCTCCACCTGGCTGGAAAGCGGCGACGCCATCGTGCGTGCGGTGGACGGCCTGTCCTTCACCATCCGTCAGGGCGAGACCTTCGCGCTGCTGGGCGAGTCGGGCAGCGGGAAGTCCATGACCGCGCTGTCCATCATGCGTCTCCTGCCCGACGCGGGCCGTATCGTCGGAGGCGAGATCCGGCTGGACGGCAGCGATCTGCTGGCTCTGCCCGAGACCGCGATGCGCAGTGTGCGGGGAAAGCGCATCGCGATGATCTTCCAGGAGCCCGGAACCAGCCTCAACCCGGTGATGACGGTGGCGGCGCAGATCGTCGAGGTCCTGGAGCGCCACACCGACCTGCGGGGAGAGGCGGCCCGAGGGCGCGCACTCGAGCTGCTCGAGTCGGTCGGCATTCCGGACGCCCCTCGACGCGTCCACGAGTACCCGTTCCAGCTGTCGGGCGGCATGAAGCAGCGCGTGATGATCGCCGTAGCGCTGGCCTGCAACCCCGGCCTGTTGATCGCGGACGAGCCGACCACGGCGCTCGACGTGACCATCCAGGCCCAGGTCCTGGAGCTGCTGCGGGTTCTTCAGCGCGAGACCCGCATGTCGGTCCTGCTCATCACCCACGACCTCGGTGTGGTGTCGGAGATGGCGCACCGGGTCGCGGTAATGTACGCGGGCGAAATCGTAGAAGTCGCGTCGCGCGAGGCGTTCTTTGCGCGGCCCGCTCACCCGTACTCGAAGAAACTGTTCGAGGCCGTGCCGGAGGCGGCTGGACGACACCGGCGGCTGGCCGTGATTCGGGGCACCGTGCCGCCCCTGTCGCAGGAGTTCGTCGGCTGCCGCTTCGCCGATCGCTGCGACTTTGCCTGGGAGCGCTGCCGCAGCGAGGCGCCGGCGGCGATCGAGATCGAGCCCGGACATCGTGTGCGGTGCCACCTGTACGCGAAAGATGTGGGGCCCGAAGCGCGAGTCGCAGCGCCGGGCGCGAGCGCGCCGTCCGAGGACGCCGCGCTGCAACCTTCATCCTCACTGCTCGCCGTCAAGGATCTGAAGGTCTACTTTCCGATCCGCAAGGGCATCCTCCAGCGCGTGGTGGCGCAGGTAAAAGCGGTGGATGGCGTGTCGCTCGACATCCAATCGCACCGCACGCTGGCGCTGGTCGGCGAATCCGGCTGCGGCAAGACCACCGTTGGCAAAGGCATCCTGCAGCTCGTGCCGGTCACCGGCGGCAGCGTGGAGTTCGAGGGCGTGGATCTGGGCCAGCTCGCTGCGCGTGCCCTGCGTCCGTTGCGCAAGGATTTCCAGATCGTGTTCCAGGACCCGTACAGCTCGCTCAATCCGCGCATGCGCGTGCTCGAGATCGTGGAGGAGGGTATGGCCGCGTTGCGGCTGGGAACCGGCGCTGGCGAGCGCCTGGAGCGTGTGGACGAGCTGTTGCTGCAAGTCGGTCTCTCGCCCGACATGAAGTATCGCTATCCGCACGAGTTCTCCGGCGGGCAGCGCCAGCGCGTCGCCATCGCTCGCGCGCTCGCCGTGGAGCCGAAGCTGCTGATCTGCGACGAGCCTACCAGCGCGCTCGATGTGTCGGTGCAGGCGCAGATCCTGAACCTGCTGAAGGACCTCCAGCAGCGCCTCGGGCTCGCCTACCTGTTCATCACCCACAACATCTCGGTGGTGGAGTTCCTGGCCCACGAGGTGGCGGTGATGTACCTAGGACGTATCGTGGAGAAAGGCAGCGTGGGCGACGTGCTGAGCAACCCGCGCCATCCCTACACCCAGGCGCTGCTGTCCGCGGTGCCGGTCATCGATCCGGCAGGCAAGCACGAAGTCATACGGCTGCAGGGCGAGCTGCCTTCGCCGGTGAATCCGCCGACGGGCTGTCATTTCCACCCGCGCTGTCCCAAGGTCATGCCCGAGTGCCGGCAGGCCTATCCGGGCACCACGGTTGCCGGGACGCACAGCGTGCGCTGCTTCCTCTACGGGAAGGCGGACTAGCTTAGCGGGCGCGCGAACGGCGTCAGTTGCTCGCGCGATGGAGGTTGCGGCGGTAGGAAGCGGTGCGTTGCGCCGGACGCGAGTCCTGGTAGATGACCAGCTTCTGGCTCACGTGCAGCTGATTGCTCTTGAGGCCGTTGATGGCCTTGATGCGCGCGACGCTGGTGTGATGCCGGCGCGCGATGGTCGACAGCGTGTCGCCCGAGTGCACGCGGTAACGCACCGACGCGCTGTACTCTTCCGGCGAGGCCTGGAAGTCGCTGCGGTTGTAGGTTTCGTCCAGGTTGGTGGCTACGTCTTCCTGCTCGAGCGGCACCAGCAGCATCTGGCCGGCCTGTACGCGCTTGTGCCGGGTGAGGCCGTTGACTTCCTTCAAGCGTTGGACGTCGATCTTGAACTTGGCCGCAGCCAGCTCCAGCGTCTCGCCCTTCCTGAGGGTGTACGTCTGCCAGGTCACCAGCGGCTCGGCGTTGTTTTCCAGGTTGGCCTGGAACCCGTCCGCTTTGTCTACCGGCAGCAGGATCTGGCGCGCTGCGGCCTTGATCATTACCGGCCGGTTGTAGCCAGGGTTCAACGAGCGGAACTCTTCGACCGGCATGTCGGCCAGCTGGGCCGCCTTGATCACGTCCATGTGGCCCGGCGCGTTGACCACTGTAAAGTAGGCCTGATTGGGCACCGGCTCCAGCTCGAACCCGAGCGTGTCGAGGTTGGAGATGATGTTTTTCACCGCCTGCAGTTTGGGGAGATAGTTGCGCGTCTCCTTCGGCATCTTCAGGCTGAAGTAGTCGGTGGGTTTGTGCCTGGCGCGATTCTTCGCGATCGCGCGCTGCAAGCCGCCTTCACCGCAGTTGTAGGCGGCCAGCGCGAGCCCCCAGTCGCCGAAGGTGTCGTGCAGGACCTGGAGGTAGTCGAGCGCGGCACGCGTGCCAGCCAGCACGTCCCTGCGCCCGTCGTACCAGAAGTTCTGTTGCAGTCCGTACTTTTTTCCGGTGGAGGGAATGAACTGCCACATGCCGGCGGCGCGCATGCGCGAGTAGGCCTGCGGGTTGTAGGCACTCTCGATCATCGGGAGCAAGGCGATCTCGGTGGGCATGCCGCGCTTTTCCAGCTCTTCCACCACGAAGTAGAGATACAGGCGGCTGCGCTCGACCATGCGCTGCACATATTCGGGGCGGTTGAGATACCAGGCCTCGTGCCGCGCCACGAGCGGACTGTCGATCTCGCGCATGGCGAAACCGGCGCGGATGCGTCCCCACAGATCGCGGTACTTGGGCGGCGGAGGAGTGTCGAGGACTTCGACCACTGCTTCGGCTGCGGGCTGCGCAGCGCCAACCAGAGGCTCGGGGTTGAGCGGGGCGGCCAACGCCTGCGGCGGGGCCGCGGCCGCCTGAGGTGTACTGGAATCGGGTGGTGTCTGGGCCGGGTCCGCAGCAATAGCAGACCACGTCAGAAGGCAGGTTGCAGCGAACACGCAAGCGGGTTTCAGCGTCATTTGGACCTTCTTAGTTCTCACGCCGGGTTGGATGCTAACTGCAGAATACCCTTATCGTCAATAACTTATTCCGCACACTTCACGCTAGTTTGACGTTTTCGACGGCTCGCCAAGCAGGTACGCAAGAACCAAGCCGCGGCGGCTGCGACCGGGGAGGGATGCCTTTTTAGGCCGGGCGCCCGAGTGCTCCGCTGTGGGCGGACGAGTGACGCGGAGCGAGGTTCTCGCGGCGCGCAGGAAAGGATTTGGCCGCGCGCTCGCGTGCGATCGTGGAAGGAAGTGTGGGGAGGTGCCTGTCGCGTTGCTGGCTGGCTTCGCGTTCCCACGCCAACAGCGTTTCGTTGTTCGGGTCGGCCGCCTTGGCGAACCGAATGTTGGCCAGCGTGTACTCGTGACCGCAGTAGACCTGCGTGTCGCCAGTCAGCGCGGCGAGCTTCGACAGCGAGGTCCACATCTGCTCCGGTGTTCCTTCGAACAAACGGCCGCAGCCGCAAGCGAAGAGCGTGTCGCCACAAAACAGGAGCTTTCCCCCATAATAGGCCATGTGACCTGCGGGGATGGGAACGACTTGAAGTCCAGTCGCTTGAAATCCAGTCATGGCGTGATCCTTCGAGCTGGTGCGCACGATCTCAAATGAAGCCCTATCATGTCAAATGAACCGTTGATCGCGGATGTGCAAGCGTGGTTCGAGACACCGCTCGGGGCGAACCTGCTGGCGTCCGAGCAGGCTTACTTCGATCAGGCGGTAGCCGACGTTTTCGGCTTTAACGCGTTCCAGCTGGGTATGCCCAGGCACGACTTCCTGCGCGCCAACCGCATGCCATTTCACTGCCGCGTCGGCGCGTCGGCATCCGACGGCGAGAGCGAGGCCAAGATCCGCGCCGATTTCCGCGCCCTGCCGATCGCGAGCAACAGCGCCGACCTGGTCCTGCTCCCGCATGTGCTCGAATTCAGCGACCACCCGCACCAGGTCCTGCGGGAGGTGGCGAGGATCCTCATGCCCGAAGGGCACGTCATCGTTTCGGGCTTCAACCCGTGGAGCCTGTGGGGTGCGCGCCAGGCCTTCGACCGCAACCGCGAGCAGTTCCCGTGGTGCGGCCAGTTCATCAATCTCCCGCGGCTCAAGGACTGGATGGCGCTGCTCGGCATCGAGATCGCCGCCGGACGCATGTGCTGCTACATCCCGCCGGTGGCCAACGAGCGCTGGATCAGCCGCCTCTCCTTCCTCGAAGCCGCCGGCGACCGCTGGTGGCCAATCGCCGGCGGCGTGTACTTCCTGCACGGGGTCAAGCGCGTGCAGGGGATGCGGGTGATTACACCGCAATGGAAGAACAGCGTGTCCAAGAGCAAGAGCCTGGCGACCATTCCGCATCGCGTGCAGGACGGCGAAGACCGTCTGGTGGCTCGATCGCGGGAGCGGGAAGGGCACGATACGTGAGCGGCCTCATCGAGATCTTCACCGACGGTGCGTGCAAGGGCAACCCCGGCCCCGGCGGCTGGGGAGTGGTCCTGCGCTCCGGCGAGCACGTCAAAGAGTTGCACGGCGGCGAACCGTCTACCACCAACAATCGCATGGAGCTCACCGCGGTCATCCAGGGACTGAGTGCGCTGACCCGCCGCTGCAACGTCAAGCTGTGGACCGATTCCCAGTATGTACAGAAAGGGATCACCGTCTGGATCGTCGATTGGAAACGGCGCGGCTGGCGCACCGCCGACAAGAAGCCGGTCAAGAACGTCGATCTCTGGCAGCAGCTCGATGCTCTGGCCGCGCAGCACGACGTCAAGTGGCTGTGGGTCAAGGGTCACGCCGGCCATCCCGGCAACGAGCGCGCCGATCAACTGGCGAACCTCGGCGTCGACGAAGTCGTGCGCCGCTCGGTTATCGTCTGATAGTGGCTGCCTCTGCGCTGCTGCCGTAGATCGAATTCAGGCATGCGACAGATCGTACTGGACACGGAGACCACCGGCCTCGAGGCCACCCTGGGCCACCGGGTAATCGAGATCGCCGGGGTGGAGATCGTCAACCGCCGGCTGACCCGGCGTCATTTCCACAGGTATCTCAACCCGCAGCGCGACATCGAGACGGGTGCGTTGGACGTACACGGGTTGACACTCGAGTTTCTCCAGGACAAGCCGCTGTTCCCGGATATCGCGTCCGAGCTGCTCGACTTCGTCGATGGCGCCGAGCTCATCATCCACAACGCTGCTTTCGACGTGTCCTTTCTGGACAGCGAGCTGGCGCTCGCCGCATTGCAGCCCATTGCGACCTACTGCCCGGTCATCACCGATACTCTGCGCATGGCCCGCGATCTGCACCCGGGAAAGCGCAACAGCCTGGATGCGTTGTGCGAACGCTACCAGATAGACAACTCCGCGCGTACTCTTCACGGCGCACTGCTCGATGCGGAACTGCTGGCGGAGGTCTACCTCGCCATGACGCGAGGCCAGGAGACTCTCCTCATGGAATTGGGCCAGGCCGAACCCGTCGGCGCCGAGAGCGATGTGGCCGACTACGTTGCCGATCTCATCGTGCTTTGCGCCAGCGAGGAAGAGCTGGCCGCTCACCTCAGCCAGCTCGAAGGCATCGACAAAGCGACCCGGGGTGCATGCCTGTGGAAGCTGCTCGAGGCTGTCGACTGAATCGACCCGGCCCGACGTTACACTCCACTGGGCGACCGCTGATGGGAGTGATTTCGGAAGCCTCGCTGGGCGCTCCCTCTCCCCCTGTGGGAGAGGGTTGGGGTGAGGGGTGGTGCCGAGGGCTACTACCAGATCCGACGTTACACCCTAATGCGCACCGACAGCGCTTTGCGCCTGGTGCACGGCGACCCATGCGAGCTGCTTGAGGGTTTTCACAAGCTGCACTTCCTCGCCCGTCAACCCGGGCACATTCTTGTCCGCGTTGTCGGCGTAGAAGAACCCCACCGTCCCTCCCGCACCGCTGATCGACAGGAGCAAGAAGCTTTTGGCGTCGGGGCAGGTCAGCTTGAACCATGCCGGCAGGTTCTGTTGCAGCTTGGCGTCGGTCGCGTCTCGAATGTAGATGTCCGCGCTCTGCAACACAGCCGCATTGAACAGGTCGTGGGCGGCCATCTCTTTGAACCCGAACTGAGCCGCCGTGGTATCGGGCAGCTTGCCCGAGACGATCTGCGCGCGATAGACGCCCGTGGCAGCGTCCTTCAGGCATACGATCACGCGCTGAAAATGGTAGGCGCGCTGCAGGACATTCGCAGCGTGGCTCAGCCTCGCCTCGGGCGGCTCGCCGCGCTCGAACATCCGGGACACGCTTGCGACTCCGGCACCCAGCGTCAGCAAGGTACCCGGACGGTTCGCGGGTGAGAGTGTAACCAGACTGCTTTCGTCGAGGGGCGTGCCGCCGCGCACCCGCCCGGCGCCCTCCTGTGCCGGCACGCGCTCATGCAAGCGCTCGTCGGTCGAGCGCAGCGCTGCTTGCAGTCGCCTGGGCGCAACGCCCAACGCCCAGCTGAATCGGTCCAGCAGCGCTTCAACGCGCCGGTTTTGCACATCCGGCTGCGGCTCGCGCACCGCGTCGGCAGCCTCCACGCAAAATTCGGTCAGCGTGCGCAGATAGATTTGCGGGCTGGTACTGGGACGGATGTGCGCCGGGCAGGCGTAGGCCGCCTGAACGATGCGCTCAGGCATGCCGATGCGGATGAGCGCTTCCGCGCCCAGTTGGTCGAGGTCCATCCCCAGAGCTCTCACCGCCGCGGTGTTCGGGCTGATCTGCTCGTCATGCGCAAGGTCGAGGGCCTGCGCGTAGGGTTCGTAGAGGTATACGGCAGCGATCAGACGTCCATAGCTCCGGAACAGGGTGCAGACTGCCGCTTCCTCCGGATCGATCGTTGCGCGCCCGAAGGCGATTTCCCGCGCGAGCGTCGCGCCGTACAGCGACCTGGAGAACTCCTCGCGGACGCGGACGCCCTGCTGTTTGTTCTTGAGCCGGTCGACCGGCAAGGTGGATAGCGCAAGGGCGCGAACCTGCTCCAATCCGAGCAGCACGATCGCCTTGGAAATGGTGGTCACCGCCGAGTTCCCGCGCAGGTCGCGGACCACGTTGGCGGTGCGAATGATCTTCTGGGCCATGAAGGGTTCGGACAGAAGCGAGTGAGCCAGCTCTTGTGTCGCTCGGTCCCCGGTCTCGCTCAACCGGGCGATGCGCGCTACGTCGATGGCAAAGCCAGCCAGCCCCGAGCTCGATGCAATCTGATCGAGAAGATTTTGCGCGGGAGTAACCGCGTTCGGCTTCGGCCGCGTGGCCACCAGGACTGGCTCGCGTCGCGCCGGGGGTGGGTTGCGCATTAAAGCTGAGCTCATGGTCTGCCCTTTGACAACTGCCAACTGGAGATCGATACGTCAGTGCTTTAGCACCCTGCGTGCCCGGGTGCGCTCGAGCTCAATGTCCTGCCGAATCAACGCGCTTCATCAATCCGTCAGCGGCAATCTTTGCCGCTGTTCTCGTGATCTTGCCGCCCGTGCCGGCGCGAGAGAGCCAAACGGTGCCGAGGCTGCAGCGCGCTCTCTGTTTGCACCAGACGACAGCTCCACCGCACGGCGGCATGCATGCAGAGCTCGCACGTGCTGGCGCAGCCTCTCGGAGCGCTCGGCGTGCTCAGCTCGAGAGAGCACCGCCCGCGCAAGCATGGCCTGAAGCTGATGTTGGAAAGCGGCATACTGCGCCGCTAGATAGTCGAGTACGGCGAGCTGGTGGGCGAGCGATAACGTCTGCAGGAAACTCGTTACCTTCCGCTCGAATTCGTGCGGTTTGAGCTCCTGGTCGTCCGGCGGAAAGATGTACCAGAGCCGGCACAGATTCACGATGCTCATCGTCCTTCTCCAAAGCTGTGCTGACTGTTAACGGCTGATTCGGCGAAAACTGAATACTGCGAGCTCACTATCGGCTGCAATCCGATCGTTTCTCCGCTGTCGTGACGAAGCAACGATCTTTCGCAGCAGAAGCCGGTCCGCCTGTCTCGATTCGCCGACGCAGCTGCGTGTACACGGCGACAGGATCGAGTAAGGAGGCCGTCTGAGTGCGGGCGCGGCGGCCGGCGGATCGCGATCTACCCGGACACGGGCTCGACGCCCTGATAGGGATCGATCCTGGGGGCGAGATTGGCGGCGACCAGATGGCCGGGAACGCTGTTGGCGCGGGCGAACTTCCACAGCAGCGAGATGATCGACTCGTAGGGTTCGACCTAGCGGGGATCGAACACATAGCCCAGGGCCGAGGACAGCGCCGCTTCCTCGAAGGTGAGCACCGGGGAGCGAAGCGGCGCGAGCTGAGGCGGTTGTCGCGAGGACGCGGCTGGTGTGTGCTCTGCAAATACTGAATCGGGGCGCTCCAGACCTCGTTGCGCGCCGGCTTCCGAGCTATGGCATGCTAGGTGCGTGATTGCGCTCGCCAAGATTGCCATCCTGCTGCTCGCGGACGCCTTGCAGTTCGTGACTCTGTGGGTGCATCCGGGCCGCCGGGCACTGACCGCCGAGAACCCCGTTCTGCGTCGTCAGCTGGCGCTCTATAAAGAGAGGGGCATCAAGCCTCGACGCATCAATGCCGCTACTCGGATGAGTCTGGTCCTCCTCTCGAAGCTGTTCGATTGGCGTGACGCGCTCATCATCGTGCGGCCTGACACGCTGATCCGCTGGCATCGAGCAGGATGGCGACTACTGTGGCGCTGGAAGTGTCGGCCGGGACGTCCGCCGATTCCGCTGGAGCTGCGCCAGTTGATTCGGCGCATGGCCATCGAGAATCCGCTTTGGGGTGAAGAGCGCATTGCCAATGAGCTTCTGCTCAAGCTCGCGATCCGTCTCTCGCCGCGGACGG
>JBGPMS010000183.1:0-11059 GCA_041487115.1 Gammaproteobacteria bacterium
AAGACGATCGAGGCGCGCGAGCTGGACGTCCTGGTTTACCCCGACATCGGCATGGATCCGTTCACCTATTTCCTGTCGTTTTCCCGGCTCGCGCCGGTGCAATGCGTCCTGCACGGCCACTCGGATACGAGCGGCGTGCCGGAGGTGGATTACTTCGTGTCCAGCCGGCTTCACGAGCCTGACGACGCCCAAACGCAGTACAGCGAGCGACTTGTGCTGCTGGACGAGCTGCCTATGGTCCTGCGCGATTATTCGCCGCTGACGCGTGTTCCCGGGAGGACGCAGCTCGGGCTGCCCGAGGGGGGGAGGCTATACATCTGTCCGATGAAGCTGCACAAGATCCATCCCGACATGGACGACCTGGTGGCGGGAATCCTCCGCAGTGATCCGCAGGGCCATGTGGCCTTTTTCGAGGACAATCGAAACGCGAGCTGGGCAACTACTTTGCGGGCACGCCTGTCGCGTCGCTTGAGCGAAGAGCAGCAGGAACGGCTTGTATTCCTGCCCTTCGCCACTGACTTGGACCGTTTTCGTGGCGTCGTCGCGCAAGCGGACGTGGTGCTGGACACACCTCATCATGGAGGCGGCACCACCTGCAACATCTGCCTATCCGTCGGGACGCCGATCGTCAGCCTGGTGGGTCAGACCTGCCGTGGGCGCGGACCATTCATCTTCTATCGGCTAATGGGGTTGAGCGATGGGCTTACCTGGACGCCAGAGGAGTATGTCACCACGGCTGTGGCCATTGCTGCTGACCCCGCACGGCGGGCGGCGCTGCACAGCGCTATTCTGGAGCGCTACGATCGCATCCGGCGCAACCAGGAAGTGCTGGCTGCCTATGCGAAGTTGTTCCGCTCCATGGCTACTGGCGCGCCTCTGCCGCTCGCCGAACCCGGGTAAGCAGACCATGCATCGACCACGGGAGACACGGGCCGGAACACCTCCTGCGACGTCTCCGACTTCGACTCTGGACCAAGGCCTGCGACTGCATCAGTCGGGCCGGTTAACCGGGGCCAGGCAAACCTATCTCGAGCTGCTGCGCACCGACCCGGTCAACGCCGATGCCTGGCACCTGCTGGGCGTGATCGCTCTCCAGCTCGGTGAGCCGGGTACCGCCGTGTCGCTGATCGCGAAGGCCATCGAGTTCGACGCGCACCAGCCAGTCTACTTCAACAACCTCGGCAATGCCCTGTTCGAACAGCGCAAGCTGGAAGATGCCGCGGCGCTGTACCGTCACGCCATCGGGCTGCAGCCGGACTACGCCGAAGCAATTTACAACCTTGGCAATACGCTGCAGATCCTCGAACAATACGACGCCGCGCTGAACTGCTACCGGGAGGCAGTCGGCTTCAAACCAAACTACACGGACGCCCTGTACAGCACGGCGCGTCTGTATCAGGCTCGAGGGGATTACACGGCTGCAGCATCTTGGTACAGGAGGCTATTGAAAGTCGATCCCGACTATTCGGCGGCCAACTTGCATCTCGGGCGCCTGCTGTTTCTCGACAACCGCCTTCAGGAGGCACAGCAACACTACAAACGTTACAAGCAAGCGGGGATAGCGGCAACCCCCCAAGCGACGACGACGGATCACTTGGTATTGGAGTTGAGCGCGGTCAAGAATTGGTGTGCACGCTCGGGTTCGCGCTACGAGTGTGTTCGCCCCGAAACCGAGCAGGAAGTGGCTGCGCCGCGCTTCTACGATCCACCGCCGGCACCGGTGCCGGCCTCGCGCGGCGTTCTGCATGAGCTCTATCTGGCTCAGCTCAGCCGGGCCTCGGTCATCGGCTGGAGCGACGTGGTGCTGGCAGGCGATGGGAGCGTCGCGTTGTACGACATGGCTACGCGCAACCCGGACGACGCGATCGAAGCGGAGCACCGTCCCGCTCACTATGTTTCACCCACCCGTGTTCTGCTGGATGGGTTGCGCGCCGGCGGAACCGCGTTCGACCGTGGCGTGCTGATCGCGGGACGGGGGCGCGACAGCTATGCGCACTGGTTGATCGACTTTCTGCCCCGGCTGTGGATCCTGAACCAGTTCCCGGAATACGACGACTGGCCGTTATTGATCGACGCGGGACTCCACTCGCAGCAGGTCGAATCACTCCAGCACCTGAATCACAGACGGCGTCCGCTGGTAGTCCTGGGGAGCGAGACGCGATACGAAGTCGAGCAACTGGTGCTGGTCTCCGACCTGTCCTGCATGCGGCGCCAGAGCTTCCGGCCGTTCGCGCGACCGTCTGGCCACGAGGTGACGGTGTCACCCGATGCTCTGGCGTACTTGCGCGCAGCCTTCGCCATCGGCGCCGCGGACAGACCCGGTTCGCGCTGTCTGTACGTCTCGCGCCGCCGCCAGACCAAGTTTCGGCGCCTGCAGAACGAGGCGGAGCTGGAGCAGTTGTTCGTATCGCATGGTTTCGAAGTCGTGTATCCGGAGCTGCTTTCGCATGCCGAGCAGGTGACCCTCTTCTCCGAGGCCCGGATTATCGCGGGCGCGGCCGGGTCTAACATGATCAATACGGTGTTCTCTCCGCGTGGCGCAAAGATCCTGATGCTCGCTCAGTGGAACGCCGGTCTCAACTATTACTTCTTTCCGCACCTCGCTGCTCTCTGTGGCCAGCAGCTAACCTACGTGCTGGGCGCGGTGGCGCAACGCCACGCCTATCACTATCAGCACGACTTCACGGTGGACCCGGTGCGGGTGACTCGAGCTCTTGAAGACATGCTGGACGCTTGCGAAGATGAGCAACAGTAATAAGTACGACCAGTTCAAGGATCTGACCTTCGACGATTTCCGGCGCCGCGCTTCCAACCCGACGCTGAGCCCCCATGAGAAGGTCGGATTTCCCGACGAGTACCGGGAAGGCCGGGAGGAGGCGATCTTCGACGACGTGCTCGCCAAGCTTCCCGCGTTGAGCGAGCGGCGGCGCGCCGTGGTCGAGATCGGTCCGGGTTGCAGCCGGCTGCCGTTGATGCTGATCGCGCTGTGTGACAGACAGGAGCATCGACTCGTGTTGGTGGACTCGTCGGAGATGCTGGCGCAGTTGCCCGATGCGCCGCATGTGACCAAGGTCGCGGGCCGCTATCCTCAATGCCATGGCGCGCTCGACCCGTACGTCGGGCAAGTGGACGCGCTGCTCAGCTACAGCGTTGTCCAATACGTGTTCGCCGAGGACAACCTGTGGGCCTTTCTAGACCGGTCGCTGGCATTGCTCGCTCCCGGCGGTAGCATGCTCCTCGGCGACATCCCCAACGCTTCGATGCGAAAGCGCTTCTTAGCCTCCGATTCAGGCATCCGCCTGCACCAGCAGTTTACCGGCCAGACCCAGCCGCCCGACGTCCGGTTCAATGCACTGGAGCCCAACCAGATGGACGATTCGGTCGTGATAGCACTGCTGTTGCGGGCACGCGCGCAGGGGTTTCATGCCTTCGTGGTGCCGCAGGCGCCGCAATTGGCCATGGCGAACCGACGCGAGGACATCCTCATCCGGAGGCCCTGATGGAGTCGGACAGCAACAAGCGCATAGTCATTGTAGGCGACAGCGCATTCGCCGAGATTGCATGCGAATACTTCTCCTGCGACTCGCCCTACGAGGTGGCAGGTTTCAGCGTCGAGCGGAACTACCTCAAGCGCGATGAGCTGCTGGGGCTGCCTGTGGTGGAGTTCGAAGCGATCGAAAGCCGGTTTCCGGCAACCACACACGATGTGTTCGTGGCGGTCACCTACGCACAGCTCAATCGTCTGCGGGCGCGACTGGTCCAGGCGGCCAGGGCAAAGGGCTACGGCCTGGCCAGCTACGTCAGCAGCCGCGCTTTCGTGTGGCGCAATGTCGCCCTCGGGGAGCACTGCTTCGTGTTCGAGGACAACACCCTGCAGCCCTTCGTGTGCATCGGTTCCAACGCGGTCCTGTGGAGCGGAAACCACATCGGCCACCATTCCGGCATCGGCGACAATTGCTTCATCTCTTCGCACGTGGTCGTATCGGGCTTCGTGGAGGTGGGTGCCAACAGCTTCCTGGGTGTCAACGCCAGCATTGCCAACAACGTCCGCATCGGCCGAGACAACTGGATCGGGCCTGGAGTGACGATCACCAAGGACACGCCGGATGGCGCGCTGTTCGGCGCCACCCAGCCGGAGCCATCGCGCGTGTCTGCTCCTCGCTTCTTCAAGCTGAAGGACGACCAGTGATCCGCGTTAGTCCCAGATGAAGTCGGCGCAGCTCCGATGAGGTGGCGCAAGCTCGGACTAGTGTACCGCCCCGATGGGACGCTGCCGTGGGCGGTGTCGCATGCCATGATTCCGACGCCTATGCTGATGGAAGGGGACATCATTCGCGTGTACGCGACCTTTTGCGACGCCGATTTCGTTGGACGCGCGGGATACGTCGATCTTGAAGCGCGCGACCCCACGCGTGTCAGGAGAGTATCGACGTCACCGGTGCTGGACGTGGGCATACGCGGGGCTTTCGACGAGAACGGTGTCGCGCCCTTGTCGGTCGTCCGGGTCGACGAGCGGACGCTCTACTTATACTTCGTAGGCTTCGAGCTCGGCACCAAGATCCGCTATCGGCTGCTGACCGGGCTTGCGGTGAGCGAAGACGGGGGGGCAAGCTTTCGGCGCGTGCGACGCACTCCGGTACTCGAGCGCAGCGATGCCGAGCTGTATTTCCGCTGCGGTCCGTGCGTGCGACTGGAGCAGGGCCGCTATCGCATGTGGTATATCGCCGGCAGCGAGTGGACCGAGGTGGCTGGCAAGGAGATGCCTGTGTACAGCGTGAAGTATGCCGAGTCGGCAGACGGCATACACTGGCCGGATGCCGGCACGCCCTGCCTCGCACCCGCGACCGAGGATGAGCATGGATTTGGCAGGCCCTACGTGGTGCGGGATGTGGCCGGCTATCGCATGTACCTCTCGGTCAGGCGGCGCTCGGTGGCAGCCTATCGGCTGGGTTACGCTGTCTCGGCCGACGGTATCAACTGGACACGCCGCGACCGCGAGCTGGGCCTGGATGTGTCCCCCGTCGGCTGGGACTCCCAGGCAATTATGTACTCGGCGGTGATCGAAGCGGGCGGTCGGACCTATGCTTTCTACAACGGCAATGATTTCGGACGGGACGGTTTCGGTGTTGCAGTGCTCGAGCGCGACTGAGCAGGTGGCGGCAAGGCTGCGGCCGTTCGAGCAGCGTGACAGCGAGGCGTGGGATGAATGTGTCTCGCAGGCGAGCGCGGGCACATTCTTGCACATGCGGCGCTTTCTTTCGTACCACGCGCGACGCTTCGAGGACCGTTCATTGGTGCTGGAGGACGGCGGCGGCCGCGTGATTGCGGTGTTCCCCGCCACACTCGATCCCGCGGACAGCTCAACGGTGATCAGCCACCCCGGCATCACTTACGGCGGCCTGCTCCACGCTGGAAAGCTCGTCGGGAGCGAGTGCCTGCGCGCGCTCCAGGCGATCTGCGGGCATTACTCGGCGCAGGGGCTGGGACGGCTGCGCTACAAGGCCGTACCCTCCATCTACCACCGAATGCCTGCACAGGACGACCTCTACGCGCTGTTTCGGATGGGCGCCAGCCTGTATCGCCGCGACCTCTCCTGCGCCATCGACCTTGCGGCTCGCGCCACGCCATCCGAACGCCGCCGCCGTGGGTTGAAAAAAGCGCTAGGGAAGGGCCTGGAGGTGGTCGAAGGGTTCGAACCGGTGGGGAATTTTTGGAGGATTCTCGAGGAAAACCTCTTTTCGCGTCATCAGCAGAAGCCGGTGCACACGCTCGAGGAGATCGCACTGCTCCACGGACGGTTTCCCACCGAGATTCGGCTGCTGGTGGCCACACTGGAAGACGAGGTCGTTGCCGGGACGCTGTTGTTCGATAGCGCGCGCGTGTCGCACTCCCAGTACACCGCGTCCAGCGCGCGCGGGCGCGCGATCAGCGCCCTCGATGCGGTGTTCGAAGCAGCGATCGCACTGGCCACGCGCGAGGGCCGTCGCTACTTTGATTTCGGGGTGAGCACGGAGGATAGCGGATGGCAACTGAACGACGGGCTGCACGAGTTCAAAGCGGGTTTTGGAGGGGCCGGTGTGGCGCACGACTTCTATGAAGTCCAGCTTGCTTGAACCATACGCCACC
This sequence comes from Gammaproteobacteria bacterium, assembly GCA_041487115.1. Classification (GTDB taxonomy): domain Bacteria; phylum Pseudomonadota; class Gammaproteobacteria; order Burkholderiales; family SHXO01; genus SHXO01. The sequence continues at coordinate 6,127 of JBGPMS010000183.1, forward strand.
TGACCTGTGAAGGAAACCGACATGCCATCACCCATGAGCTACGGTGTGACCGAGCGCACACACGGGACGGACGAGTTCGACCTCGCCGTCGAAGAGATCGAGATCCGGGGCTATACGGTGATCGAGAGCGGGCTGTTGGCGGCTGAACTGGAGGATTACCGGCGACGCCTAGATGCGATCTATGCAAGTCAACTCGAGGAAGTGGGTGGCTCAGACAATATAGTGAGAATCAATGATGCTAATGTGACGCGCTGCCCTTTCGCTTACGACCCTGCATTCCTCGACCTGGCCGTGCACCCGAAGGTGCTTGAGATCGCCCGCCGTTTGCTGGGAGACAACTTCGTCCTCATGATGCAAAATGGGGTGACCAACCCGCCGGCGCAGGAGCATTTCCAGAGCCGCTGGCACCGCGACCTCAACTATCAGCACTGGGTGTGTTCGCGTCCGCTCGCGCTGCATGCGCTGTTCTGCCTCGACCCCTTTGCGCCGGAAACCGGCGGCACCTGGATGCTTCCCGGGACACACCTGGTCGAAAGTTTTCCCTCGGATGCCTATGTGACCCGGCACCAGATTCCCATCTCGGCACCGCCGGGGGCCGTGGTGGTCGGCAATGCCATGCTCTACCATCGCGCCGGCGAGAATAGCTCGAACCAGACGCGACGCGCAGTCAACCACGTCATCGGGCGCCCCTTTCTAGCTCAGCAACTTGATCTTCCGCGGATGCTGGCCGGACGGTGGTCCGACGACCCCTTCCTGTCGAAGTATCTGGGCTACCGGTGGAACCCCAAACCGAGTGTCGCCGAATGGCGGCGCGATCGGCTTGCCGAGTCGGGCCGATGAGCCTGCTTGCCGGGGCCCGAGTCGGCCGCCTCGCGATGCCCGCTGAAATCCTCCAACCGCTCCACGCCCGTGTAGCCGCGGTTGGAGGCGTCGATCAGGTAAATCGGTTGCGCGAACGGCTCGCGGCGCGAATCCCCATGGCACTATTTGGCGCCGGCAACATCGGGCGCCAAAGCCTGTCGGCCTTGCGCTCGCTCGGTGTCGAGCCGGTCTGCTTCGCCGACGAAACGCCAGGTAAGATTGGACAGGCGATCGAGGGAGTGGCCGTGTGCACCCTCCGAGAGGCCGCATGTCGCATCGGCCCGAGCGGCCTGTTCTTGTGCACGTTCTATAGCCCCCGGGCGAGCCTATCTGCGACGTGCGCGCGAATCTACGGCGAGCTAGGGCAAGTCGCCGCGTCCTTCCTGCCATTGATCCGCCTGGTGCCGTCGGCGTTTCCGGAGCGCTACGCCTTTGAGGCAAGCCGCGAAGCTGTCGAGGAGTCGCTCGCCCAGGTCGACTGGTTGTTCCAACGTCTCACCGACGAATCGTCCCGCGCACTGCTGGCCGCTCAACAAGCCTTTCGCTTGACCCTGGACAGCAGCGTACTGCCCCCGCCGGGGCCTCCGCTCGGCGCGCTGGCCGAGAATGGCGTCGCCTTCGAACCAGTGACGTTCGTGGATTGCGGCGCATACGACGGTGACACCGTCAACGCGTTTCTAGAGGTGTCGGGAGGGCGGTTTCGACGCATTGTTGCGTACGAGCCGGATGCCGGCAACTTTGCGCTGCTTCAGGGCGGAGTAGAGCGCCTGCCGCTTGCGTGGCGCGAGCGCATAGACTGTCGCAACGCAGGCGTGTGGTCCGAGGATACCGTGGCGGGTTTTTCCCGCACCGGAACACCAGGCTCCGCATTGCGCCGAGACGGCAGCGCCAGCGTCCAAGTGGTCGCGCTCGATGGGCACGTCCCGACGGATGGTCCGATTATCTTCAAACTGGACGTCGAGGGCGCCGAGGCCGAGGCCTTGCGCGGAGCCGCCGCGTTGCTCTCGAGGCACCGGGCAATCGCGTGCGTAAGCGTGTATCACCAGCCGCAGGATCTGTGGCGCCTGCCGATGCTGATCGATGAGATCGCCCCGGGTCGCCGGCTGCAATTGCGAGCGCACGGGTACGACGGAGCCGACCTCATGGTCTATGCGTTTCCTCCTATCGCCGGGTGAGAACAATGGGAATCGACCAGTGCCGCCTCATCGATCTGCCGAAGATTCTGGATGCACGCGGTAACCTCACGTTCATCGAATCCGGGCGCCATCTTCCCTTCGAGCTGAAGCGCGTCTATTACTTGTACGATGTGCCGGGCGGCTCGGAACGGGGCGGACACGCCCACAAGTCGCTGCACCAGTTTCTCATCGCCATGTCCGGCAGCTTTGACGTCATCCTGGATGCCGGCCGCGGCCGCCAGCGCTTCCACTTGAACCGTTCCTACTATGGCCTGTACATCCCCCCCATGGTATGGCGTGAACTGGACAACTTCTCGTCGGGCTCAGTGGCGCTTGCGCTCGCCTCCGAGTTCTACGATGAGGACGAATACATCCGTGACCACACCGCGTACCTGGAGGCGGTTGGCGCTGGGCGCTGACCGGCGCGTCGTTGCAGAGAATGGAAGCTGCGGTCCCTGCGCCGTTTCTGGATCTGGGAGCGATGCATGCGCCGATCGAGGCCGAGCTCCTCGCAGCCATGCAGTGCGTCCTGCGCAGCGGAAACTTCATCCTCGGCGAGGAGCTCGCCGCCTTCGAGGAGGAATTCGCGGGTTACTGCGGAGCGCGCCACTGTGTCGGTGTGGGTAACGGCCTCGATGCGCTTCATCTGATCCTGCGCGCGCACGGCATCGGAGCAGGGGATGAAGTCGTCGTGCCCGGCAACACGTTCATCGCGACTTGGCTCGGGGTTAGCCATGCCGGCGCCACGCCCGTGCCGGTGGAACCCGATCCGGACACCTACAACATCGATCCGAGCGCGATCGAGGCGGCCATCACCTCACGCACACGGGCCATCATTCCGGTTCACCTGTATGGGCAACCGGCCGATATGGATCCGGTAAGGGAGATTGCTCGACGCCACGGCCTGCTGGTAGTCGAGGACGCGGCGCAGGCGCACGGAGCCACATATAGAGGCGTGCGCACCGGCAGCCTCGCGGACGCAGCGGCCTTCAGCTTCTATCCGGGTAAGAATCTGGGTGCGCTGGGCGACGGCGGCGCGGTAGTGACCAACGACGATGACCTGGCCCGGCGCGTTCGGCTGCTGCGCAACTACGGTTCCGCCATCAAGTACAGCCACGAGCTGCCCGGATTCAATTCGCGGCTCGACGAGCTGCAGGCAGCGGTGCTGCGCGTCAAGCTCCGCTATCTCGAGCGCTGGAACGAGCAACGACGCGCGGCGGCTGCCTATTATCTGTCGCGCATCCGCAATGCCCGAGTACGACTGCCGCGCGTGCCGGAGTTTGCGCAGCCGGTGTGGCATTTGTTCGTTATTCGCTGCGCCGAGCGCGACGCATTGCGCAAGGCGCTGTCGCTCGCGGCTATCGACACCGGTGTGCACTACCCGGTTGCGCCGCATCTGCAACCGGCGTACGCATCGCTGCGCATGTCCGCCGGTTCGCTCCCCGTGAGCGAAGAGCTGCACGCGCAGGTGCTGAGTCTGCCGATGGGGCCCGCCATTACACCGGCACAGTTGTCGCGTGTTGTGGACATCATAAACGCGGCGTAATCTGCGCGAGCCATCGCTCTTGTTTGCCCTTTCGCAGCCGCAAAGCTTTTCCGATTCCGCACCCTCAAGTTTTCACACATTCTGCCGATAACTGCATGAAGCGGCACCACGGCAAGCCCGTGTAAGTCAGTCCCCGCGCCGCTTCCCGCGCTTTTCCTCTCTCCTTCAGCAGCACCGCAGCAATTCAAGTTTTCGCACTTTTGGCCGATAACCTGGACTGAAGGTTCCAATGCAAGTTGGGTATTTCAGCCGTTAGCGAAACGGTACACATCGAAGGAGTGGACAGATGTCTCAGGTAATCAACACAAACATAGCGTCGCTCACGGCGCAGCGTAACCTCAACACGTCGCAGGGGGCCTTGCAGACGGCCTTGCAGCGCCTGTCCTCGGGCTTGCGCATCAACTCGGCGAAAGACGACGCCGCCGGCCTCGCGATCTCCGAGCGCCTGACGACTCAGATCAATGGTCTGGATCAAGCGCGTCGCAATGCCAACGACGGCATTTCCCTGGCGCAGACGGCCGAAGGCTCTCTGACCCAGACCGGCGATATCCTGCAGCGTATCCGCGAGCTCGCGATCCAGTCGGCCAACGCCACCAACTCGGCGACCGACCGCAAGGCGCTCAACGACGAAGTCAACCAGTTGGTCCAGGAAGTCGATCGCATTGCGGGCACGACCACGTTCAACGGCCTGAAGGTTCTCGACGGCAGCTACCAGGGGCAGCAGTTCCAGGTCGGCGCCAACGCCAACGAGACGATCGGCGTGTCGATCCAGGGCGCCTCGTCCAACGATCTCAAGAACAATACGGTTGCGCTCCAATCCGGCACCGCCAACACCGGTTTGGGCACGGCGACTGCCGCGGTCGCCAACACGGCGGCGGCTGGCAACGGCGCGGCGGCGCAGACGCTGACTATCGCCGGTGGCGCGGGTTCGACCACAGTCGGCGTTCTTGCCAACGACCAGGCCTCGGCCATTGCAGCAGCAGCGAACGCAGTGGTATCCAGCACCGGTGTATCGGCGAAGGCTGTCACGAATGCGACGATCTCGGGCCTGGCAACATCGGGCACGCTGAGCTTCAGCCTGAACGGCGGCGGTACGGCGACCTCGATCTCCGCTCAGGTGACAACTACCGACCTGACGGCATTGGCCACGGCCATCAACGACGTGAGCGGCAAGACCGGCGTCAGTGCGACGATATCCACGGACCAGGCTTCCGTCGTCCTGAAACAGGCGGATGGGAAAGACATCGTTATCAATGGCTTTACCAACTCGGCGGGCGGCGCGGTAAGCGTAACTGGCTCGTCGACCGCGATCGGTACGGCTGCGACTCTTACAAGCGGAGCTGCCAACAGC
>JBGPMS010000184.1:0-11044 GCA_041487115.1 Gammaproteobacteria bacterium
CTCGACGCGCGACCCGAGCTGGTCAAGACGATGAGCGTGCAGCCGCCGCGCGGCGCGGGGCGCATACGACTGCTCAAGATTCCGGGTATCGACTTGCAGCCTTGTGGCGGTACGCACGTAAAGAACATCGCCGAGATCGGCGGCATCCGGGTGCTCAAGATCCGCAGCGAAGGGAAACGCAACAAACGCGTCGAGATCACGCTGGCTGTCTGATAAGCTGAGGCGGCTTCGTATCCCATTGAGCTTCCGCTCAAAGCGAACGGGGCGTCGACTTGCGGTGCGGACGAACACTTGCTGCACGCCTTCGCGAGCGCGGACTCGTGGAGGTGTCAGCGGAGGGTCACATGTGCACGTGGCAGGGCAGGTCGCTGGGAGCCGAGCTCATGAAAGCCAATCTCGCGCAACTGCGGGAAGCGATCATCACAACGGGGTCCGTCACAGAGCAGCAGCTCGAGCACGATCTCGCCCGTTTGGATCAAGAGGATTTCATGACTCCTTCACCTGTGATGTGGACCGTATCGGCGCGCCGGCCACTCACCAGATAGACATCAACGCAGAACAATGGCGCGCACACCGAGAATCGCCATCGTTGGCGGCGGCATCGGCGGCCTGGCGGCCGCCCGAGCGTTGAACATGCGCGGCATCGAAGCCGTCGTCTACGAGCAGGCGTCGCGTCTCAGCGAGTTCGGCGGCGGCGTGGTGATGACGCCCAACGCGATGAAGGCGCTGCGCTGCCTCGGCCTCGAGGACGTGGTCCTCTCCCATGCCTTTGCCGCCCGCACCCAGGTGGCGCGAAGTTGGCGGAGCGGTCGTGCCATCGACGTTGCGCCGCTCGATGCCTATCGCGACCACTTTGGCGCCAGCTATTGCACTATGCATCGCGGCGATCTGCAGAACGTGCTGCATGAGGCGATTGGAGATGAGCACATTCGCCTGAGTGCCCGCTGCGTCGCGGTGTCATCGGACTCCGCGGGCGCGCGTGCCCGCTTCGCCGACGGCAGCGAGATCGAAGCCGATGCGGTCGTCGGCGCCGATGGCATCCATTCGGTGGTGCGCGCCAGCCTGTTCGGGGCGGACAATCCGCGTTTCACCGGCAACGTGTGCTGGCGCGGCTTGGTCGAGACGCAGCGGCTGCCACCCGGGCTCGTGCAACCCGAATTTACCCTCTGGTGGGGTCCGCACGGGCACGTCGTCCACTACCACGTGCGGCGCGGAGAGCTGCTGAATTGGGTGGCGATCACCGAAGCCGATGCGTGGAGGGAGGAGTCGTGGTCGAGCGAAGGCGATATGGCCGAGGTGAAGCGCACCTATGCGCGCTGGAACACGCGGCTGCTGCGCCTGTTCGACGCGACCGAACGCTGCTACAAATGGGCGCTCTTCGACCGCGAACCGCTGGAGCGGTGGAGCAAGGACCGCGTGACGCTGCTCGGCGATTCTGCCCATGCCATGCTGCCTTACCTGGCGCAGGGCGCCGCCCAATCGCTCGAAGACGCTTGCGTGCTGGCAGCGCAGATTGAGAGGACGCCGGAGGACTTGGCTGGCGCCTTGCGTCGCTACGAGCAGCAGCGCATCCCGCGCACGCGGCGCATCCAGCTCGGGGCTCGTGCGCGAGGCAAGTACAATCACCTGCCTTCGGCATGGGCGCGGCTCAGGCGCGACGCCGGCCTTGCGCTGCGTCGCTGGATCAGGCCCGACGCGACGTTGCATCAAGCGGAGTGGATCTATCAGTACGACGTGGGGCAAGTCGACTGACCGAGGAGCCGAGTGTGCCGGTATGATCCGAACATGCTGCTCGACCGCCTCCGCCGGCTTCAGCCCTTCCAGACCCGCGAAGCGCAGCGCCTCGCCATTCTGTTCGGCGTGGTCTACTTCGCGCAGGGAACGTGGTATCTACCCGGTCAAGCGGTCACCATCACGCTCAAGGAGCGCGGGCTCTCGGCCGGTGAGGTGGCGACTTTCTTCGCCATTACCGCCGTGCCGTGGATGGTCAAGCCCATCTATGGCCTGATCTCGGACTTCGTACCGCTCTTCGGACGGCGCCGCACCAGCTACTTTGTGCTCAGCACGGCGCTGGCGGCCGGGTGCGGGTTTGCCCTGTCTGTGATGCAAAGCCACTCTTACGGGTGGCTGCTCGCGTTGTTCTCGGTAATGGCGTTGGGCCTCGCCTTCACCGACGTGCTCACCGACGCCCTCATGGTCGAAAATGGCAAGCCGCTGGGACTCACGGGCGCCTTTCAGGCTGTCCAATGGGGAGCGATTTACGCGGCGTCGATCCTGGTCGGCGAGCTCGGCGGGCACTTCGCCGAACATCGAGATCTCAACTCGGCGTTCCTTTGCGCCGCCGTCTTCCCGCTGCTCTCGCTTCTGATGGTGACTCGCTTCGTGAAAGAGCCCCGGGTGGCCGGCGAGCGGCAGGCCTTCCTCGAAACGTGGCGCGCCACTCGGGCTGCGTTTGCCGACAGGACGGTGTGGCTGGTGGCGGGCTTTCTGTTGTTCTGGACCTTCAGTCCCTCATTCGGCACCGCCATGCTGTACTACCAGACCGATACGCTCGGCTTCAGCCAGCAGTTCATCGGCCATCTTGCCGCCCTCGGGTCGGTGGCAGCCATCGTCGGAGCGACCATTTATGCTCCGCTATCGAGACGCCTGAGGCTGCGACGAGTCATCATCCTGTCGATCGGGATCGGCGTGGCGGGAACGCTGGCCTATCTCGGCTACCGCGGACCTGTATCCGCCGTGATCATCGAGGTGACATTCGGGTGTGTCGGGATGATCACCCAGCTCGCCTTTCTGGATCTCGCCGCCAAGGCCTGCCCGCGGCACGTGGAGGCGACCTTCTTCGCGTTGCTGATGTCGGTATTCAACGCCGGCAGCCAGGGCGCTCAAGTCGTCGGGGGCTACCTGTACGACTGGGTCGGGCTCACTCCGTTGATCTTCATCTCGGCTGGCGCAACCGCGCTCGCCTGGCTCCTGGTGCCCTTCATCGGCATCGACGCGATCGAAGCTCGGGCGCGGGCCGGCGAAGATGCTGCGCCAGGATGAACCGGCGGGTGGGCGGGCTTTCTGCAGCCACTGCTCTGGCCTCGCGGAAAGTGTATGCCGCGAAAGGCCGCGACCCACGGCCTTTGTCGGCACCCGCGGAAATACATAGTCGACACGACCTTGCCCGCTCGAACGTCCAGACGACACCGGCTGACCCCGGAACTTGAAGCGATTGCGATGCGGCACGTCCGGGCATTACGGGCTCAGCGCCGCCGGCCTTGCAACTTCGATCAGGTCTTTTGAGCGCTTTCGACATCGCGGTCCCCAAGTACGCAATCTATAGTGGCGGCCCTGTCCAAGGCGTTGAGGAACGCGGCCGGTGGGACCGGTGCCGAGCGGCAGTCTGTGACAACTACGGAGCTCGTAGAGCATGGGGACGGCATGCAAGAAGAAGCACCCGTCGGGCTCACGAAGAGCGGGAAAGGCATGTTCAATCCCGCCAGAGGTGCACTCGCTCGATGAATCGCTCGTCGCCGATCTCGCGGCAGAGTCTGGTGAGTTCCGGACGCAGCGCCCCGCGCCAGCGCAGGTCCTCAATCCCTTCCGCGAGGGGAACGTCGGTGCGCAGGGTAGCGAGCCGGCGGTAGAGAAAGGCTTCCTCTCTATGCTCCCGCAGGCTTTCGGCAAGCCCGGCGGCCCCGCGCACGACAACGCTCCACTGCGTCTCCCTGTCCGGGATCGCCTCGAGGTGCCCGTAGCGGGCCAGCACCGCAGACGCAGACTTGGCGCCCCAGCGGGGCACGCCCGGAATGCCGTCCGCGTCGTCGCCCACCAGCGCGAGCCAGTCCGGGATCGACGCGGGCGAGACACCAAACTTCTCGACTACCGCCGGCTCGTCGAGCGTCCGACGACGCAGCCGATCGAAGCAGACGACCCCGGAGCCGCGCACGCATTGCGTCAAGTCCTTGTCGGGTGAACAAATCAAGACCTGTTCGACGTCGGACGAGACAGCACAGCGTGCCGCGATGGTCGCGAGGGCGTCGTCTGCCTCGAACTCGACCATCGGCCACACGACCAGGCCAAGAGCATGAGCGGCCCGCTCGGCTAACGGGAACTGGGCCATCAACTCCGCCGGCACGCCTTCGCCAGTCTTGTATCCGTTGAACAGCTCGTTTCGAAAAGACTCGATGATATGATCGAAGGCGCATGCCACGTGCGATACGCCCTCTTCGCGCAGCAGCGACAGCAATGATCTCAGAATCCCACGCGTAGCCCCGACCTCGGATCCGTCCGGGGCGATCGCACCCGGCGCTCCGAAGTGAGCCCGGTACAACTCGTATGTTCCGTCGACCAGATGGATCCGCATTGAAGTCGGATTCTACGACGGTCTGGCAGCCTGATCCCGGCCTGCCTACTGGTGGTGGGGCTCGACTGCGAAGGGAGGAAGAAGTCTTGGAGGACTTCAAGGGGATCCGTGTGGAGACAAAGCGCATGACAGCGACGCCGACGAGGCCAACGACCACGCCGACGAGGCGACCGTCGGTCAGCTTGTCGTCGGGGGTCAGCAGATGTGCTGCGATCATGGTGAATAGCGGGGTGGTCGCATTCAAGATTGACGCTACGCCGCTCGCCATGTGAGTTTGGCCCCAGACGATCAAGACGAAGGGCGCAACATTGTTCAGGAAGCCCATCCCGAAGAATGCCGTCCAGACTTCGCGCTCTCTCGGGAGATGCATGCCGAGAAGGCAGATCATCAGATGGAGGGCAAGTGTTGCCAGCGCTACACGCGATACGACTATGGTAAGCGGTGGTAGCTCTTTGACCGCGACGCCAACGAAGAAGAACGAGCCGCCCCACAGCACCGAGAGGGCGAGCAGCATGCCCCATTCGAGCGAGGTCATCCGGCGGTTGACGGGAGCTGCAGCAGGCATTGAACGACACGAGAGCTGGAACCCGCGGAGAGATTAGCGGAATGAGCCCAGGAGCACTCTCCGTTTCTTGCGGTTGAATTCGGATGGATGGCTGCTCTCGAAGGCGACGCTCAAGAGCCGGGCACGCCTATACCAGATTCTCGACCTGTGTTTTCAACGGCGCGTCAGCTGCGCGGCAGGATCCGACAGTAGAAAGTGGTGGTTCTTGCGCAGAGAGCCGGAGTGCGGTCTGCGTATGTGTAGCAGATGGGGCAAGGAGTTGTCGGCGCACAGCGCAGGTGACAGCGCGGGGCCAGCGCGCCATAGAATTCACGGACCGACATTCTTCAGGAGCGGGCCCAGATCCGAGCCAATGCTTTCCGGGGTGTCTTTCGGCGCGTAACGCTTCAGAACGGTGCCGTCGGCGCCGACCAGGAACTTGGTGAAGTTCCATTTGACCACGAGCAGGGTTTTGCCGCGATAGGCGCCCATGCTCTGGGGCCGCCCTTCGATCGTGGTAACTTCGATGTCATAGAGGCTCATGGGGCATTCCTTCTTACCGTTTGCACTGGCTTAACCGACAAAGACTTTTCGCTCAAGCCTTGCTCTCTTCGATGCCGTCCACGCGGGTGGGGTAGAACGCGAGATGGTCCTTGATGGCGCCAACCGCTGCATAAGGCGCTTCGTAGGTCCATACGGCGTTCAGGGAGTGGCGGTCATCGGCGCGCAGGCTGTAGTAGGCCGCATCGCCTTTATACGGGCAGTAGGTGGCGTGTGTTGTACGCTCGAGCAGCGTCATGTCGACGTCTTCGCGCGGAATGTATTGCACGGGGGCAAGGTTCGCCTCGCGCAGAGTCAGTGCGCGCCTGGTGTTGGCGATGGTTCGGCCGTTGAATCTCACGGCGACGCGCTTCGGGTTGCGCTCGATCGTGATGGGGTGCTCGGCGCTCGGGAGCTTCATGGCGAATCGTTCTCCAAGTCTTGCGGCTGGTCGGTCTTACGCCGCATTCATCGCGTCGGCGGCGACTCGAAGTACTCCACGGTCACATGCAGCAACGCGCATGCCGAGTTTCAAGCCCCGGCGAGTTTGGCCAAGGTCGGTTCTGATGTCGGCGGCGAAAACCATGCCCGCCAGCAAAACCGGGAGCGAGGCGACGAGCCGCAGGATGCGCCGCACAGGAAATCTCCCCTGAAAATGAATGAATTGTGACCGAGTTTGGTGCGCTGGCGATCACGAGTCAATCGCCGCCTTGCGTGCATGGCTCTTCCGCTTCCCGCTGGCCCCGGGAAGGGCCAGGCAACCCCAACCGGACGGGGGTTGCTGTCGCCTGTTACCCTACACCTGCGTGTCTGCCGCTTCATTGAACCTAGTCGAATGCGCAGGGTATTTACCGTCAGTGAGGACGAATCGGCGCTCGAACGCTGGCCGGACTCGAACATTGGGTTAGCCCACGCCGCCGGCCAAATCCGGCTTAATACTTAAGCGCGTGGGGTTGGCTTTGGATGGCATGTCGCCCGTGAGAGCCGGGTGATCCTCGGGGAGGCGCATCGATGAGAAAGCTTATCGTACTCAGCCTGGCCACAGTGGGCCTGGGCGTCTTACCGCCGGCTTTCGCGGACGTTTCGGTTTTGGACCCGGCCGGCGACTTCTTGTCCACCTACAACGGACCCCACGCGGGGGACGTGGATGTGCTCGAATCCAGCGTCCTCTTCAACGCCAGCAGAAACTCGTTCCTGTTTCGCGCGGTTCTCAACGGCGATGTCGGTACGACCCCGGGAAGTCTCTACGTCTGGGGGGTAGACCGCGGGGCAGGCACCGAGCGGTTCCAGACGCCCACCAACAACCCCAAAATAGGCGCGGGCGTGAAGTTCGATGCTGTGGTCGTCATCACCCCGGGCGCCACTACTGACAGCGTCACTCTCCTGAGCCCTTCGGTGGTACCTCAGACACTGCCCGTTGCCGACGTCAGCATCTTCCGGAATACCATCACCGTCGAGGTGCTGGCCACGCTGCTGCCTTCCACCGGCTTCTCCTTCGGCAACTACACCTGGAACCTGTGGCCACGCAATACCAGTCTCGCAGGCAATACCAATGCCGCGGTCTCCGACTTTGCGCCGGACGCGTCCAACCTGCATGTCACCTCGGTGCCCGAGCCGCAGACCTACGCCCTGCTGGGCATGGGGCTCGCGCTACTGGGGCTGATCGGCGCCCGTCGCAATCTCCGCTGATCCGAATCTCCGCCGGCCGCTCGCACCGGCGCAAGCTCCTCGGCTAGAACGGACCGGCTACCGGCCCCGGTCCGAAGAGACAGGCGCATAAAGACCCCCGAGACCTCGGCTGTTCCGACGCGCCCGCTTGCAGACGCCGCTAGAAATCGACGCCATGGCATAGAGGCCGTGATAGTTGCCGTTGCTGTCGTAGACGTAGCGGCCGACGCCGCCGCCCCAGGCTTCCGAATTCTCTGAGTGGCGCCGCTCGTCGTCGTACGCATAGGGCATGTGCCACGTGAAGCCTGTGACATAGAGCGCCCAGTCGCCGTCCGACCAGGCCCGCTTCGACTGATCCCAGTTGTTCGAAACGTGGTCCTTGAAATCCTCCAGCAAGTCTTCCGCTGACGCAGTGGCAGCAGAAACGAACAGCGCGGCGAATGCGGCGGCGAAGAAGCTTTTTATTCTTTCCTCTCGTGCTGGGCCGGTATGGGCACCGTGGGACTCGCGGAGCCATCACTTTTCCGGCGATCGCGAGACCCCGCAGGAGACGGTGAACTGCACTCTCGGCGAAAAGAAAAGGCCGGCCGCAACTGGCCGGCCCTCGATTTCGAGGGTGCGAAAGTGCCGCACCTACGAGCTAAGGTCTAGACGACTTTCCTAGCGAATGCGAATGTCGAGCGGAAAGAACAAGCTGACGCCCGGCGACGGCGGCGGGGGATAGTAAACCGCCGGCGGCGCGTAGACAGGTTGCGCGTAGACATACGGGTGCTGATACACAGGCCGGTACTCAGGCGTAGACCGGTAGTCGGGGTGGTGGTCATGCCGGTCGTGATCGCCATGCCAGTTGTGATCGTCATGCCGGTCGTGGCCCGGATGATGGTCATCATGCCTGTTGTCGTTGCCGAGCGCCGGCGTCATGGCCATACCGCCCATTACCGAAGCAAAGGCGAATGCCATCACGATCTTGCTGATCGTCGGCCTGAAATGACTGGCCTGCTTTGTCGAGATTTCCATGGTGATCCTCAATTCTCTGAATGCTTGAAGCCCATTGCCTGCGGCGAGGCAGGGTTGCCTGATATTGGCGTGATTGCACTTCCGGTCACTTGTGCTTTCCCTTCTTGTGGCCGCCATGGCGGAACAGGGTATCGGCTTCCGTCTTTTGATCGTCCGACATCTCGGCATAAAGACTCGCGAAGACCGGGGTGAGCTTCTTGATCCCGTCTGCATGGGCATCGGTGATCTCGCCATAGGATATGAGATCGTCGACAGCGGTCATGGTCCTGGCATGCTCGTGCCTTGCTTTTGTAAGCGCATCCATCGCTTTCGCATTGTCGCGCATCACCTCGGCGACCCTGGTCCACTGGTCTTCCTGGGACGCCGTGATGTCGAGCTTGGCATGCATATCCTTGATGCGCATTTCGACGCGGTCCTCGTGAGATGCCTTGGCAGCGAGCACCGAGCTCGGAGCAAAAGCAATCGTGGCGGCCAGCGCTGCCGCCGCAACAGTGCGTGCAACTGCATACGTGAAGTGATAGCGACTCGGGTTCATGATTTGTTTCCCTGTTAGTTCAAACTCTGGCGCCCCAACCACTGGAAGCGCCGCTCCATTCGGACGGCAATTGTTGGCGTCTCCCGGTAGGCTCTCTGTTCGCCAGGACACATAAAGCCGAAAGGTCGACCGATTTCCAATTGAGTCCTGCGCAAACCCGGATTGATTCCCCGGCTTCGTTACGGACGGCTATTCTCTACCTCGCGATCCGGGCGCTCTGTGCGTTGACGTACTTAGAGCGGAAGATTCTTGCTGTGGCGTCGTGTCGTGTCCAGGGCGCTCGCTATACCCTCGACGCCCGCCTTGCCAGCTGCCATGACGATCGAAAACCGGTGCATACTCACGCTGACGCTACCCAAGTCCCTCGAGCGTCGATCGCAAACGGAGGATACGTTCGTGCTTGCGAAATCTATTGGCGTCATTTGCCCAACTCGCGGTTGCGTGTCGCGTGCAGCTCTCGCTGTGATCTTGTTGGGGCTTCAGCAATCGGTGCTGGCTGACACGGCGGAAGATATCGCCACTCTAAAGCGGCGGGTGGCGACCTTGCAGCGACTGGTTGCGACCATGCAAACCCAGAACACTGCGCTCAACACCCAGGTTTCAGCGTTGAAAACTCAGGTCGGTGCTCTGCAGAGCCAGAGCAACGCGTTGAGGCCGCTTGCGAGCCTGGCCCCATATGTTCGGCTCGACCTGTCGACGATCAACGGAGTGATCGGCCCGCACGTGATCTTCGAGGGCGTCAACGTCCACGTGCGCAGCGGGATGGGCCCCGTGACAGATGTCATCGAGGCCTATTCCTTCAATGACGCGATCGGGACGTTCGGCACGGCGCTGTACACGAACGGGCTCGGAAACTTGATCATCGGGTATGACGAGCTGCCATGCGCGGCCAAGGGTTGTCCGCCGTTGCCTGCTCGCAGACAGGGCTCGCACAACCTCGTGGTGGGGATCGGTCATCAGTTCACCGACCTCGGAGCGCTGCTCGCCGGAGTGAACGGCGTATCGGGCGCGCCTTCCGCGAATGTCCTTGGAGGATGGAACAACCAAGCACTGAGCGTGATGGCGAACGTCCTCGGCGGGGAGCTCAATCAAGCTATCGGACGCAGCTCGACCGTAGTTGGTGGCTTCGCCAATGTGGCCTCAGGATCTTTCGCGGCCATCGCCGGTGGTTTCGGGAATCTGGCGACCAACACGGGCGCAACGGTGAGCGGCGGCAACAAGGGCCAGGCTACCGGCGAATATTCAACCGTCAGCGGAGGCTTCCGGCGCAGCGCCACAACCTCCGATAGCTGGGCTGCCGGGGGCTACTCCTCGCCTCAGTAGGCATGCGCAGCTGGTACGACTGCTTGTAGCGAACGCAGGGTCTTTGTCGGCGCCCTCAACGAGCACTGCGGAGCTCGACGTTCTTATGGCCGCTCCATCTTGCAGGTCGTCGGGAGCACCGTGTCCTTCGACTCGACGCGGATGTCGGTCTTCCATCCGTAGCCAGTTGCCTCGACTTCGTGGCGCACGTCCTTGCCGCCCGCGTTGGTGAACGTGGCGATATAGATCGGCTGCATCAACTGGTGATCTTCGGCGCGCATCCACACCTGCCCGGTATCGCTCTGGTACTTCATGCCCTCCAGCGCCTTCGCCACTTTCAGGGGATCGGCGGACTTCGCCTCGTTCATAGCTCTGGCCAGCATCTCCAGCTCGGTCTTGGCGGTGTTGTAGTAGAAATCGTCCTTGTACTTCCTGTGGTAGTCGTTAGCGAACGCTTCCGCCCTGTTATCCGCGATATTCGAGTGCCAGGTGAATACCTGCTTGAATCCCTTGCGGAAGCAGGGTGCGCGGCGCTCGCCCGCGATCGACTTTTTCTGGTTGGGTCAGCGGCTCCGATCCCCCACCGCGTGCCGACTGCCAGCGGTAGCCGGCGAACCCGCATCGAGAGCTAAAGATTCTGGCGCACCAGCCGATAACCCCTCTGAATCTCGAGTGAGGAAAGCGTATGGATAGCAGTATCGCGAGCCTGGCGAGCAGCACCGCAACGGCGACGACCGGAGACGCCGTTGCCGTATCCGTCCTGAAGAAGGCTATGGACATCCAGAAGGCCGACGCGTTGGCGCTGATCCAGGCGCTGCCGCCGGTTGCCTCATCCCGCCTTCCGGCGCACCTCGGCCAGAATATCGACACGATCGCCTAGTCGGTCGATCCGGGGCCCGCCCACCGGGCTTGTCCCTCCAGCACGCGCTTTCCCGTCCTCTATGGTTCGTCGCGGGCCCGCTCTGCCGCGAACCTTCCCGGTGTCGGGCGCTCCCGTTAGCGGTCGCCCTCGATCCAGCTCGACAGCAGCCCCGACTCGACGCCGCGCCCGCGCCGGGGTAGGCTGAAATCTCCACGAGTACAAACGACA
>JBGPMS010000185.1:0-11031 GCA_041487115.1 Gammaproteobacteria bacterium
GAGCTGCTGGAGCACATCACGGGCGAGCTGGCGCGCCACGGCACCTTCAACTATCTGCTGTCCAACGGCGAGTACCTGTTCGCGCATTGCGCCGACC
Source organism: Gammaproteobacteria bacterium (assembly GCA_041487115.1). Lineage (GTDB taxonomy): Bacteria > Pseudomonadota > Gammaproteobacteria > Burkholderiales > SHXO01 > SHXO01. The sequence continues at coordinate 98 of JBGPMS010000185.1, forward strand.
AGTTGTCCTACGTCGTGCGCCAGGCGCCGTTTACCACTGCGCACCTGCTGGACGAAGACGTAGCGGTGGATTTCAGTCAGGTCACCAAACCGGACGATCGAGTAGCCGTGATCGCCACCCTGCCGCTGACCGACAACGAGGAATGGGCGGTGCTCGGAAAGGGTGAGTTGGCCTTGTTCCGCGACGGCGCGAGGATCCTCTTCTGATTTGAAGCCCCACACGCGCGCAGCCGCGTCTACAAAGGTCTGAGCAGGCGACAGGTCCGTTGGACGCTGCCCGCGGAGAACCGGCTCGACTCAGCCCACATCGGTCGGTGCCGGCGCTTCCCTTCGACGGCCCACGCGAGGAAGCTCCCAGTTCGCAATGGCCTGGTGCCAGAAGTCTCGAACAGCCGCACCCTCCAGTTCGACCCCTGTTCCCTGATTCAGAAACTGCCATACCGCTTGCAACACGGCCACCGCGCGCGTGGTGTCGACTGGCGTCGCTCCGGTCTGCTTGGAGAGCTTCTCCCCGTTTCTGTCGACCGCCACCGGCAGATGGATGTAGCTGGGTACGGGCAAGCCCAGCAGATGCAGCACGTGGATCTGGCGCGCGCTCGATTCCAGCAGGTCGGCGCCGCGCACCACGTCGGTGATGCCCTGCTCGCCGTCGTCGACCGCCGAGGCGAGGTGAAAGGCGTACGTCCCGTCGGCACGGTAGAGGACGAAGTCGCCGGCTTCGCGCTCGAGGTCGCGCTGCTGCGGGCCGAGCAAGCCGTCGTCGAACGCCACGCGCGCCCCACGCGTGTCGAAGCGAAGTGCGCGCGCCGGGCGCTCAAGCGGACGGCGCGTGCGGCAGGTGCCCGGATAGATCGTCCCTTCCGCGCCCGGCAGCGCCGATTCCGCGATCTCCTTGCGGCTGCATGCACAGGGGTAGACCACGCCGAGTCGACGCAGTCGATGGAGCGCCGCGTGATACGCGAGCCGGCGCGTGCTCTGGTAGAGCACGGGGCCGTCCCACTCGAAGCCGAGCGCCTCGAGGCAGCGCAGGATGGATGCGGCGGCACCGGGCACTACGCGCAGGGCGTCCAGGTCGTCGATGCGCAGGCGCCACTCGCCGCCGCGCGACTTCGCTTCCAGGTAGCTCCCCGCCGCGGCCACCAGCGACCCGAAGTGCAGGGGGCCCGATGGCGTGGGCGCAAAGCGGCCGCGGTAGGCTGCGCGGTTCATGCCGACGCAATCAGGCAGCTCGTTGTCGCGCTGCCCGGACATAGAAGATCGCGCTGAGGAATAGGGAGACGGACAGCGCGATCTCGGCCGTAGCCAGGGTTCGCGCCGGCCCGCGCTCGGACCACGCGCGCACGACGCCCTCGCAAAAATAGGCCAGCACCAGCAGCGACGTCCACTGGAACGTGTAGATCTTGCCGCGCAGGATGCCGAACAGCGGCAGCAGCAGCGGCAGCGCCTTGAGCATGAGCAGGGAACCACCGGGCTTGATCGGCGCCAGGACGGCCTCCCACAGCAGGCACAGGAAGATGAGCGCGATCAGGCTCGCGCTCGCGGTCAACTGTAGCAGGGCCGGTGGCATCAGCTCCGGCTCGCGTGCGCCAGGGCCACCAGTGCAGCGCGCGCCTCGGACGTGGTCGCGATGGGCCGCTCGAAGGCAAAGCGCAACAGCCGATCGTCCGCGCGCACATCGAAGCCGTCGCAGTCGATGCCGATCATCTCGACGCGCTGCGGCTCGCTGCCGCGCGCATGCCGGCAGTAGGCGAGCAGCGCGTCACGGTGGTCCTGATTCATGTGCTCGAGAATCGAGCACTCGGCATCGAGCACCTCTCCCGGCGCGGCGACGTAGCGGTCGCCCGCGATCCAATGCAGACTGCCAAAGCCCTCGATGAAGCGTATCTGGAACGGCTCGACGACCCAGAAGTGGAAGCCGCCGAGCTCGAGGTACTGCGCTTGCTCCGGGAAAAAACGCAGATAGCGCGCGCGGATCGCCGTCGCATCCCCGATCGGATGCGCGTCGCCCAACAGTGCGGCGCGCGAGCTGGCCTGCAGGTCGGGGCCGGCGTCGGACACTAGAAAGCTGACGCGGCCATCGGCTTCGAGGTTGTGGGTGTGCTCGGCCAAGTGGCTGATCAGCACCACTGGTCGCCCCGCATGGTCGGTGATGTGGGGCAACGCGGAGCCGTAGGGATAACCGGGAAACTTGATGGAATGAGAGGACAGTACGCCGCTGCGCGCGGCGCGGAACAGCTCACGTGCTTGCCTGGCCCGGTCGATGGCGCCGGCGGTAGGCATCAGGCCAGCTTCAGCGCGACCTCGGCCAACCGGGTGCCGAGAGCGAGACACAGCCGCCGTTCCGCTTCGGACAGCGGGCGACGGGTGCCGCTGCCGCCCACATGGCTCGCGCCGTAGGGCGTGCCGCCGCTCGCCGTGGAGGTGAGGTCCGGCTCGGTGTAAGGCAGGCCCACGATCACCATCCCATGGTGGAGGAGGGGGAGCATCATCGACAGCAGCGTGCTTTCCTGGCCGCCGTGTTGCGTAGCGGTCGAGGTAAAGACGGCCGCCGGCTTGCCGGCCATCGTGCCCTTGAGCCACAACCCGCCGGTGCCGTCCAGGAAGTATTTCAGCGGTGCGGCCATGTTGCCGAAGCGGGTGGGGCTGCCGAGCGCCAGGCCGGCGCACTCCTCCAGGTCCTTCAGTTCCACGTAGGGCGGGCCGTTATTGGGAATGTCCGGCTCCACCGCTTCGGAGACGGTGGAGACTTTGGGCACCGTACGCAACCGTGAGCGTGCGCCCGCAACCCTCTCGATTCCGCGGGCGACGGCATGGGCCATCTGTTGCACGGCGCCGGTATGGCTGTAGTAGAGGACCAGGATGTCGTTCATGTTCCAACAGAATAGCTGACCTGGCACGCTAACTGCGCCAGGGGGATGCCTGCGCGTATTATAGAGACGCCGAGATGACCGCCAAACCCGTTTCGCGCTTCCTGGCGCCGATCTACCGACTGCTGGCCGCCGCCCGACGTGACGTGGCGACCACCCGGCAGCATGCGCGCGCCACCGTGGAGTATCTGTCGTTGTTGCACCAGCGCGTGCGGGAGGACCGCTGCTTCCAAGTGGCGGGCAGCCTGACGTTCACCACGTTGCTGGCGCTGGTCCCGCTCATCACCATCACGGTCACCGTGTTCTCCGCGTTTCCCGGGTTCTCGGGTTTTTCCAGCACGATCCGGCAGTTCGTGGTGACCAACCTGATGCCGACTTCCGCCGGCAAGGTCATATCGGTGTACATGCAACAGTTCGCCGACAACGCCGGCCGGCTGACCGCGTGGGGCATCGTGATCCTCGGCGTGTCCGCGGTGATGACGATGCTCACCATCGACCGCACTTTCAACACCATCTGGCGCGTGCGCCGCCAGCGGTCATTGATCAGCCGGCTGGTCACCTACTGGGCGGTGCTGACCATCGGGCCGCTGCTGATCGGGGCCAGCCTGTCGGTCACCTCCTGGTTGCTGTCGCTGTCGATGGGCATAGTGCGCGGAACCGAGGAGGCGGAAGTCGTGCTCCTCAAGCTGGTACCGCTGTTCCTGACCTCGGCTGCGCTGGCGTTTCTGTATCGTACCGTCCCGAACCGCCAGGTCGATACCAATGACGCTGTCGTGGGTGGGATCATGGCGGGACTCGCCTTCGAGGGCATGAAGGCGGCGTTCGGCGCCTACGTCAGGAACGTGCCGACCTACAAGCTGGTCTACGGCGCCTTCGCCAGCTTTCCCATCTTCCTGCTGTGGGTCTACATCTCCTGGCTCGTGATCGTGATCGGGGCGGAGGTCACCGCTGCGCTTCCCTACCTGCGCACCGGCGGCGTCCGCCTCAAGCGCCGGCCCGGCGACCAATTCCTGGAGGCGGTGCGGTTGTTGCGCCTGCTGCGCCAGGCTCACCACGTCGGCCACGTAACGCGAACCGAGGAGCTGCGGGTGAGTCTGCGCTTGCCGCTCGACGAGTGCGAGATGCTGCTGGACCGGCTGGCCGCCGTCGGCTGGGTGGCGCCGACCCTGGGAGACGGCTGGGTGCTCGCGCGCGACATGGCCGAGATCCGGCTGGCGGACGTGTACCGGGAGTTCGTATTCCGCGCCGACCTGGCGGACGACGCCGAGCCCAACTCCGACTCGCTTGTTTCCCAGCTCACACACGATGCCCACGAGTCCCTCTCTACGACCCTCGAAGCGCTGTTCAGCCAAAAGGCTCCCGAGCGGCGCGTCGCGGCGGTGGTCGCGACACGGCGGGCCGAGTAGCGCGGACCCGGGCCCTGGCTCTCACCCCTCGTCCCTAGCCCCTAGTCTCTCGCCCACAGCCCCTTCCTAGATTCCCCCATGTAACGTATCGGCGCCGGCTTAGTCGACCGCGCACGGGTCGCGGGCTCGCCGGGGAAGTTCCAGCGCGTCTGCCAGGCGCGCACGACTTTCACCGCGTAGTCGCTGGTCTTGCCCAGGCTCCCGTTGTAGCGCGCCAGGGCTCGATAAGTGTCTCCGCGCTCGATGTCGAGGTAGTGGCGCAGGATCATGCATCCATAGCGCAAGTTGGTGCGCAGGTTGAAGAGGTTGTGCTGGGCGCTGCCGATCAGATCGACCCAGAATGGCATCACCTGCATATAGCCGCGGGCGCCGGCGCCGGACAGAGCGTACTTGCGGAACTCGCTCTCGACCTCGATTACGCCGAGCACCATTTGCGGGTCGAGCCCCGCGCGCTTGGCCTCGTACTGCACCGTGATGAGAAGATCGAGCCGCGTCCTGTCGTCGGGTATGCGCGCGGCAAGCCGCTGGGACATGGCCGACAGCCAGACCTGTCCTTCCGCCTCGGTCGTGAACGCCAGCTTCGGCGCGGCACGGTCCGCCACCGAGGCATGCAGGGAGGCCTGCACGCTGGCGGCCAGCGGTTCGTATTGCTGCGCGCCGGCGAAGGCGGCAGGACTGGCGCCGAGCGCGCCGAAGAACGCGAGACAGCCCAGTCGGCGGACCGCGATCACTTCCCGCACAAGGACTTGACGAACTGCACCGCGCCCGCCAGTTCGACCAGCTGCGGTTTGTCTTCGCTGCGCGCCTGGTACTCGACCTGGCCCTGCTTGAGGCTGCGCTCGCCCACGGTGATGCGATGGGGGATGCCGATCAGCTCGAGGTCGGCGAACATCACGCCCGGCCGCTCGTCCCGGTCATCGAGCAAGACCTCGATCCCGGCGGCAGTCAGTTGATCGTACAGCTTCTCGGCCTGTGCGCGGACTTGGGCGCTCTTGCCCCAGCCGATCGGCGCGATGGCCACTTGGAACGGCGCGATCGGCAGCGGCCACCGGATGCCGCGCGCGTCGTTGTTCTGCTCGATCGCGGCGGCTACGATGCGCGATACGCCGATGCCGTAGCAGCCCATCTCCATCGGCTTGGACGCCCCGCTCTCGTCCAGGAAGTTGGCGCTCATCGCCTCGGAGTACTTGGTGCGCAACTGGAAGATGTGCCCGACCTCGATGCCGCGACAAAGCGAGAGGGTGCCTTTGCCGTCGGGGCTGGGGTCGCCCTCCACCACGTCGCGGATGTCCGCGTACTCTGCCGGCTCGGGCAGGTCGCGCCCGAAGTTCACGCCGGTGTAATGGTAGCCATCCTCGTTGGCGCCGCATACGAAATCGCTCATCGCCAGCAGCGCGCGGTCGGCGATCACCGGCAGGTCTGCACCGACCGGTCCGATCGACCCCGGCCCGGTCCGCAGCCGCTGGCGGATCTCGCTTTCCGACGCGAAGCGGAAGCCGTCGTCGCGTGAGAACCGCTTGCCGGCCTTGATTTCGTTCAGCATATGATCGCCGCGCAAGAGCAGCAGATACGGCTCTCCGCCGCTGATGACCATCAGCGTTTTCACGATCTTCTCCGCCGGGACGTGCAGGAAGGCCGCGACTTCATCGATCGTGTGCACGCCGGGCGTGGCCACTTTCCGCCGCTCTTGCGCGGGCGTGGCGCGCGGCGCGGCGGGCGGCAGGGCTTCAGCCAGCTCCACATTGGCGGCGTAGTCCGATTCGCGGCTGAACGCGATGGCGTCCTCGCCGGAGTCGGCCAGCACGTGGAATTCGTGTGAACCGGTGCCGCCGATGTCGCCGGTATCCGCCGCCACCGCACGAAACTGCAGCCCCATTCGCTGGAAGATGCGTGAGTAGGTCTCGTACATGCTGCGGTACTCGCGCTCCAGATCCGCATAGTCCGCGTGGAACGAGTAGCCGTCTTTCATGAGGAACTCGCGCGCGCGCATCACGCCGAAGCGCGGGCGAATCTCGTCGCGGAACTTGGTCTGAATCTGGTAGAAATGGACGGGCAGCTGGCGGTAGCTGCGGATGTCCCGGCGTACGATGTCGGTGATCACCTCTTCGTGCGTCGGTCCGAAGGCGTAGTCGCGCTCGTGCCGGTCCTTGATCCGGAGCATCAGCGGCCCGAACTGGTCCCAGCGCCCGCTCTCCTGCCACAGCTCGGCCGGTTGCACGGCCGGCATCAGCAACTCGATGGCGCCGGCCCGGTTCATCTCCTCACGCACGATCGCGTCTACCTTGCGCAGTACGCGCAGGCCCATCGGCATCCAGGTGTAGAGCCCGATGCCGAGCTTCTTGATCAGCCCGGCGCGCAGCATCAGCCTATGGCTGGCGAGCTCGGCCTCGGCCGGGGCTTCTTTCAGCGTGGAGAGGAAAAAGGCGGAAACGCGCATGGGGATGTCCGTAAAAAGGGCCTTATCTTACAATCCCTCATGACCCCGTAGGGAGGAAAGCATTTGAAGCTGTTGAACGGATTGCGCGGCCGGCGCCGCAACGGCGTGGACGCCAGCGTGGAGATCAGCGAGCAGGGCGGCATCCGCTATCTGCATCTGGGCAGTACAACCATCCAGAGCGGGATGCGCCTGCGGGATCCGGACGAGCTGGTGCTGTCCTATACGCGCAGCATGATGGCGTTCCTGCTGTTCGTCCCGGAGCCGGAGCGAGTCGTGAGCGTCGGGCTGGGAGGCGGCTCGATCAACAAGTGGATGTACCGCCATTTTCCGCGCGCAAGCCAGATCGTGCTCGAGCTCAATCCACGCGTCATCAATGCCGCGCGCCAACACTTCCACCTGCCGCCCGACGACGAGCGCCTCCAGGTCATCCAGGCCGACGGCGCGCGGTGGGTGGCCGAGCATCCGGACAGCGCGGACGTGATCCTGGTCGACGGCTACGACGGCGAGTCGCAGGCGGAGGAACTGGCTACCCCCGAGTTTTACGTCGCCGCTGCGCAGGCGCTCGGGCGCGACGGCGTTCTGGTGGTCAACCTATGGGGCAGCGATCGCCACTACGACGCGTATCTGCAGCGGATCGAAGCCGCCTTCGAGGGCCAAGTGACGTGCGTGCCGGCGCTGCAGAAGGGGAACATCATCGTGCTTGCCTTCCGGCGCCGGCCCCTGCAGTCGCGCTGGGCGGAGCTGCGCGAGCGCGCGCGCGTGCTCGAGCCACGCTACGAGTTGGAGTTTCTGCGCTTCGTGGAGGTGATGAAACGACTCAACCCCCACACCGAGAAGCGGCTGCTTATCTGAGCCGGTGCCAGCAATTCTTCGCTCGCATTGCTTTCCATGTCAGCTTTATGAAAAAATCGGGGCAAGTTAATCAGTTTACCGGGTGATGGTCATGATCGATCGCGACGGATATCGCCCAAACGTAGGGATCGTGCTGGTCAATTCCAGGAACGAAGTGTTCTGGGGCAAGCGGGTCAGGGAGCATGCCTGGCAGTTCCCGCAGGGCGGAATCAAGCCCGGCGAGACCCCGGAGCAGGCCATGCACCGGGAACTGATGGAAGAGGTGGGCCTGCAGCCGGAGCACGTGAAAATCCTGGGCCGCACCCGCCACTGGCTGCGTTACGACGTGCCGGCCAACTGGGTGCGCCGCGACTGGCGTGCAAACTACCGCGGGCAGAAGCAGATCTGGTATCTGTTGCGCCTGCTCGGCCGCGACTGCAACGTGTGCCTGCGCCGCTCGGACAAGCCCGAGTTCGACGCCTGGCGCTGGAGCCCCTACTGGGTGCCGCTGGAAAGCGTGGTGGAGTTCAAGCGCGAGGTCTATTGCCAGGCGCTGTCCGAATTGTCACGGTTCATCCCTGCGGTGGCCGCGGCCCGTCCGGAGTCTGGTGTGTCTGCCGGCTGTGCGGAGGGGCCGGCCGTCGACAAGATCGACCCGGCCGTCGACAAGATCGACCCGGAGGTGAAGGCCGTGTAGCCCGGTCCTGGGCGGCGCCAGTCGTGTTAGCGCGCCCGCACGACCGGGAGCGCGCTGCCCGCGGGGCCGGCGCCAGCGGCCACCAGCACGTGGAGCGGGAAGCCTCTCTCGCTCCAGAACTGCGCTGCATCCTCCAGTACCCTCAGCGCGGTGTGGAAGTCCCGCGGCGCATGCGTCGCGAATCGCCGCATGTCGCCCAATAGCACGACGTAGGCGCCGGCCGGTGCCCACGCCAGATCGGTCATGCAGTCGGCGAACGCATCCCAGTTGCCACCGAACCAGTCCGGGAAGCCCATTGTGCGCGCGGTGACCACAAGAAAGCGCCTCTTGTTGTGCACGCCGGACCCGTCGATGCGGAACAGGCGCACGCCCTTGAGTCGGCACAGGCGATCTATGGAGCGCGAGCGCCAGTCGCCAGTGAGTTGATATAGGCCCGAGGGTGCGTTGGAAAGCAGTTGCGCGAAGCTGTACATGGGCTACTCGAGGATGCGTTTGAAGCTCCGGTAGTGGTCGTCGGTGTAGTAGAGCTCGCCAGCTTGACCCGAGATGACACGCCGTGCGCCGCGGTCGCGAGCGCCGGGCGTGCGGACCGTGTACTCGCGGTAGTACCCGGGCGGCCGGCGCGGGAGCCGGTGCTCGCGGTTGCCGAACACTACGCCATCCTGCGCGTATTGAAACGGACCGCCCGAGCGCATCAGGTGCAGCGTCTCGCGCGCTTCCACCGGAAGCTGGGCGACGGGGATCGTGCCGATTCCGGCGTCGCCAGTATCGTTGAAGCTGCGTGCCAGCGCGGGTGCACCGAGCACGATCGTCGCCAGCAGCGCCCAGAACGCGGCAAACCGACGCCAAGAGCGCAAGGCGGCGACCCGTCTCGCCGCGCCGGGTCCGATCGGTACCGCCCGCGTCACGTCGGAATATTTAACGATGGTTGTACCGACATGACAGCCTGTTTAGACTCAGTCAAAACCAGCTCCAGTTCGGCGCAGGATTTCGCTTTGCGGCCAGCGCCCTGCCAGCGTTCTGAGATGGTTGGCGTCGGCCGCTTCGGTGGCGCAAGGGTCCGGGCATTCGCACATTGGTTCTCTGTCGCCGGTGTGCGACAATGCACTAACAATTCAAAAGCAGTCAATCGTAGAGGCCGGACCTTGGCACCCCGACGTAGCGAATACGACGTGAGCAACGAGGTCAACACGACCGAGCCCGCCGCCGTCCACGACGAGATCAGCCGCGTTTTCCTGGGACTCTACCCGGCAGCCTCGCCTGCACTGGTGTCGCGCGCCTTTGCCGACTGCGGTCGCCTGTATCGTGGCGAGTTCCCGGGTTATCGCGGGTGCGATACCAGCTACCACAACCTGCAGCACGTGCTGGATGTGACGCTGGCGATGGCGCGGCTGATGGACGGCTACGAGCGTACTCACGGCTGCCCCAATCCCATCGGCGAGCGGCTGTTCGGCTTCGGCATCGTCACCGCGCTGTTCCACGACATCGGCTACTTGCGCCATCGCAACGACACGCGCCACCGCAACGGCGCGGAATACACCCTGCGCCACGTCAGCCGCGGCGCGCGGTTTCTCGAGCAATACATGAGCGACATCGGCCTGCCGGAGTTGGCCATAGTGGCGGGGCGCATCCTCCACTTCACCGGCTACGAGATCCCGGTGCAGCGTATCGAGGTCCCGAACATGACGTTCCGCTTGCTCGGCAACATGCTGGGCACGGCGGACATCATCGCCCAGATGGCCGACCGCTGCTACCTGGAGAAATGTCGCGACCGCCTGTATCCCGAATTCGTGGAGGGCGGGCTCGCCACCGCCGGCCCCGCCACCAAGCGCTCGCCGACCGCGATGTTCTCGTCGGCGGAGGACCTCCTGCGTAAGACCCCCGGCTTCTACCTCACGGCGACGACGCGGCTGGCCGAGCATCTGGGCGCTACCTACGACTATCTCACGTCTCATTTCGACGGCCAGAACCTGTACCTGGACGAAGTCAACAAGAACATCCGTTATGCCGAACGGGTGGCTGCCAAAGGCGATCTCGGTCTCTTGCGCCGGGTTCCGCCGCCGGGCCCCTTCGACGCGGCGATAACGCTCACCTACCGGGAAGTGCCGCAGTCGACCGCGGACAAGCCGACGAGGCTTCCTGGCCGGCGGTGAACAGTGCGGTGTCACGCGAGCGGTGGTCGGCCGCCACGCCCCTGACCCTCACCCTACCGTCTCGCACCCTCACCCTACCGTCTCGCACCCTCACCCTACCCTCTCCCAGAGGGAGAGGGACTTTGTGTCTGCTGGGGAGAGGGACCTTATGTCTGCTGGGCGCCGACTGCGAGCATGATCTTTCCCACGTGCGCGCCCGATTCGATCAGCGTGTGGGCAGCCGCGGCGGCAGCCAAGGGAAACACCTTGTAGATCACTGGCCGCACGTGACCGGCTTCGATCAGTGGCCAGACCTTCTCCCTTAGAGATTTGGCCACCGCGGTCTTGAACTCCGCCGTGCGCGGACGCAGTGTCGAGCCGGAAATGGTGAGACGGCGCACGAGGATGTCGGACATGTCCAGCGTAGTCTTGCTGCCGCCGAGGAAGGCGATCAAGGCCAGCCGCCCATCGGTGGCGAGGCAGCGCAGCTCGCGCGGCACGTAGTCGCCGCCCACCATGTCCAGGATCACGTCTGCGCCCTTGCCGCCGGTCAGCTGCTTTACGA
>JBGPMS010000186.1:0-11022 GCA_041487115.1 Gammaproteobacteria bacterium
ATGCGGTTGCGCACCGCCGGCCCCAGCTGCGCAGACTCGTCATTCACGTAGTCGCGATGCAGCGAATACGCTTCCGAGGCGATGATGCAGCCGGTCGGTACCGACAGGTCGAAATACCACGATGGCAGCCGCGTGGCGATCACCTGGGCCCCGAGCGATTCAAATACGCGCGCAGCGGAGTGCCAGGCTGCCGTGACCGCCGGGTCCATGAACGCCGGCAGTTGCTGCGAATCCGGAAGCGCCAGCCGCAGGCCACGCACCGCCTGCGGCTGGCGCGAGAACTGCTCGAGCGGCTGCGACAACGTGCCGGGATCGCGCGGATCGGGCGCGGCCAGCGCGTCGAGCACGAGCGCGCAGTCGCGCACGCAGCGGCCCAGCGGCCCGATCGAGTCGAGGGTCCAACTGAGAAGCCCGGTTGCGTGCAGGCTGATGCGACCAAAAGTCACCTTCAGGCCGGTGAGGCCGTTGAACGCCGACGGGATGCGCACCGAGCCGCCTGTGTCGCTGCCGATACCGATCGGTGCAAGCCCCGCGGCAACGGCCACGGCGGTGCCACTCGACGAGCCGCCCGGCACCCTGTGCACGTCGAGGTCCCAGGGATTCTGCGGCGTGCCCATCAGCGGATTGGTGCCCCAGCCGCCGAACGCGAACTCGGTCATGTGGACCTTGCCCAGCGGCACCATGCCGGCGGCCAGCAGGCGCTCGACCGTGGCGCTGGTTTCGGCTGCGACGCGGCTGACATAGTGCTTCGAGCCCAGCGTGCCGATGCGGCCTTCGATGTCGAGCAGATCCTTGAGCACTACTGGCAGGCCGTGCAGCGGGCTGCGCGGCAAGCGGGCGGCGCGTGCCTGGTCGGCGGCGCGCGCCAGTGCGCGCGCTTCGTCGGCGTAGACCTCGACGAACGCGTGCAGCTTGCCATCGGCGCGGCCGATTCGATCCAGCAGCGATTCGGTGAGTTCTAACGACGACAGTTCGCCACTGTCGATCAGTTCCTTCAGTTGCGTCAATCCGTGCCAGGCAAGAGTCAGCGTGTCCCCCATGTCCCGAGGTGATTGTCCTCGAAGTGTATGTATGGCATCGCGGGCCGGCGATTAAGGATTTTAAACGCCTCTCGTCACCAACAATCAATCTATCGCGGAGCCCTGGAGTAGTCAATCGCACGAGTGTTTGGTGAAAATTAGCCTCTTGCGGGGAGTCTTCTGGCGCTGCATCGGTCCCGAGGCGCCAAATATCGGAACAGTTTAGCCTCTCGCGTGAGTGCAGGCCGAGCGGGATCATCGGCTCGGTTTAGGGATCACGCCGCTTGGAATGAATCGAGTCTAGAATCGTCGCGCCGCTGAGAGCGGCGGCACCAACGTTCTGCTGTGCACCACCATCATCGAGACCGGCATCGACATCCCCACCGCGAACACCATCATCATCGACCGCGCGGACAAGTTCGGCCTGGCGCAGCTCCACCAGCTCAGGGGTCGGGTCGGCCGCTCGCATCACCAGGCCTACGCCTATCTGCTCACGCCCGACGACGATGCGCTCACGGCGAACGCGCGCAAGCGCCTGGAGGCGATCCAGTTGATGGAAGAGCTAGGCTCGGGCTTCTACCTCGCTTCGACTCCGCCCTGACGGGCTGCGCTCAGCCCAAACGGATTTCGGATTTCGGACTACAGGTACTTGAGCCCCAGCCACGCGCAGGCGACCAGGAAGACCATGATGACCGACATCAACGTGGCGCAGAAGAAGAGGGCTGCGACATAGCCCATGGCCAGGCTTCTCTCGAACAGCACGCCCAGGGCGTAGCTCGACATGAGCAGCATCAACCAGCGCCACAGGTAGGTAGGCAGGTATCCCCGCCTTTCCTGGTTGAAGCGCCACGCCGCCGCGCGTTCCAGATAGCTGCCGCAGTTCACGTCCCGGTACAGCCACTCGCAGAAAAAGTACCGGTACAGCAGCATATAGAACGGCTCAGCCGAGGAACCGGGTTCACCTCTCTGATGGGGGGAAGAGGACATGGACACCGTTTCAAATATAGCGACTGTCATTCGAACAAGATGCCGCGGAAAACGCTTGCTGCGGTGCAGAATCCTGTCGTCGCCCCACGCCCCAGCCCCCCATTCGGGGGCGGAAGGGCGGCCGTAACCCGTGTGACCCGCCTTCGGCGGCGAGGTTCCGGCCAGTCAGAAAGTCAGGAACCGCGCGGCCTCCTCGCGTTGGTGCTGCGCGTTCCCGCTGGAGCAGGGAACGTTGTCGCTGCGGCTGCCGCAACTCTCTGAGCGGGCGGGAACAACACCAATGGTCGCAACACGGTGTACCGCTTCCACATGGACCGGCGGAATGGGTTGGCGTGCCAGCTTGTGCAGCGAGTCGAGATGGTCCGCGGCCATGCAGAAGACGTACAGCACTTCCTTGATGATCGTGCGGGAGTGGTCGTCCAACCTTCTGGACGCGCTCTCCAGTGCGTGGACAAGAGCCTTGATCTGCTGCATCAAGTCCTCCATGCCGCTGATCGGCCCGCCGGCGGGCGGCGGCGATAAGTGGCACGTCTCGCGGTCGAGTCGTACCGCCTCGACGTAGGCATGCAACAGCTCGTAGACCTCGAACGCTGCGTCAGCTTCACGAATGGCGTGCATGATCATCATTGAGGCCTCCTCGAATCCGTGTCCCGCTTGCGATCGGCGCGAGCCGGATCGGACCACGGTACGCTTTCTGCTGCCTGACGCGCGGCGCCGACCCGCTCGATCTGCGCCAGCACGTTGGCCGAGAACGCGGCCCACTGCTCTTCCTCCTGTGCAGTGACGCCCAGATCGCGCCTTAGTTCCGTCAGGTGCCGCTGCGCAACGGCGACTCGGTCGGGACCGGGGCGAGAAGCGGGCTCGGCCAGCCTCGCGCTCGTGCTGCTGCCGAACAGCGACAGCAGCGCGATCAGTTTCAGCTTCTTGACTTCGTTCATGCGCGTGCCTCCGTCTCGGCGAGGTCGCAGCGCTGGCGGTGCTGCGGTCGTGATCTCGTTGTCGCTATTAGACCGCCGCGCTGTAACCGGCAGATTGCAGCGCGCGAGATTTTTGTAACGCAGTGTTGTTTTCCTACGCACTTTTGATCGGCTCTCACCGATGCCAAGCGTTACGCTACCCTGCGCCGCGCGATCACCACCAGCTTCCCCCTTTGGAAAAGGAGGACGGGAGGGGGATTTGCAGCTCGTCGGGCTATGCAGCAGCAATACAAATCCCCCCTCGCCCGCCTTTTTCAAACTTGATTACGTACGGACTTCAGCCTGGGTTAAGTACGCCGAGCGGCCGCAACCACCCCGGCGCTTCGCGCCACGCTCCTTGAAAAGGAGGGGAGAGAAAAATCTTTCCCTTCCTGCCCGAGGGGTGCCCGCGTAGCGGGCGGGGTGGTGGGAGCCTGCTCGCGGCTGAGCTTCATTGGCAATCAGGTTTTCAAAAGGGGGAAGCGTTACGTCAAGATAGATAGGGAGGAGACGACGCTCGCCGTCCTCTCCCGGTTCAATTCGCGGTTCTCGCGGTCGAATCTGTCGTCACCCGAAGACTTAGCCGCCTGATGCAATCACGACCTCGGCCAGCTTGACCGCCCCTCCTGCCACAGACTAATCTCGCCTGCCGGCCTTCCCGGAAAAGGCCGAGCGAGAGGCAGGAACCATGCAGTGTCCCGAGTGCAGCGTCGAGAACAAGCCGGAGCGGAAGTTCTGTTCGGCCTGCGGCCATGCGCTGCCGAGCGCCTGTCAAGCCTGCGGTTTCGCCAATGACGCGGGCGACGAGTTCTGCGGCGGTTGCGGCAGGCGGCTCGCCCACGGCGACGGGCCACGCGATGAACATGCGGTCGGCTCCGGCCTGAGGCAGCCAGGGGCCTCCAGCCCGGCTCGTCAGCCCCAGCCGGCCTACGACGCGGAGCGCCGTCAGCTCACCGTGATGTTCTGCGACCTGGTCGACTCGACGGCCTTGTCGGCGCGGCTGGACCCGGAGCAATTGCGCGAGGTGGTGCGCGCGTTCCAGACCGCGTGCGGTGAGGTCATCGCCCGCTTCGACGGGTACGTCGCACAGTATCTCGGCGACGGGCTGCTGGTGTACTTCGGCCATCCGCAGGCGCACGAGGACGATGCGCAACGCGCGGTCCGCGCCGGTCTCAGCATTCTGTCGGCGATGGGCGCATTGAACGCGCGCCCCGACGCGCCGGCGGAAGGCCGCTTGTCGATCCGCGTCGGCATCCACACCGGGCTGGTCGTGGTGGGTGAAGTCGGCAGCCGCGAGCGGCACGAGCACCTCGCGCTGGGCGAAACGCCCAACCTGGCGTTCCACGTGCAGGCCCTGGCCGAGCCGGACACGCTGGCGATCAGCGCCGCCACGCTGCGCTTGGTGCGCGGCCTGTTCGTGAGCGACGACCTGGGCGAGCACGCGCTCAAAGGAGTCCCGGCGCCGCTGCACGCCTACCGCGTGCTGGGCGAGAGCGGCGCCAGGAGCAGCCTCGACGCCGCGGCCGCTGTCGGGCTCACACCGTTGGTGGGGCGCGAGCAGGAGGTCGGCCTGCTGCTCGACCGCTGGGCGCAGGTGGTCGATGGCGAGGGCCACGTGGTACTCGTCACGGGCGACGCCGGCATCGGCAAATCACGGCTGGTGCAGGTCTTGATGGATCGGGTGGCCGGTGGACCGCAGTGCCGGCTCGAGCTGCGCTGCTCGGCCTACTACGCGAACAGCCCGCTCTATCCGGTCATCGAATTCCTGCCCCGGGTGCTCGACTGGAGCCGCGACGATCCGGACGAGGTGAAGCTCGGCAAACTGGAGTCGTTCGCGCTCGAACATGGCGTCTCCGTCGAAGAGGGCTTGCCGCTGCTCGCTTCCCTGCTGTCGCTGCGCCCCTCCGAACGCCTGCCGCTGCCACCGATGAGTCCCGAGCGCCAGAAGGAGAGGACACTCCAGACGCTGCTCGCCATGGTCCTGGCGCTGGCCGCGGAGGAGCCGGTGCTGGTGGTGGTGGAGGATTTGCACTGGATCGATCCGACCACCGCGGAGTTCCTGCGCCTGTTGATCGATCAAGGACCGACCCCGCAGCTGTTCTGCCTCCTCACTGCCCGTCTGCAATTCCAGCCGGCCTGGGCCGCGCACTCGCACGTGACCTCGCTCACGCTCACGCGGTTCACGCAGCGGCAGACGGAATCGATGGTCGAACGGATCGCGGGCGGCAAAGCGCTGCCGGGCGAGGTGGTCGAGCAGATCGTGGCGCGCACCGACGGTGTGCCCCTGTTCGTCGAGGAGCTGACCAAGATGGTCCTGGAGTCGGGCCTGCTGCGGGAGAACGAGCGTGGCTACGAGCTGATGGGCCCGCTGCCACCGGTGGCGATCCCCACCACCTTGCAGGATTCGCTGGCCGCGCGGCTGGACCGGCTGGCCACGGTGAAGCTGGTCGCCCAGCTCAGCGCGACGCTGGGCCGCGCCTTCCCCTACGTGCTGCTGCGGGCGGTATCGACGCTGGACGAGGCTGCGCTCAAGCGCGAGCTCGATCGGCTGGTGGATGCCGAACTGCTCTATCAGCGCGGCGTGCCGCCCGAGGCGACCTACATCTTCAAGCATGCGCTGCTGCAGGAGGCCGCCTACCAGTCGCTGCTCAAGAGCACGCGGCAGCAATATCACGAGCGCATCGCGCGCGTCATGGTCGAGCAGTTCTCCGGCGAGGCGGCAGCGCATCCGGAGTTCGTCGCCAACCACTACACGGAGGCGGGTACGATCGGCGAAGCCGTGCAATGGTGGCAGCGAGCCGGGCAGCACGCGGTTCAGCGCGCCTCCTACGCCGAGGCGATCACCCACTACAGGAAAGGATTGCGCGTGCTGGAATCCATTCCCGTCTCGGCCAGACGCGACCAATCGGAGCTGGGATTGCAGGTCGAGCTCGGCTACGCGCTGATCCCGGTGAAGGGCTGGGCGGCGGCCGAGACGGCGAGCGCGTTCACGCGCGCCGGGGAGCTGTGCCGCGAGGTGGGAGAGACGCCCAAGCTGTTCCGGGCATTGTGGGGCATCGCAGCGTTTCACTTCGTCCGCGGCGATCAACACAAGGCGCGCGAGGTGGCGGACCAGTGCCTGATCCTCGCCCAGCACGCGGACGACGTCGATGCGCTGATCGAGGCTCACTATCTCAGTGGCATCGTGTCGTTCGTCATGGGAGAGTTCGCCGCCGGCCGCGTCGATCTCGAGGAGTGCGTACGGCTGTACGGACCCGACAAGCGTGACATGCACGCCGTGCTCTACGGGCAGGACCCCAAAGCCTCCGGCCTGAACTGGCTCGCCATGGGCCTGTGGGCGCTGGGACACCCCGACCAGGGATTGCAGCGAGCCCGGGATTCGCTCGCATTCGTGCAGAGCATGTCGCGGCCGTTCCAGCTTGCGCGCGGTCTCGCCGGGGTCGGTTTCGTGCACGTGTACCGCCGGGAGCCGCAGGGGCGCGATTCCCATCTCGAAGCCGCCATCGCACTGTGTATCGAACAGGGCTTCGGCTACTTCCGCGCGGTGGTGTCCGCCTTTCAGGGCAGCAACCTGGTGCAGCTCGGACGGATGGAAGAGGGGATTGCGCTGATGCGCGAAAGCGTGACGACGCTGAGGGCCTTCGGTTCCGAGTTGTTGTTCACGATCGTGTTCGGAGAGCTGGCGACAGCGCATGCGTCCATCGGGCAACTGGACCACGCCGCGACAGCGCTCGGCGAGGGGCAGGCCTGCGTAGAGAGGAACGGGGAGCACTGGGCCGAAGCCGAGCTCTACCGCATCGAGGGTGAGCTGATGATGATGGGCGAGCCGCCCGATCCCGCCGGCGCGGAGGCGCGGTTCCAGAAGGCAAGAGAGGTGGCCAGGCGACAACAGGCGAAGTCCTACGAGCTGCGCGCGACAACCAGTCTGGCTCGGCTGTGGCGCAACCAGGGCAAGGCGGCCGAGGCCAGAGCAGCGCTCGGAGAAATCTACACCTGGTTCACCGAGGGGCTGGAGACCCCGGATCTCAAGGACGCGCGCGCGCTGCTCACGCAGCTGGCGTGAGGTGTATGCCCTAGCCTGGATAATTCATGAGGGACTCGGGATGATGGCGCGTCGAGTTGCGAGCCCGGCGCAAGTACCCGGTCTGCATCGCTCGCAAGCCTGAAGCGCGCGCGATCTTCGTTATCTTCGGGGGCGTCTGCATGAATTGTCCGGGCCAGACTCAGCTCTTGTCTCCCCCCGCGGGGTGCTCCGTGAAGGGCGTCACGGTGAAGTGGTCGACGCCCCCATCTGTCTTCTCGAACACGATGCTGATCCACTTGACCCGATCGTCGAGCAGCATGGCGTCAACTACGTTGGACGCGTCGTCTCGCGGCACGCCGGTCTGAGTGGAAGGCAGTTGCAGTGCCATAGTCCCCGCTCCTTTACTTTGAGGTATCGATCAGTTCTTCCGTCACGCGCTCCCGCAGGCTGCCGTACGGGCCGGTCTCCAGGTCCGAAATCGCTATGCCGCCGTTCTTGGCCAGCCAGTCGTCCAACTTCTGCTTGTTGCCCGGCAGTTTGCGCCAGGTGCGAATCAGCTTGCAGTTCGGATCGCAGCCCGTGTACTTGATCGCCTGGCCCGCGATCAGCGCCTTGCCTTCGATCCGCAGCAGCGTCGGGACCGGCGCCGCCAGTTGCCCGCCCGGAAGGATCTGGTAGTCCGATGCGAGGTAACCGACCACCAGCGGCCGGCGGAACGTTTCCACCAGCGAGATCGACCGGCTGGTCGCAAGCGCGATCTTAACGCTGCCGCCCGCGAGAATGGGCGCCGGCGCCGCATCCCCGCCCCCCGTCGCGGCGCTATTGTCGTCGCTCTTGGGCGACGACGCCTTGGAAATGATCCCGTTCACCGCGTCCAGCTGCTTGGCGGCCTCGGTTGCATTGGCAAGGTTGAGCAGCTCTACCCCCTTGGGCACTCCCGCGCTTCCCCCTGCGCCGAAGCCGCTATTGCTGAACAGCGCGATATCCACCGTCTTCACCAGGTAGACGCGGTTCACGACGCGCAGGTAGAACAGCTTGGCCACCGACTTCCCGTCTTTGCTCGTCTCGGTGATCGGCTCGAACTGCTTCAAGTAGTCGGCGTTGGCCAGGCTCCAGGAGCGGATCGCGTCGAACGTCCAGCGTGCGGGCAGCGCATAGGTATAAGCATCTTTCATGGAGATGGTGCCGTTGGCCGACGCGCTGTCCAGCAGGTTCAACCCGATCGGCACCCCTTGCACCGGCAAGGCCACGTTGAGACCTTCGCTGCGGCTGACGGAGAATCCATAGGTCGGGAACGCAGCCAGCGGCGCGCTCGAGAAGTCCGCCGCCGCACCGGCGGGCGAGGGAAACTGCCACAGCCGGGGAGGCGCCGTGTCGTCGTCCATCACGTGCGGCCAGCCACGGTAGAAGTTCGGGTACCCGGACAGGGTGAGCCGCGTGACGAGGTTCTCCATCGGCAGGAAGCCCTTGTCGAGGTAAACCTTCACCTGCTCGTCGATGGGCGTCTGCACCAGGAACACGTCACCCGGCTGCAGGTCCTCGGTCAAGGGATACACCGGGATCACCTGGCTCGCCCGTATGCTGAGCGACCAGTCTTTCGCCACCCGCGCCAGCTGATCGCCGCTCATCTTCTGCGTTGCACAGCCGGCGAGCAGGGCCGCCAGCGCAATCGACATCCAGATTCTGCTCATCTTACGGTCCTCCGACTTGAAACGCATGCGCCGACCAGCCTGCGGCCCCGATCGAGCCCGTCATCCCAGACGCGTGGCCGCCATCGGTACACGCTCATGGCCCGTCTCGCCTCAGAATCTGCACCTCCATCGGCGCGAGAGCGACTTTGACCGCCTTGGCCGGCCCGCGCGTGATGGCGCCGCTCACCTCCCGGATCTCGACACTGCCCGCCGGCTTTGCAACCACCGTCGATGGGCGTCCGCTGCCCGGCTGCAGCTCCGTTCCGAACGACTTGTTGCTGAACAGCACATCGAGCACCGCGCCGGCCGGGTTCAGCGACAGGTCCACGATCACCTCGCCGCTCCAGGGATCCTGAGTGCCGGTATTGGCCACCACCACGACCTCCTCGTCGTTGAGGATGCGTGAATAGGCCAGCACGCCGCCGCGGAACCCGGAGATGCCGAAATGCGTCCCGTCGCCGGAGATCGGGCGGAAGTACTGGCGGCCATAGCGCAGCGCCGCTTCGCCCTGCCGGATGGCGGACAAGGTCTCGATAGCGCGGAACAACGGGTGCTCGCGGTCGAAAGCATCGGTCTTGCCCCACAGCGCCTCGCGCACCGCCGTGTCCGCGTCGCCCCGGCCGTGCAAGCCCTGCTCGGTGCCGTAGTAGAGGCAGGGGATGCCCTGCAGCGTGAACAGCAGCGCGATGCCCATCGTGGCCTGGTCGGCGAAGCGCAGCGGCGCGTCGGGCGAGCTGTAGAAGATGCGCTCGCGCTGGTCGTGATTGTCGAGGAAGGTGACGAAGTAGCGGCTGGCCTCGCCGTGGGAGCTCAGCACCTCGCGCTCCACTGCCTTGCGCCGCTCGAACATCGCCACCAGCTCGCTCGGCGCCAGACTCCCTTTGGCCACGGCCGGCAGCCGGAAGAACAGCGGAAAATCCAGCGCCGCATCCACCCCCATGAGGTCGGTGTCCGCGGCGGCCTGGCGGCCGATGAAGTGCGCGATCTTGTCCTCTTCGTCGTACACCTCGCCGAAGGTGAAGAAGTTCTTCTTGCCGATGGACAGGGCGAACTCGCGCATGGCGTTGCCGAACAGCAGGGCGAAGTCCGGCTCCACGTACTTCAGGGTGTCGATGCGGAAGCCGTCCACGTCGAGCTTCGCCACCAGGTACTGATGCGCGCGGATCAGCGCGTCGCGCACCGGGAAACGGGGGCCCAGATCCGGGTCCGTCTCGCCAAACGCGGTGACGAATTCCTTGAGCGAGGCGAAGTCGCCGCCCGCCTCTCCCCCGCGGCCCTGGCGCCGGAACAATTCGTTGCGGCGCAACTCCGACGGCCATACCGCCGCGTCCGCCGGCGGGTCCTGCGGGGCCAGCGTCCAGTCGGGGCGGCCGCGCCCGTCCTCGTCGCGCCAGCGCACGCCATAGGGGAACCAGCTCCAATCCGCCTCGGCGCTGCCGCTGCCGTCGGGCAGGACGTACTCGAACACATCTCCCGCGTGGTTGAGCACCACGTCCAGGATCACGTACATCCCGCGCGCATGAGCCTCGTCGACCAGCGCGCGCAGCTCTTCCTCCGCCAGCCCGGGATCGCGGCGCGCGGCTTCCGGGTCGCGGCAGAAGCGCGGCTCGACCGCCAGGAAATCCTGGATGCCGTAGCCATGATACGTCGCCGGGTTGTACTGGCAATTCTTCAGCACGGGCGACAGCCAGATCGCGCCCACGCCCAGGCGCTCGAGGTAGTCGAGCTGGCGCCGCACGCCGTCGAAAGTCCCGCCCTGGAACAGGTTGCACGGGCCGTCGAAGGGCGGGTTGCGGGGCGGTGCGGCGGGGTTGTCGAAGCGGTCGACGAGCAGAAAATAAATCCACTGGTCGCGCCAGTCCTCGGGTGAGCGAAAGGGCGAGACCACGTCCACGCCCGTGTCTCCCACGCGCAGGCGCTTGACCTTCGGCGCCCGAGCATTCTCGAAGACCTGCAGGACATTGCCATCGAACACCGAGCCGGGCATGGGCGAGCCGTGTACGCTGTTGCGTGAGAGTCAGATGATGCACGCGAGGACCGGTCATCGTCCACAGTTGCCGGCCGGCAGAGGGATGATCGGCAGGCGGCAAGCCGCTTGCACGTCAATGCTGGGCGGCGGGCGCCTGGTCTCTGCTCGCGGGCGCGCTGGCCTGCCGCATGGTGCCGGACCAGCTGGCGCCCTCCTTGCCGAGAATGGCCTCGACCCGTTCCACCAGGACAGGGAACGGCTGCTCCACGCTGTAGGGCCCACTGCGCGTGAGGAACATGAACTTCTCGTGCTTGAGGGACTCGGCCGTGCCGCGGTACTCGATCCAGTTCTCCTGAAATTTGTACAGCGCCAGAAG
>JBGPMS010000187.1:0-10983 GCA_041487115.1 Gammaproteobacteria bacterium
CCGCTCAATCTCATCCTCGGCCGCGACGGATTGGATCGGGTCCGGGTGAAACTCAAGGACTTGATGAGCTCCATCGACAAATGGGAAGCGGTCACGCTCAGCGCCGACTTTCCTAAAGAGTGACCGCGAGCGCCGCAACCTCAGACGGGCTTCAGATCATGACAAAAATCGCAGTGTTGGACGATTGGCAGGGCGTTGCACGCGGAGCAGCCGACTGGTCGCGGCTCGCGTCACGCGGGGAAATCGTGTTCTTCGAGCAGCCGCTCGGCGGACCGGATGCCGCTGCACAAGCGCTGGCCGAGTTCGACATCCTCATCGCCATGCGCGAGCGCATGGCTTTCCCGGCAACGCTGATCGCGCGGCTGCCGCGGCTGCGCATGATCGCCCTGACCGGCTCACGCACGTGGACGATGGACATCGATGCGTGTACCGCGCGCGGGATTGTCATCAGCAACACGGGTGGCGAGAAGTCCGGCGCCGCGACAGCCGAGCTCGCGCTGGGGTTGCTGCTGGCAGCGACGCGATCCATTCCGGCCGCCGACGCTTCCATGCGTGCCGGCCGTTTTCAGACCGGCGTGCCGGCCGGATCGGTGCTCGAGGGGCGCACGCTCGGTGTAATCGGCCTGGGCAAGATCGGGTCGCGCCTGGCACGCTACGGACTGGCGCTCGGAATGCAGGTGCTGGCCTGGAGCCAGAACCTCACCCAGGCCAATGCGCAAGCTGCCGGTGCACGGCTCGTCGACAAGGCGACACTCCTGGCGGAGAGCGACGCCGTGACATTGCACCTGGTGCTGTCAGACCGTACACGCGGCATCCTGGGCGCGAGCGATCTGGCGTGCATGAAGCCGGGCGCAATCCTGATCAACACTTCGCGCGGACCCCTGGTGGACGAGGCGGCGCTGTTGGAACGGCTGCGCTCGTGCATCCTGATCGCGGGACTGGACGTATATGGACAAGAGCCGTTGCCGGCCGATCATCCGCTGCGCAGCCTGCCCAATGTCGTGCTCACGCCGCATCTGGGGTACTGCACACGCGAAGTCTACGCGCAGTTTTATCGAGAATCGATCGACAACGTGCTGGCCTTCCTCGACGGCAAGCCGACGCGGATGCTCAACCCGGAGGCGCAGCGCCGGGTCTGAAGCCGCTCGGGGGCGCAAGGGAGGGTACAATCTCGCGCAAGCGCAGAGGATCTGGGGAGCCGCACGCCAGATTTCGGCACCAGGCCGGGCTGGCCGGATGCTGCACGAGTGCGGACGAGTGGTGACGAAGACTATCTGCCGAGGAATGGCGACGCATGAGCGCTCTGTCTGCATGGCTCCAAGAGCTTGGCTTGGAGCTCTACGCGCCGGTATTCGCCCAGAATGACGTCGACCTCGAGGCCTTGGGCCTGCTCACCGAGAGCGACCTGGAAAAACTCGGGATCTCGCTCGGGCATCGCAAGAAGCTGCTGAGGGCGATTGCCGACCGGGCCGGCGGCGCGTCGACCGCACTCTACCGGGAAGGCGCTGCATCGCAACCGTCCGCTGGCAAGCCCATCGGCAGCGAAGGCGAGCGCCGACAGCTCACGGTCCTGTTCTGCGACCTGGTCGGCTTTACCGAGCTCGCTTCTCGCCTGGATCCCGAAGCATTGCGCGGCATCATCCGCCGCTACGAGGATGTCTGCGCCGGGGTCATCGCACGGTTCGAGGGTTACGTGTTCCAGCGCCTGGGCGACGGCATCGTCGCCTACTTCGGCTTTCCGCTGGCGCACGAGGACGAGGCCGAACGCGCCATCCGCGCCGGGCTGGAGATCGTGCAGAGCCTGCTGCAGCTGGAGCTGCCCGATGCCGGGCGGTTGCAGGTTCGCGTCGGCATCTCTACCGGGCTGGTGGTGGTATCCGACATCCGCTCCGCGGACAAGAGCGCGGTGGGCGAGAGCATGAACCTGGCAGCGCGGCTGCAGGCCGTGGCCCTGCCGGGCAGCATCGTCGTCAACGAGCTCACACGGCAACTGGCCGGCGGCAGCTTCGAATACGAAGACCTCGGCCGGCAGGATCTCAAGGGTATCGCCCACCCGGTACGCGTTTGGCGGGTGCTCGGGCTGAGCCCGGCCGAAAGCCGGTTCGAGGCCGCTACCCGCAGCGGTCTGACCCCGCTGGTCGGCCGCGCGCGAGAGATCGCTCTGCTGCTGCAACGCTGGGACCTGGCCCAGGACGGCATCGGCCAGGTGGTGCTGTTGTCGGGAGAGCCGGGCGTTGGCAAATCGCGCATCCTGCAGGAACTGCGTGAGGAGCTGGGCGAGCGGGCAGCCAACGTGTTGCGCTACCAGTGCTCGGCGTTCTATGCGAACACCGCGTTCTACCCCGTCACCGACAATATCGAGCGCGCTTTGCACTTCACCCGGGAGGAGGCGGCCGGCGCCAAGCTCGACAAGCTGGAAGCGCTGATGGTGGGCGGGAACGCTCGCCCGCTGCTCGACGTCCAGCTGGTGGCGCCGATTTTGTCGATTCCGACCGACGGGCGGTACCAACCTCTGGGCATGACCCCGCAGCGGCAGAAGGAAGAAACCATCCGAGCCATGGTCGATCTGCTGGAGGCCGCCAGCCGGCAGCAACCGACTCTCATGCTGTTCGAGGACGTGCACTGGGCTGACCCCAGCACCCTGGAAGCGCTGGATCTGCTGATCGACCGGCTCAAGGGTTTCCCCCTGCTGCTGGTCATCACCCACCGCCCCGAGCTCGAGCCGAAATGGGCCAAGCATCCTCACGTGGCAGCGCTCACGCTGTCGCGCTTGAGCCGCGCGCAAAGCGCCAGCCTGGCGCTGCGCCTGGCCGGCAAGCGACTCCCGCCCGATCTTCTGGAGCAGATCGTCGCCAAGACCGATGGCGTACCGCTGTATCTGGAGGAGCTGACCAAGGCGGTGCTGGAGTCGGATGTGCTCACAGACGCCGGCGATCACTACGAGCATTCCGGCTCGTTGGCTTCGATGTCCATCCCCGCGACTCTGCGCGATTCTCTGATGGCGCGGCTCGACCGCCTGAACCCGGTCAAGGAGATCGCGCAGGTGGGCGCGGCGCTGGGGCGCGAGTTCAGCTATGAGATGCTGCGCGCGCTCGCACCGCTGCCGCCGACCGAGCTGGACGATGCCCTGCAGCGGCTGACCGGCTCCGGCCTCGTGTTCCGGTACGGCACGCCGCCCGACGCGATCTACACCTTCAAGCACGCCCTGGTACAGGATGCCGCGTACGATTCGCTCCTCAAGAGTACGCGCAAGCAGTTGCACAGCAATATCGCGCGCGCGCTCGAGGAGCGCTTCCCGGCCACGCGGGACGCCAAGCCCGAGCTGCTGGCCCATCACTACACCGAAGCAGGCCAGGGGGAGAAGGCGGTTCCCTGCTGGTATCAGGCCGGAAGGAAAGCCGTCGAACGGTCGGCGAACATCGAGGCGATCAGCCACCTCACCAAGGGACTGGAAGTGCTCAGTACCCTGGCGGACACTCCCGAGCACCTCCAACAGGAGTTGCTGCTGCAAACTCTGCTCGGGAACGCCTTGATGGCCATCAAAGGATACGGGGCTCCCGAGGTGGGGCGAACGTTCGACCGCGCGCGGGAGCTCTGCGAGCGCATCGGAGACACGCCTCAACTGTTCCCTGTCTTGCGCGGATTATGGATGTTCTACCTGGTCCGCAGCGACTTGCAAACCGCGCGTGAGATGGGAGAACAGTTGTTGCAACTGGCGCAGCGCGTGCAGCAGCCGGCCTTTCTTCTGGAGGCACACAGGGCACTGGGGATGACGCGCTTTTTTCTGGGCGAGTTTCCTACTGCGCGTGTCCACCTCGAGCAGGGTATCGCTCTGTACGATCTCACACAGCACCGCACCCACGCCTTCCTCTACGGGACCGACCCCGGGGTGGCGTGCCTTTGCTATGTCGCCGCGACGCTGTGGTGCCTTGGTTACCCGGACCAGGCTGCAGAAAGGCTGCGTGAGGGGCTGCACCTGGGCGAACAATGCTCGCACGCCTTCAGCCAGGCATTCGCATTGTTCTTTGCCGCGATGCTGCACCAGTACCGACGGGAGGACTCAGCCGCGCAACGACAGGCTGACGCGGACATGGCGCTCTCCAGCCGGGAAGGGTTCGTACTGTGGTTGGCAATGGCAACGATCGTGCGCGGGTGGGCACGAGCCGAGCAGGGGCAAAGAGAAGAGGGCCTCGCCCAGATGCGCCAGGGCCTGGCGGCGTTCCAGGCTACGGGAGCCGGAATAGCACACACGTATATCCTTTCCCTGTTGGCGGAAGGCTGCGGGCGAACCGGGCGGAGCGAAGAAGGGCTGCTGGTTCTGAAAGATGCGGTGACAGTGAGGGACAAGACCGGAGAGCGTATCTTCGAGGCGGAGCTCTACCGGTTGGAGGGAGAACTGACGTTGCAACGGGAAATCGAAGTCGGGAAGCGAGAAACACATCTTTCCGGCTCCCCGAGCGTCAGTGCCCCGGCCTTCCACGCGAGCGAGGCTGTGCAGCAGGCGCAGGCGCATTTTCTCGAGGCCATCAGGATCGCGCGCGAGCAGGGGGCAAAGTCGTTCGAGCTCCGGGCAACCATGGGGCTGTGCCGCATGTGGCGGAAGCAAGGCAGGACGCAAGAGGCGCGTCGAGCGCTGGCCGAGGTGTACGCATGGTTCACCGAGGGGTTCGACACCGCGGACCTGCAAGACGCGCGCAGACTGCTCGAAGAGCTGGGGTGAGCCGGGCTTAGTGTAGTGGCCTGTAACAGTGACTTCGCAAGCAATGCTGAGCGCCGCCTCTCCTCGGCAGAGATATGGAAGTGCTGGAAGCGGTACTGCCTCAAGCGGGACGCTGAAGGAGCCGAACGATGAATAAGCACAAGCTCGCCGAGAACCTTCACTGCCGAGTGCGGCTGTGGCCGATTCCTCTGCGTGTCAGAACCGATGGGATATGGCTGCCCCCAATCGACTACGACTGGATCATCAGGCGAGCCAATGAGCCCGGTATCGTGGAGCTCAGCAACATCGGCACGGATCATGTGGCGCTGCTTGGCAGTGATCGGATCCACCACTTTGACCATGAGCCGCACCGCGACTGGGACGGGCTCAAGCACGGGCTGCTCGAGCTGCGCGTGCAGCTGGTGCTGCAGGGCCGCGATGTTCACTACTTGCCGCTGCGCACTTTCAGGCCACGCCAGCGCTCGCATTAACCGGGGCAGCAATGTCTACCGTGATCTGCCACTAAATGGGAGCGGGCTGTTGCAGGACCTGAGGAGCGCGTATTACGAGATGAAGTTTCGGCTCGTGTACGGCGAGTCGACTGGTGACTCGTTCCAGAATCTGTTCTCGACCATCATGGAAATGAGATACCCCGGGGACTTCGTACGCGTACGTCCATGGGGCAGCGTCGGCGATCGCAAGAACGACGGCTACCTTCGTTCCCAGCGCAAGCTGTTTCAATGTTTCGCCCCGCGCGAGATGAAGCCCCTCCCGAAGTGGCTCAACAAGATCAACGAGGACTTTACCGGTGCGCTCCCGTACTGGAAACAGTACTTCGATGAGTGGATCTTCACGCACAACGACGTGAACGGACTTCCGGCCGACGTGCTCAAGCTCCTGCTGGATTTGAGCGCTCAGCACACACCGTTCGTCGCGGCGCATTGGGGATACAACGAGCTGCTGAGCGAGTTCAAGGCACTGCCGCCGACGGATGTGGCGACCCTGCTGGGCCCAGCACCTGGATTCGAAGATATCGTCGAGGTCCGAGTAGAAGACGTGATGCGGCTGCTGGATCATATCGCGCTCCAGCCGGAACCGATGACGGCGGATGTCAGGCCCGTTCCGGCGGCAAAGTTGCAGCACAACCAGTTGTCCGAGGCTGCCGCCATGCTGCTGAGGGCAGGCATGACGCGCGCGGAGATCGTCAAGAAGTACCTGCGCGGCCTCTCGGATCAGACCCGATACGATCGCGTGGCGGCCGCGTTTCGACTGCGCTACCAGCAGTTGAGAGACGAAGGTCGCCCACCGGATGATATCTTCACCGGTCTGCAGAAGTTCATCGCCGGCGATTCGGTTCCGAGCCCTTCGCATCAGGCCGCCGCGCTCGCGATCCTGGCGTTCTTTTTCGAGGCGTGCGAGATCTTCGAGCGACCGCCAACCGACAAGAGCCCCTCAGCATGATCCTGCCGACCAAAGGGCTGGCACCGGATCGCGCGCTGCTTTCCGTCGGAGCAGAGGTGCTGCGCCGGCTCGACCGCCCGAAGAGCGTGTCGCGGCTGTGGGAGCAGGTCAGGCACCGGGAGAGCTCTCTGTTGGAGAGCATCCCCTACGACTGGTTTATCTTGGCGCTCGACCTGCTCTACCTTTACGGAGCTGTGGAGTTCGACGACGGCAGGATTCGTCGGGCGCACAAGAGGACCGCGCGATGATTCATCGCGTCTTCAGCTCGCTGCGCTCCTTCAAGACGCTGACGCTTCGACCCGGGCTCAATATCCTGCTGTCGGACAAGACCCCGAGCGCGACCGATCAGCAGACGCGCAATCGCGCCGGCAAATCCAGTTTGGTCGAGCTGATCCATTTTGTTTGCGCCGGCAACTGTGATCCGGACTCGACGTTTCGCTCATCGGAGCTGATCCAGGCCTCGTTCGGACTGGAGCTCGATGTCTATGGCGAAGCTGTGCGTGTATCGCGCTCTGCATCGGCGCCCTCGAAGATCATCGTCGAGCACGGCGAGACGAAGCGCTGGCTAAAGCAACCCAGAAAGGAGAAAGACTCGGAGCGGCTCGTTATCTCCAACTCGGCCTGGCGCGAGGTGCTCGGGCTGGCCTTCTTCGGCATCAACGAGCAGGCAGACAGCGCCGAGGTCGAAGAAGGCGCGGGTCGGCCAACGTTTCGCTCGCTGTTCTCCTATTTTGCGCGGCGCGAGAGCAGCGGCGGCATGCGCGAGGCAACCAAGAACAGCACGATGCAGCAGACCGGCGATGCACAGATGGCGATCTCCTACCTGCTCGGCATCGATTGGACCATCGCGCAGCAGTGGGAGGCGGTGCGGCAGAAGGAGAAGCAGATCCGTGAGCTCAAGCGCATCGTCGGCCAGGGTGTGCTCACCGAGGTGCTGGACTCGGCAGCATCGCTTCGCTCCCGTCTGGTGGTGGCCGAACAGAAACTTGGGCGGATAACATCTACGCTGTCCTCGTTTCGCGTCCACGACCAGTACCACGACCTGGACCGGGAAGCCTCGACGATCACGCGCGAGCTCGGCGATCTGGCTGATCAGAGCGGGCTGGATCGCAGGTACATCGAGGAGCTGGAGGCCGCGATGCAGGCGGAGACACCGCCTGCCCCCGTCGATCTTGCCCGCCTTTACGAGGAAGCCGGTGTTGTCCTTCCGGAACTCGTGCGTCGGCGCTACGACGATGTGCTGAAGTTCCACGAGTCGGTGGTGCGCAACCGGCGCAGCTACCTGCAGAGCGAGCACACCGCAGCCGCGGAGCGATTAAGGGTGCGCGATGCCAGGCGCAATGCTCTAGATCTCCGGCGCTCGGAGCTGATGAGCATGCTGAAGTCGCACGGCGCACTGGACCAATTCATCTCCTTGCAAGCCGAGCACGGCCGGCTGCAGGCCGAAGTCGAAACGTTGCGGCGTCGGTTCGAGGCCGCCTCGCAGCTGGAGGCAACCAGTACCTCGCTTGAAACCGACCGTGTTCGTCTGATGGAGCGGCTGCGGCAAGAGTTCACCGAGCGTAGCGCAGTGCTCGATGATGCGATCAGAGCCTTCAGCAACATCGTCGAGGACCTCTACGGCGAGCCGGGGCAGCTCGAGTTTCATCCGACGCACAACGGCCCGGAGCTGCGCATCTCGATCCAGGGCGATCGCAGCCGCGGTATCGGCAACATGGAGATCTTCTGCTTCGACATGATGCTCCAGCGTATGTGCGCGCGGCAGAAGATCGGGCCCGGCTTTCTGGTCCACGACAGCCATCTGTTCGACGGCGTGGACCCGCGGCAGATCGGTCGCGCCTTGGCGGTGGGCGCGCGGCTCGCCCAGGAGATCGGCTTTCAGTATCTGGTGACGCTCAATTCGGACGTGCTGTCCGAAGTGCCAGCCAGCTTCAAGCTGAAAGACCACCTGCTGCCGCAGCGTCTGACAGATGCCACCTTGGACGGTGGATTGTTCGGGATTCGTTTCGAGCCACCGCGCGGCGACCAGCCCGAAGGCGATACACCGCGCCGTCGGCGAGCGTCGAGAACAGAGACTGCCTAAATTGTTGCTGCTGCACCGATGCACGAATCAAGACTTGATCCATCACTACCTTGCTATGTCGTGCAGCGCGCCGGCGCGTTCATCAAGTCAAGCCAGGCAAAAGGCAAGACTTGACCCCATCCTGCCTCTCTTGACCCCATTCCTGCCTCTCTGTTCGTTTCTGCGCTCGTATTACCCACTGGTCGCGCTATTACTACTTGCTGCATGCAGATCAACAGAAAGAACCTCCACATCGCAAGTCGCGGGCAAACTCTTGTTTGCTTCGAGGGAGAACAGATATCCTTTTACAATCCAGACATCCACTGTGAACTCATTTGGGCCACCTTTAGCTCGCAGGTGCACCGTAGCCAATTTCGATTCCTCTCGTTGGTCCGGCAACGCAAGGAGTGGATCCCAGCTAGGTCTTCCGTCTCTGATGCAGTAAAAATTAATCTCCTTACCGTCAGAAAGTCGCTGCACGAAGTTGATATGGTCAAGCTGCTGGCGGAGTAACTCTCGATATTCGGGTGGAGAAGTTGCTGCCACCGCGTCCAGCAACCGCCTCTCAACTGGCTTGAGTGGCGGAAACCACCGATTCAATGCAATCCGCGCCCACATCTCATTCCCATCCAAAGCATGCCCAACCGGCTCCCACAGCTGCTCCCCTCCAGAAGTAGGGAATCCGCCGCCATTGCCTCCAAGCCCAATTCGGCAGTGGGTTCAAAGCTTTCCACGCTCTTGGCATGAACTGGTACCGTGCTGGGTCAGTTAGAGCGTGCTCAGTGATCGTTACCCAGTTGCCGTTCCAAATCGCCCGCGGCCCCCCCCATTTGTCTGGCCACCAGTGCGAGAATTCCATCACCTTACCTGCAGCGCCGGGCGCCCTTGCTGCTGCTGCTGCACCGACCCCGGCTCCAGTTGCAACAGTCGTTGCCGCCCCCGCCCACTCGCCCGCCACGTACGCTCCCGAATGCGTCACCCCTCCATCGATGTCACTTTGCGAGCGAATCACTGTCGTTGCTCCGCCTGAGATCACGTCGCCCATCCCCGCTGCAAAGTCGACTACTCCTTGAGGTAGCGAATCCAGATCACCGGTCGGATCGACGAGACTGATTGGGTTGCCACCGACATAAGCGTATCCATTCGGCCCACCTGCAATCCCAATTGGATCTTCGGCCACGAATCACCGGCCCGACACGTTTCCATCGTAGTGTAGCCCTCTTTCCTAGACGCGGTGCGGCGCTCCGGGTGAGTGACTCCTAAGAAGTGCGTGCCCGAGACGGAATTTTCCCTAGAGGCACTTTTTGGGCCGCTCACTGGTAAGATGGCGTATTGATTCTGCTCGTTGCAGGAGGGCGTACTGGCCACGGCCGGTCGCGAGAATGAAATGACTACGCTTGAACTGACTCTGAATTTGCCCGACGGCCTGGCCCAGGAGGCCAAGGCTGCGGGACTGCTCACGCCCGAGGCGATCGAGCAGATGCTCAAGCGCGAACTGAAGCGCCGCGCAGGCGAGCTGCTGCTGGAAAGTGCCAAGGCGCTGCAAGCGGTCGAGCCGCGGCTCACCGAGGCGGAGATCCAGGCCGAGATCGACGCCGCGCGTGAAGAGCGCCGTGCGCGTCGTTCTTGACACCAACATCGTCGTCTCGGCTCTGGTGTGGGGCGGCACGCCCTACGAGCTGATCGCAGCCGCCACCGAAGAGCGCGTCGAGCTCTACAGCAGTCCAGCGCTCCTCGAGGAGCTCGCCGATGTGCTGGGTCGCGTGAAGTTCGTGCGGCGTCTACAGCAGGCACAGCGCACGGTGGCGCAGTTGATCGAGCAGTACCGCGGCTTGGTCGAAGTGGTGAGCGCCGAGCCGATCGCCCCGACCGTGCTGGCCGACCCCGATGACGATGAAGTCTTGGCCTGCGCGCTGGCAGCGCAGGCCCATCTGATCGTGTCCGGAGATGCCGATCTGCAAAGGCTCGGCCGCTACCAAGACATCCCGATCGTCAGCCCGGCAGAGTGCTTGCGGCGGTTGAGCGCTGAGTAGGCAATTCACGATTCAAGACTTGACCCCGTCGAGCTCGAGATCATCGAGAGCGGGGCCTTGCTCCACACTAGAAACTATAGGCCTGACCCTCTCGCCTCCTCCATTGCTCACGGGCCTCCACCGTGCGATCTCTCGCGCCTCGCCTTTAGTGGCTTGAAGATCGTCCACCAGCCGAGAGCACCGACAATCGCCCCAAGAAAAACAAATATGACTATCATTGAAAGGGCACTGTTTACTATAAGCAACCCTTCCGAGTACAGCTTGCTCGCGAAGTAAAGGCACTCGGGAATCGCGAATATCAATGTGAAAACAGTCATGCATCCTGCAAACGAAGACGTCGCCCATCTCAAAATTCTGATCATTTGACTTCCAGCTATGGCCTTGGGCAGTGACGAGGATGGTTCAAGCTATATACTGCGGCACCACCTATTCCGCCGGCTACGAAACCGTATCCCGACATCATTATTCCTACGATGGCTGGTGTCATGATCGGTTCACCTGCCAATGCAAGTATAGTGCTTCACCACCTGCGACTACCACAGCCTCCGGCGCAAGGGCGACAGCAACCGCTACAGCTGCGACAGTGCCTTACATTCCGCACTTCACCAGACGCATTTAACTCGAATTGTGCCGACCGGCCTGCGTCGGTCAGCGCTCGCCCGGTGGCTCTGAGTCGATGAGTCGCTCGGTTTCGGTCTCCCACAGGCGCATCAGCTTCTTCACCTTGC
>JBGPMS010000188.1:0-10980 GCA_041487115.1 Gammaproteobacteria bacterium
TGAAGAGTGAAGAGTGAAGAGTGAAGAAGAAAAGACCCCCTCTCCCCCTCTACTGGGGAAGAGGGTTGGGGTGAGGGGGCTCACCCTTCACCCTCACAGCAGTTCCCTGTACTCCACCTTCACGATCTCGAGCATCTGATCACCGCCTGGCGTCCTGAAGGTGACCTGGTCGCCTTCCCGGTGCTTGACCAGCGCACGGGCGAGCGGCGAGACCCAGCTGATGCGCCCGCGCCCCACATCGGCCTCGTCGATGCCGACGATGCTGTAGATGCTCTGGTGGCCCTGCTCATCCGCCACCGTTACCGTGGCGCCGAAGAACACCTGGTCTGTCTGTTCGCGTGCCGCTGGATCCATGACTTCGGCCGCCTCCAGCCGCTTAGTGAGGAAGCGGATGCGCCGGTCGATCTCGCGCAGGCGCCGCTTGCCGTAGATGTAGTCCGCGTTCTCCGAGCGGTCGCCGTTGGACGCGGCCCAGGCGACGACTTTCACCAGCTCCGGGCGCTCCTTGTTCAGCAGGTGCAGCGCCTCGTCCTTGAGCCGCGTGTGGCCCTGAGGCGTCATGTAGTTCTTCGCGCCGGTCGGGATGGGCGGTGCGCCGCCGGCGTCCTCGTCTTCGTCGAGGGCCTCTGGATCGACTGATATATTGCTCATGGTGCTGGAATCGGGATCGCGACGCTCGAATTATAGGTCAGCGCTACAATAACAAACTACGTTCATCTACCAAGGAGACCGTGATGGCTATAAAGACAGGAGACCGCTTGCCCGCCGGGGTGCTGTGGGAGTTGATCGAGGTGGAAACGCCTGGCTGCAGCCTCGGGCCCAACAGCTTCAAGGTCGAGGAACTGGTGCGCGGCAAACGCATCGCCATCTTCGGCCTGCCCGGGGCCTTCACCCCGACCTGCTCGGCCAAGCACCTGCCCGGGTTCGTCGCCAAAGCGCAGGATTTCAAGGCCCGCAAGATAGACGAGATCTGGTGCATCTCGGTCAACGACGCCTTCGTCATGGGCGCCTGGGGCCGGGAACAGGGAGCCGGCGGCAAAGTGCGGATGATGGCCGACGGCAGCGGGCTGTACAGCAAAGCGCTCGGCCTGGAAATGGATCTCATCGCCCGCGGGCTGGGAGTGCGTTCCCAGCGCTACTCCATGCTGGTCGACGATGGCGTGGTGAAGGCCCTCAACATCGAGGAGCCGGGCAAATTCGAAGCCAGCAGCGCCGAGAAGCTGCTGGAACAGGCCGAGAAGGTGACCAACTTCATTCCCTGAACCCGAAAGATCGGTCGAATCAGAGCAGGAATGAGATCAGCGCATCGAGCACGGCGTCCGGCTGCTCGGCCATGAGGTCGTGGCCTGAACCATCGACAAGCACCGACTTCCGGTTCGCCAGCTTGTCGGCGACGCTCTTGGCCGCCTTGGGTGGCGTCATCTGATCGCGGCTGCCCGCGATCAAGAGCACGGGGCAGGTCACCTTGGTGGCGCTGTCCGCGCCACCGGTGTACTGGTTGCACGCGTTGAAGTCGTTGTACAGCGGCTCGGCGGTGCGCTCGAGCAGACGCATGCTGCCACCCATGATCCACTGCCCCGGCACGCGGTTGCCGCCGGTCTGTCCCGCGGCGCTGTGGCTCCACACATTGATCATCTCCAGCGCCGCGTGGTCGCGCTCGCGGGCGGTGCCGAGCAGAGCGTCGGACACCTTCATTGGGAACGCAGTGCCGATGAGTGCCAGCTTTTCCACCCGGTCCGGATGGC
The DNA here is from genome assembly GCA_041487115.1 of Gammaproteobacteria bacterium. Taxonomy (GTDB): domain Bacteria; phylum Pseudomonadota; class Gammaproteobacteria; order Burkholderiales; family SHXO01; genus SHXO01. The sequence goes on from JBGPMS010000188.1 coordinate 1,746, forward strand.
GTGCCGCCGCTTCCAGTGCGATCAACGAGCCCATGCTGTGCCCCACGAGCGCCGCTATCGGGATGCCGACGACATCGAGCACGCGTACCGCCCATGCAGCCATATCCTCGACGTTTGGCAGCGCCGGTCCAGCCGATTTGCCGTGGCCCGGGAGATCCACCGCCAGGACGTTGAAGCCGTGATAGGCGAAGTAGCGGCTCTGCAACGCCCACACGCTGTGGTCGTTGGCAGCGCCGTGGATGAACATGACGGTGCGTTGCCCGGGCACGATAGGCTTGGTGCCGGTGTAGACGTAGGCGGCTTTGCGGTCGACTTGCAGAAGCATGGGAGAATGGGGGCCGCGGTCGAGACGCCACCATTGTACCGGCCCGCGCAGCCCAGATCACAACGACGGCGCAACCAATCCCGGCTCACACCCCGGCTCACACCCCGGATCGCGCCCTGACAAAGGAGACCCATGGATAACAAGATCGCCCGGCTGGAGAGTGGTCTTTACCGTATCCCTTTGCCCGTACCCCTGTCGGACAGCACGCACGGGACCATGACGCACTTCGAGCTGATCACGGCGCGCGTGTTCGACGACGCCGGCGCCGAGGGCATGGGCTACACCTACACGGTCGGCTGCAACGGAGCCGCCATACACTCGCAGATCCAGCGCGACCTAACGCCGATCCTCCTTGGACAATCGGCGGATCGCATCGAGTCCCTGTGGCATCAGATGTGGTGGCGGCTGCACTACGGGGGGCGCGGCGGCAGCGCCAGCTTCGCAATATCGGCGGTGGACATCGCGCTGTGGGACCTCAAGGCGCGCAAGCAGGGCGAGCCGCTGTGGCGGGTTCTGGGCGGCAACGATGCGCTGGTGCCATGCTACGCCGGCGGCATCGATCTGCAGTTCCCGCTCGAGCGCCTGCTGAAGCAGACCGAGGACAACCTGGCGCGTGGCTTCCGTGCCATCAAGATGAAAGTCGGGCGCCCGAAGCTGAGCGATGACCTGGCGCGGGTCCGCGCAATGCGGCAGATGCTGGGGGAAGATTTCCCTCTGATGGTCGACGCCAACATGCGGTGGGGCGTCGACGAGGCCGTCCGCGCAGCGCGGGGACTGCAGGAGTCGAACGTTTACTGGCTGGAGGAGCCGACCATTCCGGACGACGTCGAAGGCCACGCGCGCATCGTGCGCGACGGGGGACTGCCGGTGGCCGCCGGGGAGAACCTGCATTCGCTGTGGGAGTTCACGGCATATATCCGGGCGCAGGCGCTTACCTTTCCCGAACCCGACGTGACCAACTGCGGTGGTATCACCAGCTTCATGAAAATCGCGCACCTCGCGGAGGCCTTCAATCTGCCGGTCACCTCTCACGGCGCGCACGACATCACGGTGCATTGCCTCGCGGCGGTGCCTAACCGTTCCTACCTCGAAGCACACGGCTTCGGTCTCGACAACTTCCTCGCCCATAGCCTGGAGATTCGCGACGGCTTCGCGGTCGCCGCCGATCGCCCGGGCCATGGGGTCGCGTTCGACTGGAAGGGGCTGGACGCACTGCGCGCTTGAGCTGGCTGCTATCCCATCGCTGCGGAGTCGTCCCGCGCACCCAGCATTTTCAACCTAGGCGGAGATCCCATGCATACTGTTGCCGGTCATCGCTGCGCCGCAGTCGTCGCTCTCATCTGCACCGCGACGCTCGCAGGCTGCGCGTCGGTCAACGATCTCCTCAAGGCCGCGCCCAAGCCGAGCGCCCGCATCAGCGGCGTCGCCCTGCAAGGCCTCACGCTGGAAAAGGTCGATCTGGTCTTCGACGTCGAAGTAACCAATCCCTACGAAGTCAACCTGCCGCTGGTCGATCTGGCGTATGCGATCGGCAGCGGCGGCCAGAAACTGATCGAGGGCAGTGTGCAGCCAACCGGCGCGATACCCGCTCGCGGGACGAAGGTGATCCAGGTTCCCGCGAGCATCAAGTTCGGCTCGCTGATGAGCGCATTGAAGGGTGTGCGCCCCGGCTCGGTGGTGCCCTACACGGCGGACTTCAACCTCGGCTTCGACGCCCCGGTCGTCGGCCGTCTGAATCTTCCGCTGTCGCACAAAGGTGAGATCCCGGTTCCCGCCGTGCCCGAGGTGAGCCTCGTCTCCTTCGACATCGAAGCACTCAGCTTCGACAAGGTCGAGGCGATCGCGAAGCTGCAGGTCAAAAACACCAACCAGTTCGACTTCAACGTCACGAACCTCGGGCTGAACCTGGCGATCGGCGGCAAGGACGTTTCTCACACAAAACTGGCGCAGAGCACGAGTGTGGCGTCGGGACAGAGCGCCACCGTCGAGGTGCCGCTGTCGTTCTCACCGCGTGCGTTCGGGGCTGGGCTCTTCAACCTGCTCAACGGCAGCCAGGCGGGCTACAGCATCTCCGGCTCGTTCGATGCCGCCACCCGCTTCGGCCCCATCTCGCTGCCGTTCAGCCACAGGGGCAATACGAGCATATTGAGATAGACAAGGGGACGGGTGCCTGCGTGCCAACCACCCCGTCGCTTCGCGCCACCCCTCCTTGAAAAGGAGGGGAGAAAAAGATCCTTCCCCTCCTGCCCGAGGAGGGGTGCCCGCGCAGCAGGCGGGGTGGTGGGAGCCTGCCTGAAGGGGTGCCTGCGCAGCAGGCGGGGTGGTGGGAGGTCAAGGGTTCTAGCACGCAGGCCTGATCCTCGCCAACGCCATGTACAACCCCGCGTGCTGCGGATCGGCGTCATAGCGTTCCGCGATCTCGAACATCCTGCGCACGTTGGCGGCGATCTTCTCGCGCGCCAGGAGCTTGGCTTCCACCGCCTTGTCGGCGCGTGCCGACGTGAGCTCGACGAAGGCCGCGATCGCGCCTCCCGGGTTGGCGATGAAGTCGGGCACGAGAGCAATCCCGCGACCATGCAGGCTCGCGCGGGCTGCTTCGGACACAGGGCCGTTTGCACCCTCGCAGACGTACGACGCTCGGATGCGATCCACGTTGTCCGCCGTGATGACGTTCTGGACCGCGCAGGGGAAAAGGATGTCGGCCTCGAGATACAGAACATCCTCGGCGCCGCTGGAAATCTTCTTGGCTTCCTTGGGCAGAAGTGACTTTGCTTTGCCGGTGTCCTGGCTCACCAGCGCTTGGTGCAGATCCGCGGACGGAGGCCGGTCGAAGCCCCAAGTCCCTGCATATTTTGGATCGCCCAGCGCCGCGAGATGCGCTCCGGACTCGCTGAAGTAGCGAAGCACCGCCGCGCCCATCGCGCCCATCCCCTGAACGGCGAAGGACGCGGTTGCCGGACTCGCGCCCTTGACCTCCATCATGGTGCTGCCGGCGACCGCCACGCCCAGCCCGGCGATGCCCTCGCGATCGTAGTCGGTGCCACCCAGGTTCGGCGGCTTCCCGGTGAAGCACCGGGTCGATTTCAATTCATCGCACGCCCACAACGCATGCTCCGGACGTGCGCCGATGTCGAATCCGAACCCGCCGAACGGACCGCCGTTTTCATGCAGCAGAGGTGCGCAGAGGCGGACGAAGCGGCGATATCGCTGCTCGAAGCCCGGTGCTAGAGGGTCGAGCTTGAGGCCGGATTTGGCACCGCCCAGCGGAAGCCCGGCCGCCGCATTCTTGAGCGCCATGGTCCGGGCCAGCATTTTCACTTCATCCAGGGAGACCTGCGGTGTGATCCGCGTTCCTCCTTTGCCACAACGCTCCAGAGGCCCGCCGACACTGATGCCGGTGTTCCAGACGACCACGTAGCCTTCCACGCCGAGAGCTGGATCGCGCAGCGTGACTTCCAGTTCGGGCGACATCGCCTCGAAGTGGTCCTTCAGGGTTTTCAGCTCGGCGTAGAAGGCCTGCCGTTCGATCGCGCTAGCTGCCGCTGTCTTCATGGACTCGTCACCGAAATCGAAATAGAGCGTCGCGACCCACCGACGGACAAAGCCCCAATGTTCTCAGATGCTTGAGAGATTGCGGACCCTGCATCGTCGCGCCACGCAGACACGATACGTTGTCGTACCCCCGCGCGTGCGCTGATTTCACTGCGATTAACAATCAGGCACGCTTCTGGCGTCATCGGTCGCGGCGCCGATCAATGTGCGCCGCTGCCGCAATTGCGCAGCATATCGCTGTAGTTGCGCAGCATATAACCAGAAATTGGTTTTGTACTCACTTTGGGGGTTGAAAATCATGAGACGTCACCACGTTGCGCCGCTGTTTCTCACAGCGGCGATCGCCACTGCGTTCCTGTTTCGAATCGACACTGTCTCTTCGGCCACGTTCACAGCCAAGGACCCGGGCGTTCGCACGTCGGTGCCCAATCCGCCCGGTATCCCCAATCCCGGTGACCCATTGCCGGGTCTCACGCTGAATCAGATGAACTTCTTCAACGTAGCCAAGAGCGAGTTCATGGACACGGACGGGGTTGACGAGGGCCTCGGACCGAGAATGAATCTGGATAGCTGCTCCGGCTGTCATCTGCAACCGGCTGCCGGGGGATCGAGCCCCGCAACCAATCCCCAGATCGCGTTTGCGACGAGCAACGACTTTACCAACAGCATTCCCTCGTTCATTTCGCCGAACGGACCGGTGCGCGAAGCGCGATTCAAGAGAAACGACGACGGGAGCCCCGACGGGGGCGTGCATGCGCTGTTCACCATTACGGGCAGCAAGGATGCGCCGGGCTGTAACTTGCTGCAACCGGACTTTGATTCAGCCGTAAAGAATAACAACGTGATCTTCCGCATTCCCACGCCGGTGTTCGGTGCGGGCCTCATCGAGCAAATTCCAGACTCTGCCATTGTGGCCAATCAAAAGGCCAACGCCGCCACGAAGCAGGCACTGGGAATCCTGGGCAGGCCGAATATCGTTCTCGCCGGCGGTGCCATTTCCGGGCAGCCGAACTTCAACGGCAATGACGGGACCGCCGCCCGCTTCGGCTGGAAGGCCCAGAACAAATCGCTGCTGCTGTTCTCCGGCGAGGCCTACAACGTCGAGATGGGCGTCACCAACGAGCTGTTTCAGACGGAACGCGATGAAACGCCGGGATGTCAGGTTGTGACGACACCGAACACCGTGGGCAACACCGACGCGACGACCCCTGCGGATGTGCCGAGCAGCATCGAGAAGTTTGCGCTGTTCATGCGCTTCCTGGCGCCGCCGGCACCTTCCCCAGATCTCCCCGGCGGCGCGGTGTCGATTGGGATAGGCCGCAAGCTCTTCGCCGCTATCGGCTGCGTCCAATGCCACACGCCGACGTTCACTACGGGGAGCTCCACCGTTGCGGCGCTGAGCAACCAGCCCGTGAACCTGTACTCCGATCTGCTGATCCACGACATGGGTCCTGGGCTGCACGACGGGATCAGTCAGGGGCAAGCGGGGCCCCGCGAGTTCCGCACCGCGCCACTATGGGGACTCGGGCAGCGCATCTTCTTCCTGCATGACGGAAGGACGTCCGATCTGATCGTCGCGATTCAGCAACACAGTAGCGGCAGTGTCCTAGCTGGGAATGCCTCCGAGGCCAACGTGGTGGTCTGGTACTACAATAATCTGCTTACGGAGCAGAACAAGCAGCACCTGCTGAATTTCCTGCGATCGCTCTAATCTGCGGGTTAGCTCACGGTGAGCATCGGGCGGTGGGTACCCGGCGCGTTGAAAATAGCGCTGTATGAACGGGCTGGGTACCCACCGCCGCCTACTCAAGCTTTCTGCGCAGCGCGCAGCGCCCGATCGAGGTCCTCGATCAGGTCCTCGGGGCTCTCGAGTCCGACCGACAGGCGCACCGTCCCTTCGGTGATGCCGGCTGCGCGCAGCGCGGCGTCGTCCATGCGGTAGTGGGTCGTCGTGGCAGGATGAATCACCAGCGACTTGGCATCGCCCACGTTGGCCAGGTGTGAGAACACCTTCAGCGTCTCGATGAAGCGCTTGCCCGCCGGCCGGCCGCCCTTGATGCTGAAGCTGAACACGGCGCCGCAGCCATTGGGCAGCAGTCTCGCGGCCAGCTCGTGGTCCTTGTGGCCCGGCAGGTCGGGATAGGACACCGACTCCACCGCCGGGTTGTCCTTCAGGAACGCGACGATCTTGCGCGTGTTGTCCACGTGCCGTTGCATGCGCAGGCTCAGCGTCTCGATGCCCTGCAGGATCTGGAAGGCGTTCTGCGGGCTCATGCAGGCGCCGAAGTCACGCAGGCCTTCGCGCCGGGCGCGCAGGATGAACGCGCTGGTGGTCGACTCCTCCGTGAACACCATCTTGTGGAAGCCCTCGTAGGGCTCCGTCAACGTCGGAAACTTGCCCGACTTCTCCCAGTCGAAGCGGCCGCCGTCCACCAGCACGCCGCCGATCGCCACGCCGTGGCCGCCCAGGAACTTGGTGGCGGAGTGGAACAGGAGGTCCGCGCCCAGGTCGAAGGGCCGCATCAGGTACGGGGTAGTGAACGTCGAATCCACCAGCAGCGGAATCCCCGCCGCGTGGGCCACCTCCGCGACGCGAGGGACGTCGAGCACGTCCAGGCCCGGATTGCCCAATGTCTCGCCGAAGATGAGCCGCGTGTTCGGGCGGAGGGCCTGGCGGAAAGCATCCACGTTGCCCGGGTCGACGAAGGTGGTCTCGATGCCGAAGCGCGGCAGCGTGTAGTGCAGAAGATTGTGCGAGCCGCCGTAGAGTGACCGCGAAGCGACGATGTGCGATCCGGCACCCATCAACGTGGCGATCGCCAGATGCATCGCGGCCTGCCCGCTCGCCGTCGCGATCGCGCCTACACCGCCTTCCAACGCCGCCACCCGCTCCTCGAGCACTGCATTGGTCGGGTTGCTGATGCGCGTGTACACGTGGCCGCCACGCTCCATGTTGAACAGCGACGCGGCGTGGTCGGTGTCCTTGAACACGTAAGACGTGGTGAAATAGATCGGCTGCGCGCGCGCGCCGTACTGCGGATCCGGCTGCTGGCCCGCGTGCAGGCTGAGCGTGTCGAACTGGTAGGACTTGGGCGCGGCCATGCTAGCTAGAGCTCAGTAGAAGGCCCCGCGCGCGGAGACGGGCCAGAGCGCCTCGACCCGATCGCCGCGGCAGCAGACCAGCCAGTCGTACAGGTTCACGGTCGGGTCGCAATGGCCCGGGACCAGGCGAATCTTCTGGCCGAGCTGGACGGTGCCCGTGCCCGCCAGCTCGATCACGCCATGTTCGTCCGAGGCCCTGGTGTAGACGGCACCCGCGATATCCGCTACCAGCGGCATGCCGGAATCCACGCTGTGTGCCTTGAGGCCCACGTCCACGACGGCGCGCGCCGATGTAGAGTGGCTCATGACGGTGGCCAGGATGAACAGGCTTTGCTGAAACTCGTGCACCGGTGCGCCGTCCTCGCCGAGGTTGCGGCCGTAGTCTGCGTCCATGAAGATGTAGGAGCCGGGCTGAATCTCGTTGTACACACCGCTGGCCGCCTCCAGCAGATAGCTGCCGGTCCCAGCACCGGTGACGCTGTCCGCGTGCAGTCCGTTTTTCTGCAGCAGCTCGAGCGTCGCCTGCACCTTGCTCACCGCCTGCGCGATGGCCTGCCGGCGCTGCACCGGACTGCGCAGGTGCTGGGCCGCCCCGTGATAGGCCTGGATGCCGGCGAAGCGCAGGCCCGGCGCCTGTGCGATGGCACGCGCCAGCGCAAGCACGGGCGCGCCAGGCTCGACGCCGCAGCGGTTCGCTCCCACGTTCACCTCCACCAGCACGTCCAGCGTTACGCCCGGCGCGCGGGCTGCCTGCGAGAGATCCCGCACGTTGCCGTCATCGTCGACGCACACGCCCACGCGCGCATGCCGCGAGAGTGCCGCCAGTCGAGCGAGCTTCTGGGCGCCGACCACCTCGTTGGCTATCAGCACGTCGCCCACGCCACCACGCACCAGCGCTTCGGCTTCGCTGACCTTCTGGCAGCAGATGCCGACCGCACCGCGCGCGATCTGGCGCAGCGCGATCTCCGTGCACTTGTGGGATTTCGCGTGGGGCCGCACGCGTACGCTGGTACCACGCAGGGATTGGACGAGCCGATCGAGGTTGTGCTCGAAGGCGTCCAGGTCGAGCAGAAGGGCGGGCGTGTCCACCTGTTCCACGGCCATGCCTACGCTCGCCGGCGGTGGCAGCGGCACCGATTGGGGAGTGCGCATCAGCGATTCGTTCATCTCGATTCGATCTCCGGGGCACGAAGGCAAAAATGCGGCCCGCTACGCGAGCCCGCCAGTGCAAAGCATAACAGCACCGGCGAGACCTGCGAACAACCACATCGGGCCAGCCGTCAGGCACTCTTTGGGTAAGCGCGATTGGCTGCGCGGATCGCAGGGGTCGGGCCCATTGTGGCGCACCCGCAGCCTGGGCGTAGAATGAAGCGGTACGCGATCGGTGGGCCATCCAAGCCGGCGCGATTCCGGGATGTTGGCCCTGAGGGCAGTGAGAACAGCAGGGGAAGGGACGGCGAAGTGCGTTTGGAGGACTACATGAGCTCGCGTTGGTGTTTCGTTAACCTTCTTCTCCTGGTGTTCCTGTCATGCTCGCCGAGTGCCGGGATCCGGCTCGCCGATGCGGCCGAGATTGTCACCCGCGACGAAGCGCTGACCGCGCTCCATAGCCCGGATGCTGCCGTGCGACTTGATGGCGTGAACGGGCTGGCGCAGCTCGGTGAGCCCGCCGATGCTGCCGTCCTGCTGGAGGCGTTGTACGATGCCGATCCCGATGTGCGCCTCCACGCGCAAGGTGCCGTGTGGCAGGTGTGGGGCCGTTCCGGTAACCCCGAGATGGACGCGCTGCTCAAGTCCGGCATCCATCACATGGAAGAGGGCAGGATGGGACAGGCGGTAGAGGCATTCACCCGCATCACCGAGCGGCTGCCGGACTTCGCAGAGGGCTGGAACAAGCGCGCGACGGCGTACTACCTGATGGGCGACTACGATCAGTCGCTCAAGGATTGCGACGAGGTGATGAAGCGCAATCCCCAGCATTTCGGAGCGCTGTCGGGCTACGGGCTGATTTATATCCGGCGTGGCGAGCTGGAGCGGGCGCTGGAATACTTCGAGCGAGCGCTCGAGATCAACCCCAACATGGAGAGCGTCGAGCAGAGCATCGAGCTCATCCGCTACAAGCTGAGCAAGGACGGCAAGCGGGAGATCTAGGGGGAACATCACGTCGCCACTGAGAGGCGACGTCCCTCACCCTCACCCTCACCCTCACCCTCACCCTCACCCTCACCCTCACCCTCACCCTCACCCTCACCCTCA
>JBGPMS010000189.1:0-10958 GCA_041487115.1 Gammaproteobacteria bacterium
GGCGGTGCGGCCCATCACGGCGGGGGTGCGTTCTCCGGCAAGGACCCGTCCAAGGTCGATCGCTCGGCGGCCTACGCGGCGCGCTACGTGGCCAAGAACGTCGTTGCCGCCGGTCTGGCGAGAAAGTGCGAGATCCAGATCTCCTACGCCATCGGCGTTGCGAAGCCCACCAGCGTGATGGTTACCACTTTCGGCACCGGCAAGATCCCGGACGAGAAGCTCGCGCAGCTGGTCCAAAAGCATTTCGACCTGAGGCCCAAGGGCATCATCCAGATGCTCGATCTGCTCCGCCCTATCTATGCCAAGACCGCAGCCTATGGGCATTTCGGCCGCGACGAGCCTGAGTTCTCCTGGGAGAACATGGACAAAGCGGAAGCACTGAAGGCTGACGCGGGGACGGGAGTAGCTCACGCTTGAGCCTTCTCGGCCGGACTTAGAAAAGGGGCCGCAAGCCCCGTTGCTTCGTTCCCACGCAATCTGTACCGTACCCGCTCTGCCGCATGCGATACCTGTCGTCGGGCCCGGGCAGGGGAGTGGCCCGCCAACCAGGATTGACCTATAATTCGGGCTCCCTGAGGAGCGTTGCAACGGATCGCTGATTTGAGCTAGTTTTCGAGTAAGCGGGCCGCCAGGCTCAGGTGTCCAAACTTGCAACGGCGCTCACGAACTTTTTTCTTCATTGAAAGGAGGGCGTGATGAGCGCCGTGCTGCAATCCAAAAGCTTGTCCGATTTCCATGTCGCCGATCTCTCCCTGGCCGCTTGGGGCCGCAAGGAGATCGCGATCGCCGAAACCGAGATGCCGGGTCTGATGGCGATTCGGGACGAATTCGCCGCAATCCAGCCTCTGCGTGGCGCCCGCATCGCGGGCTCGCTGCACATGACCATCCAGACCGCGGTGCTGATCGAAACCCTCAAGGCTCTCGGCGCGGACGTGCGCTGGGCGTCCTGCAACATCTATTCGACCCAGGACCACGCCGCCGCCGCCATCGCTGCGGGTGGCACACCCGTGTTCGCCTACAAGGGCGAGAACCTGGAGGAATACTGGGAGTTCACCCACAGAATCTTCGAATGGGCCGACGGCGGTACGCCCAACATGATCCTGGACGATGGGGGTGATGCAACGCTGCTGGTCCACCTCGGCACGCGCGCCGAGACCGAGCCGGGCTGCGTAACGCATCCGGCCAACGAGGAAGAGCAAGCGCTGTTCGCGGCGATCAAGAAGCGGCTGGAGGGCAATCCGAAGCACTACTCCCGGATCAAGGCCAACATCAAAGGCGTCACGGAGGAGACCACGACCGGCGTGAAGCGCCTGTACCAGATGGCCAAAGACAAGCAGCTGGGCTTTCCCGCCATCAACGTGAACGACTCGGTCACCAAGTCGAAGTTCGACAATCTTTACGGCTGCCGCGAGTCGCTGGTGGACGGCATCAAGCGTGCGACAGACGTCATGATTGCGGGCAAAGTGGCTGTGGTCGCCGGTTATGGCGACGTCGGCAAGGGTTCGGCACAGGCGCTGCGCGCCCTGTCGGCCCAGGTTTGGGTGACGGAGATCGATCCCATCTGCGCGCTGCAAGCCGCGATGGAAGGCTATCGCGTTGTGGCCATGGACTACGCCTGCGACAAGGCCGACATCTTCGTCACCGCCACCGGCAACATCGACATCATCACCCACGAGCACATGTTGCGCATGAAGAACCAGGCGATCGTGTGCAACATCGGCCACTTCGACAACGAGATCGAGGTCGCCAGCCTGAAGCAGTACAAGTGGGAGAACATCAAGCCGCAGGTGGACCACATCATCTTCCCCGACGGCAAGCGCATCATCCTGCTGGCCGAGGGGCGCCTGGTGAATCTGGGCTGTGGCACGGGCCACCCGAGCTACGTCATGTCCTCGTCCTTCGCCAACCAGGTGATGGCGCAGATCGAGTTGTGGACCAACCCGGGCCAATACCCGGTTGGCGTCTACACCTTGCCCAAGCATCTGGACGAGAAGGTGGCGCGCCTGCAGCTCTCCAAGCTGGCGGCGACGCTGACCGTCCTCAGCGAGAAGCAGGCCACCTACCTCAGCCTCAAGAAAGAGGGCCCGTTCAAGCCCGACTCCTACCGGTACTGATGGGAACGGGAGCGCTCCGCGCTCCGAATCGGATCGCCGGTCGCAGCACCGGCGTTCTCGCCTGAGCAAACAATCCGGGCCTCATGCGCTCTCGCACCTTCAGCTTCGAATTTTTCCCGCCGCAGACGCCCGAGGGGGTCGAGAAGCTGCGTTTCGCTCGCAGGCAACTCGCGCAGCTCGAACCGGCGTTTTTCTCGGTGACCTTCGGCGCCGGCGGATCGACCCGCGACCGCACCATCGATACCGTGCTCGAGATCCAGGCGGAAGGGCATCGGGCAGCACCACACGTCTCGTGCATCGCTTCGACCAAGGCATCCGTGCGCGAGATGCTCCAGCGCTATCGCGAGGCGGGAATCAATCGCGTGGTCGCGCTGCGCGGGGACATGCCCTCCGGCATGGTCGAGGCCGGCGAGTTCCGCTACGCCAACGAGCTGGTCAGCTTCATCCGCCAGGAGTTCGGCGCTGCCTTCCACATCGAGGTTGCCGCCTATCCCGAGTATCACCCGCAGGCGCGTACGGCGCAGGACGACCTCGCCAATTTCAAGCGCAAGGTCGCAGCCGGCGCGGACTCGGCCATAACGCAGTATTTCTACAATCCGGATGCCTATTTCGCCTTCGTCGAAGAATGCCAGGCGCAGGGGATCGAGATTCCCATCGTCCCCGGCATCATGCCGATCAACCGATTTTCGCAGCTGGCCCGGTTCTCGGACGCCTGCGGCGCCGAGATCCCGCGCTGGATCCGGCGCAAGCTGGAGGGCTACGGCGACGACACTGCCGCCATCCGCTCCTTCGGGTTGGACGTGGTAACCCAGATATGCGACCGGTTGTTGCGCGGCGGCGCGCCGGGACTACACTTCTACACCCTGAACCAGGCCGGGCCGACCACCACTATCTGGCAGCGCCTCGGCCTGTCCTGATTCCGCCGCGTCGGCTCAACGCGCGCAGGTTCGCCGTCGGGCGGTCGCCAGCTTCGATCTGAGGTCGGTCGAGCCCCCCAGCCCGTTGTCATCGGGGCGCGCATTCCCTAGACTGCGCCAGTGCCAAGACTCAAAGTCACCCCGCTCAGCTGGATCTTCGCGGCCTTCGTCGCGCTCGCGCTGATCGAATACCAGGCCCAGCTGTTGCTGCCTCTCGAGCGGCGTCTTTCCGACCTTTTCGTTCGGCTGCAGGCGCGCAGCATCGAGCCCGATCCCGACATCGTGGTGATCGACATCGACGACCGCAGCCTGGAGCGCATGGCGGAGCTTGCCGACCGCTGGCCGTGGCCGCGCTCCGTGCATGGCGAGCTGGTCGCGGGTATCGCTGCGCAGAAGCCGCGCGCGATCGTTTTCGACATCATGTTCTCGGAGCCGGACCGCACTCGTCCAGAGAGCGACGAGCTGTTCAACCAGTTGATCGCACCGGTGCACAACGTGTACTTCCCGACCGCTCGGCTGGATGCTCTGGCGGATGTGTACGGCGCACCGCTGCGGGCGATGATCAAGCCCCTGGGCGTCTTGCTCGGGCGCGACGCCGACCCCGACGCGCGCGTGAGCCTGACGCTGCCGCTGGCCTTGTGGCCGGAGAACGCGCGCCTGGGGATCATCAACCTGCTGGCGGACAGCGACGGCGTGACGCGCCGTTACTATCTCTACATGCCGGCCTACGGCTGGAAGATCCCGTCGCTGCCCGCGCGGGTGGCAACCGATCTCGGCTACCGGGTACCCGAACAGGAGTCCCTGCTGCTCGGCTGGCCGGCAATGAAGCGCAAGCACGTCTCCTACATCGACCTGTACGAGGAATTCAATCGCGAGAAGCGCCAGCGCGATCCGGCCGAGTTCAAGGACAAGATCGTGCTGGTGGGCAGTGCCGCCACCGGCCTGTTCGACATGCGTGCGACACCGATCAGCGAGTTTCACCCGGGGGTGGAAATCCTGGCGACGGCGATCGAAAACCTGAAGAACGGCAGCGGCATGCGCGCGGCCCCGCGCTGGGTTCCGCTGGTAGCCGGGCTGACCCTGATGCTGCTCGTGTTCCTCGCTTTCCACAGCGGCAGGCATACTATGACCATAGGTGCGGCGCTGCTCATCGTGATCGTCTTGTCGGTGGCGGCGAGCTACGTCGCTGCCGGTCAGCGGCTGCTCCTGCCGATGTTCTCACCGGTGGCGTTCGTCGTGATGCTCTACTTCGGATTCGCCCTGCACGAATACCTGCATGAGCGCCGCGAGCGGTTGAAAACGGTCGACTATTTTGGCCGGTTCGTGAACCCGCACGTGGTGAAAGATCTGCTCGCCCATGGCGGTCTCTCGAAGCAGGGCGAGAGCCGCCAGGTGACGGTGCTGTTCTCCGACATCCGTGGCTTCACGACCTTGTCCGAGACGCGCTCCCCACAAGAAGTCGTCGCCCTGCTCAACCGCTATTTCGGGCGCCAGGTGGAAGTGATTTTCCGGTATGACGGCTGCCTCGACAAGTTCATCGGCGACGCTATCATGGCGTTCTGGGGGGCGCCGCTCGACGACCCGGAGCATGCCAAGCACGCCGTCATGGCGGCTCTCGAAATGGGAGAGGCGTTGGAGCTGTTCAAGCGTGATCTGGGGGATCTGGGAAAAACCTTCGACGTGGGCATCGGGCTCAACACCGGTCCGGTAGTGGTTGGGATCATTGGATCGGAGAACAAACGCGAGTACACGGCGATCGGCGACACGGTGAACGTCGCCAGCCGCATCGAGGGTCTCACCAAAGGGGTCGCCCGCATCCTGGTATCCGAGGACACGATGCGCAGCTGCGGCAGGGCTTTTGACTTTGTCGATCGCGGCCTCTATAAAGTGAAGGGCCGGGACAAAGACGTCCGGCTGTATGAACCAAGAAGGAAAACGTCATGAAATACGCAACCTGGCTCGTTCTCGCACCGGCGCTGCTCCTGATGGCGGGGGCCGCGCTGGCGGAGACGGGCTACACGCTCCGGGTGACGGATCTCAAAGCCAAGCCTTTCCTGGATGCCGAAACGCTGGCCAAGCTGCCGGAAAAAGCAGAGGTGGAGATCGTCCTCCGCCAGGGTCCATGGATGCAGGTCAAGACCAAGGACAAGCAGCTCGGCTATGTGCGCATGTTGCAGCTGCGTCTCGGCTCGGCCACCACCGCGAAGGACAGCGGCGGCTGGGTCTCGGTATTGGGTACTGGCCCATCCTCGCCGCGACCCACCACGACTGCAACGGTGACGACCGGCGTGCGTGGCTTTTCCGAGGAGGAGTTGAAAGCCGCACAACCGAACAAGGCGGAATACGAAAAGATGAAGGGCTTCGCGGCCGCGCCGGATCAGGCCGCTGCTTACGCCGCCAGCAGCAAGCTGGAGGCGCGAGCGGTGCCCTACTATGGTGAAGATGGCAAGCCACTCAAGGACCAGGGAGGTAAAAAATGAGACCGGTGCATGTGGCGGGAATCGCGCTGGCGCTGGCGGTTGCGGCGCTGCTGGTGGCCTGCGCTGGCGGGAAGGCCGGCGGCTTCAACATCCCGAATGTCGATGTCAATCAGCTGGTCCAGAACGTCAAGGGGCTGCAAGCGGTGTCCGAGCCGGAGGAAATCGAGATCGGCGGCGGTGTGACCGAGACGCTGCTCGGTGCGCGTCCGATGGAGAACGATATCGAGCTGCAGCGGTACGTGAACGTGGTTGGACTGTGGGTGGCGCGACAGTCGGAGCGACCCAACCTGCCCTGGCACTTCGCCGTGAACGACAGCGACTACATCAATGCCTTTGCCACGCCGGGGGGCAACGTCATCATCACCAAGGGCATGATCCGGGTCCTGCACAACGAGTCGGAACTGGCGGGGGTGATCGGGCACGAGGTGTCGCACGTGGTGCGTAAGCATCACCTGAATGCCATCCGCAAGAACGCGGCCTTCGGGCTCGTGATGCAGGGCGTGCAGGTGACTGCCCAGAGCGGCAAGAGCCAGGAACTGGTCAATGCGCTGGTGGGACCTACCAAGGATCTGTATGCGCGTGGCCTGGACAAGTCCGACGAGTTCGAAGCCGATCGTATGGGTGTGGTGATCGCGGCACGGGCCGGCTACGATCCCTGGGGTCTGCCGAGCGCGCTGCAGACGTTGGCCGGGGTCAATCCGGACGACAATTATGTGAAGCTGCTGTTCAAGACCCACCCGGCGCCGTCGGCGCGCTTGGAAAAGCTGGGCATCGCGATGAGCACCAGCTTCGACAGCATCACGGGCGGGTCGGAGAGCAACGAGCGTTTCCTGCGCGTCACGGAGCGCATTCGCACGGCGCCGGTGAAGTAGCTTCGCGCTGCTCCCGTGAACCGGTAGAGCTGTGGCTGCAGACAGAGCGGCGTTGCTGGTCGGAGCGAGCGGCCTGGTCGGCTCGCACCTGCTGCAGCGCCTGCTCGCGCGCCCGGAGTACGGCAGGGTCACCATCTGGGTCCGGCGCGAAGTCCCGTCGCAGCATTCCAAGCTCACGCAGGTGGTGGTGGATTTCGAGCGCCTGCAGCAGTACGTCATGGCAGTGGATGCCGAGGACGTCTTCGTCACGTTAGGCACGACCATCAAACGGGCGGGCTCGCAGCAGGCCTTTCGCCACGTGGACTACGCCTATCCGGTCCAGATTGCGTCCCTGGCGAAGCAGCGCGGCGCACAGAGATTCCTCATGGTTTCGGCGCTGGGGGCCGACGCCAAGTCCAGCGTGTTCTACAACCGGGTGAAGGGCGAGGCGGAAAGCGCCATCCGTTCCTTGGGGTTGCCGAAGGTGTGGTTCTTTCGGCCTTCGCTGCTGGTGGGCGAGCGCGCGGAGTCGCGGCCTGGAGAGAAGATCGGCTTACTGGTCGCGAAACTGATCGCACCGTTGCTGGCGGGCAGACTGCGGAAATATCGGCCGATTGCCGCCGACGCTGTGGCCGCGGCGATGGTGTACGTCGCTACGCATGACGACGTGCCACCTGGCGTAGTCGAATCGGACAAGATCGCGCGGCTGGCCGCACTCTGACCTCACCCAAGACCGAACCACACAGGATACCGAGCACCAGCGACCGGAATAAGCCGGTTCACTGTTCTATTCGGTGTTCTGCTGTGCTTCCTGCGTGGTTCGAAATTTTCGAGTGTTGGCGCCTCAGGCCGCCAGCCGCTTTTTCTGCTGCGCGGCCTTGGCATGCAAGTGGGCATAGGCCTGGTGTGCCGCGGCTTCCGCGTCGCCGACGTGGATCGGCAGGCCCATGTCGGACAGCACCGAACCGAGCGCCGACAGGCACAGCATCACATTTTCGGGCTTGCAGGAGTAGCCCATGATGCCGACGCGCCAGATCCTGCCGGCGAGAGGGCCGAGTCCGGCGCCAATCTCCAGGTTGAACTCCGTCAGCAGAGTCTTGCGCACCTCCGCTTCGCGTTCCCTGATCGCGTCGGGAATGTGCACGGCGTTCATCTGCGGCAGCCGTGCGCCTTCCTGCACCAGGTACTTGAGCCCCATGGCCTCCAGGCCCGCCTTCAGCGCCAGGTGATGGCGTTGATGCCGCGCCCAGGCGTTCTCGATGCCTTCTTCCTTCAGGATCAGCAGCGCCTCGTGCAGCGCGTACAGGCTGTTGGTGGGGGCGGTGTGATGGTAGGTACGATTGGTAGCGCCCCAGTAGCCCAGGAGCAGATTCATGTCCATGAACCAGCTGTGGATCTTGTCCTTGCGCGCTTTCACGTACTCCACCACGCGGTCGCTGAACGACACGGGCGAAAGCCCCGGCGTGCAGGACAGGCACTTCTGGCTGGCGGAATAGATGGCATCGACGTTCCATTCGTCGACCAGCACCGGAGTGCCGGCTAACGACGTCACCGCGTCCATGATGGTGAGGACGTCGTGCTTGTGCGCAATCTCGATCAGCGTCTTGGCGTCGGATTGAACTCCGGTCGAGGTCTCGGCATGCACGAAAGCGACCACACGGGCGTCCGGATGCTGCTTCAGCGTCTCTTCCAGCTTGTTCGGGTCGATCGGCTCGCCCCAGGCGTCGTCCACTACGACCGCGACCCCACCGCAGCGCTCCACGTTCTCGATCATACGTCCGCCGAACACGCCGTTGCGGCAGACAATGACCTTGTCGCCTGGCGCGACCAGATTCACGAAGCAGTACTCCATGCCCACGGAGCCGGGGCCGGAGACGGGGAAGGTCAACGCGTTCTTGGTCTGGAAGGTATAGCGCAACAGCCCTTTCAGCTCCTCCATCATCTCGACGAAGACCGGGTCGAGATAGCCGATGGCCGGCAACCCCATCGCGGCCATCACGCGCGGGTTGATCTCCGAAGGACCGGGGCCCATCAGGGTGCGCTGGGGCGGATGGAAGGAATGGATTCGCTTGGCCGGGGAGTAGGGGTTCATGTTGTCGTGTCCTGCGAGGGAGGGTCCAAAAAGACTGTCTTCTTCACCGCGCGACTTGAGCCGGATCGGCTTGCGCGCGTTGGCTTCGTTCAACACTTCGGCGGCGGCAATTCCGCCGTCGGTGAGGCGCTCGACCTCCATCGCCCACCGCGACGGCACGTAACCGGACTTGACCCAGTTGTTGACCACGGCGCGGTCAACGCGGAAGCGGCGCGAGACTTCGGCTTGGCTGCCGAAGAGGGCGACAAGGCGTTCAGCGCAATTCATCGTGTTCGGGCGAGGGCGAGGATCAACCAGAGTCGCAAGTTTGCCGTATCAAACTCATTTTGACAAGTTGGGTTTGATAACGGCTGGCTGACTGGGTAGAAAGGCACGCCAAAAGCGCTCGAAAGACGCTTGGGAAGGGCGGTTGTCTCGGACGCGTCACCGCCCCGTGCTTGGCCAAAAGAGAGAGCAGGCGCTCACCCTGGCGAGTGCTGGGCGATCCTGCTTAGCGCGTCGGCTTCAGGCCGCGTCCACCCGTTGCATCGGGATCAGCTGGTCCGCCAACGGCTCTTCGTCGAAGCCGATATCGCCTCCGACGAAGGGAGTGGCTTGAGTACCCAGGACCGCGAAGTCGAACAGACTGCGATCCAGGAGGTGCGACGGCCGCACGTTGGTCAGGCTGTTGAACATGGTCTCGACTCTGCCCGGGTGTTTGTTCTCCCACTCTTGCAGCATCGCCTTGATCTGCTGGCGCTGGAGATTGTCCTGCGAGCCGCACAGGTTGCAGGGGATAATGGGGAACTGCTTCGCCTCGGCGTAGCGGATCAGGTCTTTCTCCGCGACATAGGCCAGCGGTCGTATCACGACGTGCTGCCCATCGTCGCTTATCAGCTTCGGCGGCATGGCCTTCAGCGAAGCGCCGTAGAACAGGTTGAGGAAGAAGGTCTGCAGGATATCGTCGCGGTGGTGCCCGAGCGCGATGCGGGTGGCGCCCATTTCCCTGGCGACGCGGTAGATCACTCCACGCCTGAGGCGTGAGCACAGGCCGCACATGGTCTTGCCTTCCGGGATGACGCGCTTTACCGTGCTATACGTATCCTGCGCGGCGACCCGAAACGGGATGCCCAGGCTGCTCAGATAGTCCGGCAGCACGTTCGCCGGATATCCCGGATGCTTCTGATCGAGGCTGAAGGCGACGATCTCGAAGTCCACCGGCGAGTGTTCGCGCAGGCTCAACAGCACGTCGAGCAACCCGTAGCTGTCCTTCCCGCCCGACAGGCAGACCATCACCCGGTCGCCCGCGCCGATCATGTCGAACTCGGCCACCGCCTGGCCCACCAGGCGGCGCAGACGCTTCTGCAGCTTGTTGACTTCGTAGATCTGCTTCTGCGGGTTCATGTAGATCCTAGAGAGAGATGCCGCGGCCGCCGTCCACCGCGATGACCTGGCCGGTGATGTAGGGTGCGTCGTAGATCAGAAATCGCACCGTGCGCGCTACGTCCTCGGGCTCGCCAACCCGCTTCAGCAGCGTGGTGTGGATGATACGCTGGCGCGCCAGGTCGTCGGACCAGCGCTCGTCTTCCGGCCAGAGAATCGGCCCGGGGGAAACGCCGTTGACGCGCACCTCAGGCCCCAGCTCGGATGCCAGCGCGCGCGTCAGTGCCACCAGCCCGCCCTTGGCCGCACTGTAGACGGCGTAGTTGCGCATCGGCCGGTCGGCATGGATGTCGACGATGTTGACGATGCAACCGTGACTGCGCTTCAGGTGCGGTGCGGCCGCCTGCGACAGGAACAGCGGGGTCTTGAGATTGGTCCCCATCAGATCTTCCCAGGCTTGCTCGGTGATTTCGCCGACCGGCGTGGGGTGAAAGCTCGAGGCATTGTTGACCAGCACGTCCAGGCGGCCGAAGCGGTTGACGGTCTCGGTCACCATGCTGGGCAGCAGCGCGACGTTGAGCAGTTCGGCCTGCACCAGGGCCACCGAGTCGGCGCGGATGGCATTCAGCTCGGCCTGGACGCTACGGGCCTCATCGGCGGAGGATCGATAATGGAGCATGAGGCTCGCGCCGGCAGCGTGCAGCATGCGACAGGTGGCCGCCCCCACGCGCCGCGCGCCGCCGGTGATCAGGACGACCTTTTGTTCCATCTCGATGGCTGTTCCCACTCCAGTAGAATTCTAGCCTGGATAATTCATGAAGACGCCCCCCGTTTGCGGACAATCGCGGGCGTGCGGTGTCTGTGGGCAAGCTCTTGCACGGTACAGTGTGTCGCGTCGGGCTACTCGGGCGCTGGCGGCGGATTTCCGGCCATTTGCGGCATGCCTGCCTTGCCGATAGAGTGATCTATCGGCTGCGCCAGTCGAGCCGCAACTGGCTCGGAACTCGACTCGCCATCATCCCGAGTCCCTCATGAATCCTCCAGGCGAGCCGAATTGCCTCCGTCACCCGCCTTATCCTCGCCATTGGCCGCTCCTCCGCCTTCCGCTCTCGCGCCCGGCCCAGACGCCCTGTCGCATAGAC
>JBGPMS010000190.1:0-10938 GCA_041487115.1 Gammaproteobacteria bacterium
GAAGTACAGGCCGCCATCGCAGATGCCATCACGCGCATCAAGAAGGCCGGCAAGGCGCCCGGCATCCTGGCTTTCGCCGAGGCCGACGCCAAGAGGTGGATCGAGCACGGCGCCCGGTTTGTCGCCGTGACCAGCGACCAGTTTCTGCTGACGCGCGAAACGTCGGCGGTCGCTGCTCGCTTCAAGAGTTGAAGCGCCCGGTCGCGTCCCTCAGCACTTCGCGTCGGCCACCCAACCCACCGGCGTGTCGTCGGTGTCGAGTACCTGAACCGGTTTTCCGCACGCTTCCTTCGGGGCGGGACCGGAACCGAGCCACAGAATCGGCCCCTCTTCGGGCAGCGTCTCAGCCGGATCGCGCTTGCGCAGGCTCGCTTCCGTGCCGTCTCGCTTCGCAAAGCAGACCACGTCTTCGCCGTTGACGCCGCGCAGGCGCATCATCACCAGGTCGCCCTCTTCCTCGGTCCAAACGGATAGCACCGCGCGCGGTCTGGGCGACGGCTTGGCGCTGCAGGCTCGGATCGCCTTCATGTAGGCCGACATGTTCTGCGACCAGCCCTTGCCGGCTTCCTTGATCAGCGCTTCGCTGAACTGCTGTTCGCGTGGCCGCGGTTCGTCCCCGGGATAGTCCGGCCTGCTCTTGAGCTCGCTGATGCGCGCCTCGTAGCGCCCTTCGAGACAGCTCGGCGGATCCTTGTCTTTGCGGCACTGCGCGAGGTTGGCCCACCACTTGCCGTGCTCGGCGTTGAACGCCTTTTGAGCGTCGCCCGACAGCACGTCGAGCATGTGAGCGCGGGCGACCGCCAACTCGAGATCCAGCTCGGATAGCCGGTCGCTCGCGCAGATGCTCTTCTCGACCCAGGTCTTGGACTTGCTGCACAGAAAACTGGGGGTGGCCGCGCTGGCAGCGCAGGAAACCGACAAACCGACCAGCACAGCGAACAGCAGCGCGCAGGTACGGAGCAAACGAGTTAATCGCATGGACCGCTCCTCGAAAGAGATTCCAAGCGGCTAAGCGTACTCTCGATCACCCCGGGAGTTAACAGCTTGATGCAAAACTCCGAAAGACCGTTCGTGTCGAGTGTGTTTCGACTCTGCTGCGCGACGCTCGACACGATCGGTACTAGCGCAGAGTCGAAACATGCTCAGCGCGAGCGGGGTTTAGCATCAGCCTGCTAAATCGCGGAGCTGTTGCGACGAGCGACTTTCGGATCCAGGCCGCGCAGGACTCTCGCGGCCAGCACGGTCGGCTCCGCGTCGACCTCGATGTCCAGCGCATCGCGCGGGGGCTCGAGCGCATCGAATTGGGATTGCAGCAGCGCGGGGTTCATGTAGTGCCCTTTGCGTGCCTGCAGCCGCGACCGGATCAGTTCGATGTCACCCTCGAGGTACACCCAACGCACATCTTCCAAGCCCACCTGGAGACGGTCGCGGTAGCGCTGCTTGAGTGCCGAGCAGGCGAGAATGGCGGATTCGCCCTTGGCCTGCGCCGTGCGCAGCAGTGCGTTGAGGCGGTCGAGCCAGGGCCAACGGTCGGCATCGGTGAGCGGCACGCCGCTGCGCATTTTCTCGACGTTGGCGGGGGAGTGGAAATCGTCGCCGTCGTGGAACAGCCAGCCGGTCAGCTCGGCGAGCACCTTGCCTACGGTGGTCTTGCCCGTTCCGGTCACCCCCATGAGGATGACGATCATTTTTCGTGCTGGACGAGGTGCCCGCCGAAGCTGTTGCGCATCATGGCCAGCAGTTTGTTGGAGTAGTCGTCCTTGCCCTGGCTGGTGAAGCGCATCATCAGCGCCAGGCTCATCACCGGCGCGGGCACGCCGAGTTCGACCGCCTCCAGCGCGGTCCAGCGGCCTTCGCCGGAATCGGCCACCACTGGCTTGATCGCGTCCAGCGTGCTGTCCTTGGCGAGGAACTCAGCGATCAGATCCAGCAGCCAGGAGCGCACGACGCTGCCGTGCCGCCACATCTCGGAGATCGCGGCGAGGTCCAGCCCGAACTCGGTCTTCGCCGCGAGCAGCGCCAGCCCTTCCGCGTAGGCCTGCATCATCCCGTATTCGATGCCGTTGTGGACCATCTTCACGAAGTGGCCAGAGCCGACCGGGCCGCTGTGGATCCACCCCTGGTCCGGAGCCGGGGCCAGGATCTTCACGAACGGGATGGCGCGGCCGGCGGCCTCCGGCGTTCCGCCCAGCATGATGCAGTAGCCCTTGTCGAGCCCCCACACGCCGCCCGATACGCCCGCGTCTGCGAACAGCAGACCTTTTTCCGCCAGCGCTCCCGCGTGACGGATCGAGTCCTTGTAGTAGGCATTGGCGCCGTCCACCACCACGTCGCCCTTCGCCAGCAGTGGCACGAGAGCGTCCAGCGCGGTTTGCGTCACGTTGCCGGCGGGGAGCATCAGCCACACCACCCGCGGAGCTCCCAGCGCGGCGACCATCGCAGCCAGGTCCGCCACCGGCGTGATCCCGGCTTCCGACTGCAGCGTCGAGCGGGCCACGGGGCTCACGTCGAAAGCCTTGACCTGCACGCCGCCGCGCGCCAGTCGCCGAGCCATGTTGGCACCCATGCGCCCCAGTCCCACGATTCCGATTTCCATGATCGCCTTCCGTCGTTCGAGGAACCGCTAGCTTACTGCGATGTCCGATCCGGCGCCCGTATAATGCCGGCTTCGTACTTCGGCCGATTCCCATGCCCAGCCTTCAGCTCGAAAGCCTGCGCGACCTGCACGACAGGATCGGCCAGGAGATCGTGGTCAGTGACTGGCTGCAGATCACGCAGGAGCGCATCGACCAGTTCGCCCAGGCCACCGAGGACCGCCAGTGGATACACGTGGACGTGGAGCGCGCCCGCCGCGAGTCGCCTTTCGGTGCACCCGTCGCGCACGGGTTCCTGACGGTGTCCATGCTGAGCCGCCTGCTCAATGACTCGATCGATTTCGGCCCGGCCAAGATGGGCGTCAACTACGGGTTCAACCGCCTGCGCTTCACCGGACCGGTTCCCGCCGGGTCGCGGTTGCGCGGGCGCTTCACGCTGAACAAGCTGGAGGAAATCGAAGGCGGGATGCAGGCCACCTGGGGTGTGACCGTGGAGCGTGAGGGCGTCGAGAAGCCCTGCCTGGTGGCCGAATGGCTGACGCGCCGCTATGACTGAGCTGCCCGCGCTGCAGCCACATCGTACGGACGGGTGACGATGAGCACGCGCAGCGATTTCGCCTTGTCGCATCGCCTGCGCGTGCGCTGGGCGGAGGTCGATCGCCAGGGCATTGTGTTCAATGGCCACTACCTCACGTACTTCGACGTCGGCATCACCGAGTACTGGCGCGCCGTCGGCTTCCCGTATCCCGACGCGCTGCTGGCCGCGGGCGGCGACCTGTTCGCCGTCAAGGCGAGCGTCGAGTACCACGCGTCGGCCCACTATGACGACCTGGTGGATGTCCTGGTTCGCGTGGCGCGCATCGGGCATACCAGCATGCAGTTCCTGATCGAGATCCACCGCACCGAAGCGGACGGAAGCGAAACGCATCTGGTTTCCGGCGAAGTGATCTACGTCAACGCCGATGGCGCAACGCGCAAACCCGCGCCGGTGCCCGGCTTTCTGCGCGAGGCGATTGCGCGTTTCGAGCGCGTCGCGCCGTCTACCCAAATGTCGAACTCTTGAGCTACAGAGTGCGCCCGCGCAATTGCGCCAGCCAGGGAAACGGGCTACATTAACTGCTCTCACGCGCGCGGCTCATACAATCAGCACAGCCTTCATGCAGCAGCGGGACAAGCTCTATATCGGCGGCCAGTGGGTGCCTTCGGCCGCGGCCGGGCTGATCGACGTCGTCAGCGCCTCGACGGAGGAAGTCATCGGGCGCATCCCCGCGGGCTCCACGGAAGACGTGAATCAGGCGGTCGCGGCGGCACGCGCGGCCTTCGATGGCTGGGCTGCCACGTCCGTGGCCGAGCGCGCGGGATATCTGGCCAAGATCCATCAGGGGCTGGTCGCGCGCGCGGACGAGATCGCGTGCACGATCGCGGCCGAGGTCGGCACGCCGCTCAAGCTGGCCATCCGCATCCAGGCGCAGCTCCCGGCAGCGAGTTTCGCCCTCTACAGCAAGCTCGTCACCGAGTATGCGTTCGAAGAGACCATTGGCAACTCCCTGGTTGTACGCGAGCCGGTCGGGGTCGTCGCCGCCATCACGCCCTGGAACTACCCGCTGCACCAGATCGCGGCCAAAGTCGCACCGGCCCTCGCCGCAGGCTGTACGGTGGTGCTCAAGCCCAGCGAAGTCGCGCCGCTCAACGCCTTCATCCTGGCCGAGATCATCCACGAGTCGCGGCTGCCGGCGGGTGTGTTCAACCTGCTGACAGGTACCGGCCTGACGGTGGGCGAGACGCTGGTGCGCCATTCCGGCGTGGACATGGTCTCTTTCACCGGCTCAACCCGAGCCGGCCGGCGTATATCCGAGCTGGCGGCGGGCCAGGTCAAGCGCGTGGCCCTCGAGCTGGGTGGCAAGTCGGCTTCCGTGGTGCTGGAGGATGCCGACCTCGCCCAGGCCGTCAAGCACACGCTCAGCGTGTGTTTCCTGAACTCCGGCCAGACCTGCAATGCGCTCACCCGGCTGCTGGTGCCCGCAAACCGCTACGACGAGGCGGCGCGGCTTGCGGTGGAGGTCGCGCAGACCTTCACCGTCGGCGACCCCCTGACCGGTGAAGCCAGACTCGGGCCGGTCGTCTCCGCTGAACAGCGCGAGCGGGTCAGGGGCTACATCCGCAAGGGCGTCGAAGAGGGCGCAGAGCTGCTCATCGGCGGCGCGGATGCGCCTCAAGGGCTGAGCAAGGGCTACTACGTCAAGCCGACGGTCTTCGGCCGCGTGCAGCCGGCAATGACCATCGCGCAGGAGGAGATCTTCGGCCCCGTTCTGTCCATCATCGCCTACCAGGACGAGGAGGACGCGGTCCGTATTGCGAACGGGACCATCTACGGCTTGGCGGCGGCGGTGTGGTCGGCGGACGCGAGCCGCGCAAAGGCTGTCGCGCGCCGCATCCGGGCCGGGCAGGTGGATATCAACGGCGGTCCGTTCAACCTGCTGGCGCCCTTCGGGGGATTCAAGCAATCCGGTCGCGGACGCGAGCTGGGCAAGTACGGCTTGGAAGAGTTCCTCGAATACAAGTCCTTGCAGGTCAGGCCGCCGAAAGCAGCCTGAGCAGCAGGCGTTTTGGATGCTCGTGGGCGAGGGAAGGGGCATGCTGCTTCCAACCGACTTCTCGCCTATCACATAACCCACGACGGCTGTGCGCCGTGCCGTCTTCTATCGCTTGGAACCGCACATGGATTTCGCTTACTCGGACAAGGTTCAGAAACTGCAGGCCCGCCTGTCGGCCTTCATGCAGCAGCACATCTACCCCAACGAGGCTGTTTTCCACAGCCAGGTGGCCGAGGGCGACCGCTGGCAGCCGACCCGTATCGTCGAAGAGCTGAAGAAGCTCGCGCGCAAAGACGGGCTGTGGAACCTGTTTCTCCCGCAGTCCAAAGTGGGCGCCGGGCTTACCAACCTGGAATACGCGCCGCTGTGCGAGATCATGGGCGGCGTGCACTGGGCGCCGGAGGTGTTCAACTGTTCGGCACCGGATACCGGCAACATGGAGGTGCTGGAGCGCTACGGCACCCCGGAGCACAAGAAACAGTGGCTCGAGCCCCTGCTCAACGGTGAGATCCGCTCGTGCTTCGCCATGACCGAGCCGGCGGTCGCCTCGTCCGACGCTACCAACATCGAGAGCCGCATCCAGCGGCAGGGCGATCAATACCTCATCAACGGCGTCAAGTGGTGGTCTTCGGGCGCGCCCGACCCGCGTTGCAAGATCTTCATCTTCATGGGCAAATCCGACCCGAACAACGCCGACAAGCACAAGCAGCAGAGCATGATCCTGGTGCCGCGTGACGCGCCGGGGGTGAGGATCAAGCGCTGGCTGCCCGTGTTCGGCTACGACGATGCGCCGCACGGCCATGCGGAAGTCGCGTTCGAGAACGTGAAGGTGCCGGCGTCGAACCTGCTGCTGGGCGAGGGCAAGGGGTTCGAGATCGCCCAGGGGCGGCTGGGACCGGGCCGCATCCATCACTGCATGCGGCTCATCGGACAGGCCGAGCGCGCGCTGGAGAAGATGTGCAAGCGGCTCAAGGCGAGGGTGGCTTTCGGGAAGCCGGTTGCGGACCAGACCGTGTGGCTGGAGCGGATCGCCGAAAGCCGCATCATGATCGACGAGGTGCGCCTGCTGGTGCTCAAGGCCGCTTACATGATGGACACCGTCGGCAACAAGGAGGCGCGTGCGGAGATCGCGATGATCAAGGTGTCGGCGCCCAATGTTGCGCTCAAGGTGATCGATTGGGCGATACAGGCTCATGGTGGCGCCGGCGTCTGCGAAGACTTCGGCCTGGCCTACGCCTACGCCAGCGCGCGCACGCTGCGCATCGCGGATGGGCCGGACGAGGTGCACCGCAACCAGATCGGCAAGCTCGAGCTCAGGAAGCACGATCATCGCTAGCCAGGCTAGGCCTCGACCGGAGGACGGCAATGATGCTGCGGCTGTGTGGATTCTCGGTCAGCAACTACTACAACAAGGTCAAGCTGGCTCTGCTGGAGAAGGGCATCCCGTTCGAGGAGACGCAAGCCTACCCTTCCGGCGCCGAAGCCTTTCTGGCCGATTCCCCGATGGGAAAGGTGCCGTTCCTTAAGTTCCCCGGAGGTACCCTGTCGGAGTCACAGGCGATCATCGAGTACCTGGAAGACGCATTTCCGCAGTCCCCGCTGTACCCGACCGATAGCTTCGAGCGCGCGAAGTGCCGCGAGCTGATTCACCTGACGGAGCTGTATCTCGAGTTGCCGGCGCGCAGACTCTATCCCGCCGCGTTTTTCGGCGGCAGCGCCAGTGACGAGCTTAAGAAAGAGGTGCAGATCCAGCTCGTGAAGGGCGTGCGCGCGTTCACGCGCCTGCTGCGCTTCCGGCCGTACATCGCGGGCACTGAGTTCACCTATGCGGACTGCGCCGCGCTGGTCCACTTGCCGCTGGTATCGAGCACGTGCAGGGTGATGTTCGGAGAGGACTTGCTCGAGTCCGTGCCCGGCCTGAGCGGCTATCTGGATGCGCAGGCGCAGCGCCCCACCGCGCAACGCGTGAATACGGACCGCAAGGCCGGTCTCGACGCGTTCGTGGCCTATCGGGCCAGAGCAAAGGCGCAGGCCGGCTCGAATGGCGCGCTGTCCCGCGCCGGTTGACGGAGCGCTGAGTCTTCGTGTTCGCGGTTTGCAGCCGCACCATTTCCGAGCGCTATCGCGCTATGAGACGGGGCCGCATCGCCCTAATGCACTGAAGCGGAAAACTCGGCGCCTGATGATGCGATGCAATAAGCAACGCCGTGGTACCGCCGCATACGCTCGCCACCTGGAGAATGGCGTCGGGCAAGGCGAAGCACGCGACGGGACTAAGGTTGAAACACTGTTTTGATTGGTGTATTTTCCCTACGTTGTCTACCAACAAGTTGTGGCGGTTTCTTGTGCAATTCCAACCCACCTCGAAGGGGGAGTTTCTTTATGGCTACATCTCTAACAGTAAACGGTAACAGCGTGACGGTGAACGCCGCGCCGGACACACCACTGCTGTGGGTCCTGCGCGACGAGCTCGGTCTCGTCGGTACCAAGTTCGGCTGCGGCAAGGCGCTGTGCGGCGCCTGTACCGTGCACCTGAACGGCATGGCGGTGCGTTCCTGTCAGACGCCGGTCGGGTCCGTCGCAGGTCAGAAGGTCACCACGATCGAAGGCCTCGGCAACAATGCCGTACAAAAGGCCTGGGTTGCCCTGGATGTTCCGCAGTGCGGTTACTGCCAGCCCGGCCAGATGATGTCGGCCACGGCTCTGCTTGCGATGAACAAGAGTCCGTCCGATGCAGACATCGACGCCTTCATGTCCGGCAATATCTGCCGCTGCGGTACCTATCCACGCATTCGCGCTGCCATCAAGGCCGCGGCGAAAGCCTAACAGGGGGATTGACACATGGAACAGATCAAGAACCAATCCCGCCGCGACTTCATCAAGGTGTCCGCCGCTGTCGGCGGCGGCGTAGCGTTGAGCTTTTACCTGCCCGGAAGAGGCGGGGTGGCACAGGCGGCAGAGGGTGCCGCGCCGAACGCGTGGGTGAAGATCACTCCCGACAACCAGATCACGCTGATGGTGGCGCGCTCCGAGATGGGTCAGGGCGTTGCGACCTCGCTGCCGATGCTGCTGGCCGAAGAGTTGGAAGTCGACGTGAACAAGGTCAAGGTGGAGTTCGCACCTCCGGCCGAGGTCTACATCAACTCCCTGCTGGGCGGGCAGATCACCGGCGGCTCCACTTCGGTGCGCGACGCGTGGGAAAAGCTGCGCAAGGCTGGCGCCAGCGCGCGCATGGTCCTCATACAGGCAGCGGCTGAGCAATGGGGCGTAGATGCTTCGACGCTCAAGGCGGAAAACGGTGTCATCAAGGGACCGGGGGGCAAGACCCTCACCTACGGTCAAGTGGCCGATGCCGCGTCCAAGATCGAGCCGCCGAAGGACGTACCGCTCAAGCCTGTCAGCGCTTTCAAGGTGGTCGGCAACGCCAAGCAAAAGCGCCTGGATACCCCGGCGAAGGTCGCTGGAAAGCCGATGTTCGGAATCGATACGCGTGTTCCGGGCATGATGTACGCGGCAGTGGCGATGAGCCCCTACCTCGGCGGCAAGGTCAAGAGCTACGACGACGCGCGCGCCAAGAACATGCCTGGCGTCAAGTCCGTGGTGCAGTACAGCCGCGGTGTTGCCGTTGTGGCCGATTCCTACTGGCAAGCGAAGAAGGCCAAGGATCTGCTCATTATCGAGTGGGATCAGGGTCCCAATGCCGGCATGAACATGTCGAAACTGTGGGCCGGTTTGCGGGCGGCTTCCGAGCAGCCTGGCGCCGTGTTCCGCGAGAGCGGCGGCGATCCCGACGCGGCCATCGCCGGGGCCTCCAAAGTGGTGGAAGCGACCTACCAGCTGCCGTTCCTATCTCATTCGCCGATGGAACCGCAGAACACCACCGCGCACGTGACCGCCGACAAGGCCGTCATCATCACCCCCACGCAGTTCCAGCAGTTGATCCCGCACGTGGTAGGTGGCGCGACGGGCCTCAAGCCGGAGCAGGTGGAAGTGCATACCACTTACCTGGGCGGCGGTTTCGGCCGTCGCGTGGAAGTGGACTACGCCATCGACGCGGCCGAAATCTCCAAGCTGGCCGGGGGCGTTCCAGTGAAGATGGTATGGAGCCGTGAAGACGACATGACCCACGACTCCTACCGTCCTGCGGGCCTGTACACGCTGAAGGCGGGGCTGGATGCGAACGGTAAGCTGTCCGGCATGCGCTTCCACTCCACCAGCCCGTCCATCTCGGCGCGTCTGTTCCCGAGCATCGTGAAGGACGGCATCGACCCGTTCGCGGTGGAAGGCATCGACAACTTCCCCTACGCCGCCGACAACCTCAAGTTCAGCTACGTGATGCACGACACCGGTGTTCAGCCCGGTTACTGGCGTGCGGTGTCGCACAACCTGAACGCGGTGGCGCTGGAGTGTTTCATCGACGAGTGCGCCAACGCCGTGGGCAAGGACCCGATCGACTATCGCCTGTCGATCCTCGACATGAAGGAAGAGAAGCACAAGTGGTCCGGTCTGTCTGCCGGCGTGTCGGTGGGTCCGCGTATCAAGACCGTGCTGGAGCAGGCGCGCCAGCTGTCCGGCTGGGGCAAGGCCCTGCCGAAGGGCAAGGGCCGTGGCATTGCGGTGATGGAAGGCTACAACACCGTGATCGCGATGGTGGCGGAAGTCACTGTCAGCCCCACCTACGACGTTACGCTGGAGCGCGTCGTCACAGTGGTGGATGCCGGTCCGCTGATCCATCCCGATCAGGCTTTGGCCCAGATGCAGTCGACCATCAACTTCGGCCAGTCGGCGATCATGTTCGGCGAGATCACCGTCAACAACAACTCGATCGAGCAGATGAACTTCGATCAGTATCGTGTGGTGCGCATGAACGAAGCGCCGAAGTCGATCGAGGTGCACTGGATCAAGCCTGCGCCCAACCAGCCGCCTGGAGGTCTGGGCGAGCCGGGCACGGCGGTAATCGCCCCCGCTATTGCCAACGCGATCTTCGCGGCTTCCGGCAAGCGTGTGCGTACGTTCCCGCTGACGCCAGACAACGTCCGCGCGGCCTGATCGGCTGCACGGAAGGCACAAACCCCCAATCGCCTCCTCACCCGCAAGGGTGGGGAGGCCAGATTGGGGGTTTTTCGTTTATAGTGTCCGATAGCGGGGCCGCCTTCGGCGCCGCGCGTATCAACTGAGTGCAAGTCATGGACAGCGTTGATCTTCAGGTGCTCAAGAGCAGTGTGGACTGGCTCAAGGCCGGCCACCAGGTGGTGCTTGCCACCGTGGTAGAGACTTGGGGCTCGGCTCCGCGGCCTGCGGGCGCACTACTCGCGATCCGCGACGACGGCCAGGTGTCAGGTTCGGTTTCCGGCGGCTGCGTCGAGGACGACCTGATCGACAGAATTCGTAACCATTCGCTGGCGGGCGGCAAGCCCGAGGTGGTGGTGTACGGGGTGACCAAGGAGCAGGCCGCCCGCTTCGGTCTGCCCTGCGGCGGGCGGCTGCAGATCGTGCTGGAGCCGCTGGAAGACACGAACAGTCTGTCCAGCCTGCTGACCCGTGTTGCCAACCGTGAACTGGTCGCGCGCACCCTGGACGTGCAGACGGGCCAGGTGAGCCTCGCGGCGGCCAGCCGCAGCGACAACTTGAGCTTCGACGGCAGGTCGCTCACGACCATACACGGGCCGCGCTGGCGGCTGCTCATCATCGGTGCCGGCCAGCTCTCCCGCTATCTGGCGCAGATGGCGCTGGCACTGGATTACAACGTC
>JBGPMS010000191.1:0-10931 GCA_041487115.1 Gammaproteobacteria bacterium
ATTCTGGTGATGACCACCAACGCTGGCGCCTCAGAAATGGCCCGCGCTTCGATTGGCTTTGGCAGTTCCGTGCGTGACGCGGAAGACAACGAAGCCATCATCCGCATGTTCACGCCGGAATTCCGCAACCGGCTGGACGCGACCATCTCCTTCTCGCCGCTGACCCACGAGGTGATCCTGCGGGTGGTGGACAAGTTCCTCATGCAGCTCGAAGACCAGTTGCACGAGAAGAAGGTGGAGGTGAGCTTCACTCAAGCGCTGAAGGATCACCTGGCCAAGCACGGCTTCGACCCTCTGATGGGCGCCCGCCCGATGTCGCGGCTGATTCAGGACACCATCCGCCGGTTGCTCGCCGACGAGCTGCTGTTCGGCAAGCTCGCTACCGGCGGCCGTATCACAGTGGACGTGGACGCAGACGGCAAGGTGCACCTGGAGTTCGAGGCGCCGGAGGAGACGCCCGACCAGGAGGCGAGCGTGGCATCCTGAGATGCGCGTCAGCAGCCGTCCTCGAGCGGGCAGGGTAACCCTGCCCGTTTTCTTTCGCTGTTCCGGCTGAACGGCGGCCGCAGCCGCACATAAGCTTGTGCGTGCGGGTTCTTATCCCGCCCGGCCCGAGCGTATTACACTCCTAGCCTGGACAATTCATGAGGGACTCGGGATGATGGCGAGTCGAGCCTCAAATGGCCGCAAATCGGCCGCCAGCGCCCGAGTAGCCCGGCGCAACACCTTGTACCCGGCATGAGTCGCTCACCAGCCTCAGCGCGCGCGACCTTCGCTATCTTCGGGGGCGTCTTCATGAATTGTCCAGGCCAGGCCTGATCACGCAGCCCGCATCGGACCCGATGCCGGCTGAAGGCTGTTCGGAACGAGAGGGGAGGCCTCGTGTGAACCACTCATCGAAGACAGCGGGCGCCTGTGCGCTGCTCGTCGGCTTGGCCCTTGCAACGCCGGTCGCCCTCGGACAGGAGCAGGCGGCGCGCAGCCTCGCGGCAAACTGCACCGGTTGTCATGGCCCGAACGGGAACAGCGTTGGAGCCATCCCAGGCATCGCCGGCCTGGAAAAGGCTTACATCATCGCTGCGTTGCAGGAGTTCAAGGCCGGAACGCGCCCGGCGACGGTGATGCATCAGCTCACTAAGGGATATACCGACCAGGAGCTCGAGCTCCTGGCCGACTACTTCTCCCGGCAGAAGCGTCAGTAACGTCAAGCCGCCCTATCCCGAAGAGGTCTCTCATGAGCCTGTGCAGGCGCGACTTCCTCAAGCAACTCTCCCTGACCGCGGCGGGTCTGGCAGCCGCCGGTATGCGCAAGCCAGCTTTTGCTGGCGCGCCGCGCGTGGTCGTGGTCGGTGGCGGATTCGGTGGTGCCACTGCCGCCAAGTACCTTCGCCTGTGGGCGCCGGATATCCACGTCACCCTGGTGGAGCGTAACCGCGAGTTCATTTCCTGTCCGTTGAGCAACCGCGTCCTGGCGGGTCAAGTGGAGCTGATCGATCTCACCCGGGGTTACGGAGCTCTGGCGGCCAAATACGGGATCAACGTGGTCTACGAGGAGGTCGTCGCCATCGATCCCGAAAAGCAGACGGTCGAACTGGACAGCGGCGATCTGCTGCCCTACGACCGCCTGATCCTTGCGCCGGGTGTGGACTTGCTGCTGGACGAGATTCCCGGCCTGAAGCAGCCCGCGGCGCGGGAGCGCGTTCTGCATGCCTGGAAGGCTGGACCGCAGACGATGGCCCTCCGGCGCCAACTGGAGGCCATGCAGGACGGCGGCGTCTATGCCATTACCATCCCGAAGGCGCCTTACCGCTGCCCGCCTGGACCCTACGAGCGGGCGTGCCAGGTCGCCTGGTACTTCAAGACGCAGAAGCCGAAGTCGAAGGTCCTCATCTTGGACGCCAACGACAAGGTGCAGTCCAAGGAAGCCCTGTTCACCAAGGTATGGAAGGAATGGTACGGGGACATCGTCGAGTACCGCCCCAACAGCACCTTAATGGACGTGGATGCCGCGATGCTGACCGCCAAGTTGGAGTTCGAGGATGTAAGGGCCCAGGTCCTGAACGTGATTCCGCCGCAGCGCGCCGCGAAGATCGCGGCGGACACGGGCCTGATCACCGCCAACAACAAATGGGTCGGCGTGGATTTTCTATCCTATGAGTCGGTGGCGAAGAAAAACATCCACGTTCTCGGCGACGCCATTCTTGCGGCTCCGGCCATGCCCAAGTCCGGCCACATGGCCAACCAGCACGCCAAAGTTGCTGCCGCAGCCGTCTCTGCGCTGCTCCAGGGGCAGGCGCCGAACCCAAGCCCGGTCATCAACAACACCTGCTACAGCTTCGTCAGCGACAAGCAGGTGATTCACGTGGCCTCGGTTCACCGCTACGACGCGGAGAAAAAGACGATGGTCGTGGCCCCGGGTGCCTCCGGCGTGTCTGCCGGTCCGAATGAGCAAGAGGGGACTTACGCCGAGTCCTGGGGCAGGAACATCTGGGCCGACATGCTCGGTTGAGCATGGGCCGCCAGGCTAGGCGCGGCTGCTGCGGATGTAGGGGCGGCGGGAGCCGCTGCGGCGGACCGGGGGAAACGCGACGTACGTGAGCGCCACCAGCGCCGCAAACGCTAGGTAGGCGATGGTGAATACCCAGGTTGGAAAGTCCCAGTAGACGAGCGCGTGCAGCCAGCGTTGAACGAAGCCTGCCGGCTCCACGGCGGCGCCCCGCAGCCAGTCCTCGAATAGGGTGAGGGGACAGGCCAGTCCGACCAGCGCCTCGACCGCCACCAGGCCGATGGCCGCGAAATGAAGAACGCGAAACGGGACGCTGCGCACCCAGCGCCAGCCGCGCCAGGCGCCAAGCCATATGAGCGCCAGCCCGCCGACTACGAACAGCAGATAGGCGCAATGCAAGCCCAGGATCAAGTCGGCCAGCAAGGGCATGACCCGTCCCGCAGTCGTTCCTAACTGGTCGCGATCGGCCGCGCAGGATCGGCCACCCACTCGCTCCAGGAGCCGGGATACAGGCGCGAGCCCTGCAAGCCGGCAATTTCCATCGCGAGCAGGTTGCTGCACGCGCTTACGCCCGAACCGCACTGGTGTACCACCTGGTCGGGACGCGCGCCGGCGAGTAGCGCGGTGAATGCCTGGCGCAATTCCTCCGCCGGCTTGAACCGGCCGTCCGCGTCGAGGTTATCCTTGAACAGGCGGTTGCGTGCGCCGGGGATGTGGCCTGCGACAGGATCGATGGGTTCAGTGAGCCCTTTGAAGCGCTCCGTAGACCGGGCGTCGAGCACAACCACCGACGGATCGCCCAGGTGCGCCCGAACGAACTCCACATCGACCCAGACTGGACGCGGCTTTCCCGCGAACGCAACGGCCGTGACGCGCGCCGACTCGGCGGTCACCGGAAGGCCAGCCTTGACCCATCCTTCCCATCCCCCGTCGAGCAGCGCGACGCGCTCATGTCCGACCCAGCGCAGCATCCACCACAGCCGTGCACCGGCCGAGCCAGCAGCGAAATCGTATGCGACGACCTGCTTGTGGCCGTCTACGCCTTGACCGCCGAGCCAAGTCATGAACACCTGCGGGTCGGGCAGAGGATGGCGGCCGTTACGCCCAGTCTTTGGGCCCGCGAGATCCTTCTCGCTGTGTGCGAAGCGGGCGCCGGGGATGTGAGATTCGGCATAGGCCCGGGCGCCGGCATCAGGGCTCATCAACTCGTGCCGGCAGTCGAAGATCACCAGGTCCGGGTCGGTGAGGGACCGGTGCAACTCGTCTACGGAGATAATCGTGCGATAGTCCATGCGAGAGGAGAGAGGTCTAAGGTTCGGAACCTTCGAGCCACGCGCGCGCCAGCGCTTCGTCGTCGAACACACGGATCTCGGGATCGACGAACAGCTGCGACAGCCAGGCGCTCCAGGCTACCCACTGAGCGTCGCTCAGCAGCGCGATGCGCCCCGCATCGTGGCTGTGGCTGCGGGTGAACTTGATGTCTTCCCAGACTACGTCCAGGGTATAGTCCAGCATGTCTCGCAGATCGACGAGCAGATCCACGCGGCCCGCCTGGTGGAGCTGATCGGCGACCTCCCGCTCGAAGCGCTGGTAGTCGGCCAGCGTCAGCTCGCCGAACACGCCGACCACGATCAGGCCCTCTTCGCGCTGGATGGAAATCATTCGAATCCAGGTGCGGGATGCTCAGCCCGCACGCCCGAGCTCCGGTTCGATGTGCCGGCGCAGGAATTCGTGAAAATGGATCATGCCATCCTCCGAAGGCGACTGGTAGGGGCCGTGCGTGTCGATCCCTTCGCCGTACAAGGCGCGCCGCCCGTCGTGCATCAGTTGGCAGATTTCGCCGTCCTCTTGCGCGCTTTCCAGATAGGCGTTCAGGTGCAGATCCACCAGCTCGCGCTCGAACAGGGCAATTTCCTCCGGGTAGTAGAACTCCGCAACATTGACGCACTTCTCCGGCCCGCGTGGGTGAACAGTGCTCATGACCACGCAGAACGGATACCATTCCAGCATGACGTTGGGGTAGTAGCAGGACCACAGCGTGCCGTACTTCGGCAGCTTCCCGTCGTTGTAGCGCAGCAGCGCCTCGGCGTATTTGCCGTAGGCGGGCGAGCCGGGTTTGGTGAGGCTCTGGTAGATGCCCATCTCCTGGATGCTCCAGCGCTCGCCGAACTCCCAGCGATAGACAGCCGGGTCCACGAACTTGCCCAGCCCGGGGTGGAACGGGGCGACGTGATACAGCTCCAGGTAGATCTCCATGAACGCCTTCCAGTTGTAGGCGTATTCGGACACTTCCACGCGCTCCAGCACATGGCCAGTCAAGTCGTAGTCCCGCGCGAGGCTGAAGCCGGCGAGATCGCGGGGCACGTCCCGCTCACCGGCGAACAACAATCCGTTCCAGCTGGTGAGCGGCGTGCGCGGAAGATCCAGGCACGGCTTCTCGGGGAACTCGGGAGCCCCCAGCAGTTTGCCGTGCAGGTCGTAGGTCCAGCGGTGGATCGGGCACACCAGGTTGCGGGTATTGCCGCGTCCCTTAAGTATGATGGCCTGACGGTGGCGGCAGACGTTGGACAGCAACTCGATCCCCGACTCGCTGCGCACCAGCGCTTTGCCGTTGCCCATCCAGTCCAGCGCGTGATAGTCGCCCAGGTTGGGGACCATGAGTTCATGGCCGATGTAGCGGGGACCCTTGTCGAACAGCGTGCTTTGCTCGATCTGAGCGATGGCGGGATCGAAATACCAGCTCAGCGGAAGCTGCGTGGGCGTGCGCGTCAGCGCGTTCACATTTGCCAGGTCAGTCATACGTCTCCTGAAGGGGCAAAAAAACAAAACCGCCGGAGGGCGGCGGCAGAAGCGGTAAATGGTGATGCAACAACGAAAATTCTACCTCAAACCCGCGTTCCCCCGGGTTTTGCGTTGACCCGCCCGCCCCCGATGCGCTATTTTTGCACGTTTTCCCCGCCGTGCCTCCGTCCTTGAGGCTTGCATCCCGATGCTGCCGAGCGGATATCTTCAACCCGGATCCCAAGGCTATCTCAAATCCAAATTCAAGGCCGGAATGGCTAAGACCGATAAAGACCGCGCCTCGCTAGAAACCGCAGCCCCGCCCCTTGCCGACCGTGTGGATGGGGATGAGGCGCTGCCGGCTAGTTTCGAGGCTGCCTTGGCGGAGCTGGAGGCGATCGTAGCCAGCATGGAAGCAGGAGAGCTGGCGCTGGAACAATCCCTGTCCGCGTACAAGCGAGGTGCCTCCCTGCTCCAGTATTGCCAGTCCGCCCTCAAGGACGCCCAGCAGCAGGTCAAGGTGCTGGAGGCTGGCATGCTCCAGGACCTTCCGGGTGCAGACGACAACGGCTGACTTCGCGGAGTGGATGCGCCTGCACCAGCTCCGCGTGGAGGAGACTCTCGAGCGGATACTGCCGTCGGCGTCGATTGCACCGTCCCGGCTGCACGAGGCGATGCGCTATGCCGTGCTGGGGGGCGGCAAACGCGTGCGCCCCCTGTTGGCTTTTGCTGCCGGCGAGGCGGCGCAGGCGCCGGTCGAGGCGACAGCGATTGCCGCCGCCGCGGTAGAGCTGATTCACGCCTACTCGCTGGTGCACGACGACCTCCCCTGCATGGACGACGACGTCCTGCGGCGCGGCAAGCCGACGTGCCATATCGCCTTCGACGTGGCCACCGCGCTGCTGGTAGGCGACAGTCTGCAGAGCCTGGCGTTCCAGGTTCTGAGCGATCGGCCGCTGGCGCCCGAGCCCGGACGCCAACTGGAGATGGTGCGCGCGCTCGCCGCGGCGGCTGGCTCGCGCGGCATGGCCGGCGGGCAGGCGATAGACCTGGCCAGCACGGGCACCGAGCTGAGCCTGCCTGAGCTCGAGTACATGCATATCCACAAGACTGGCGCGCTGATCCGCGCCGCAGTGCTTCTCGGCGCCGCCTGTGGCGCCGGGCTGGACCGCGACGGTACCGCGCACCTGGACCGCTATGCGAAGTTTGCCGGGCTGGCGTTCCAGGTGGTCGACGATCTGCTGGACGTCCAGGCGGATACGGCGACTCTCGGCAAGACGGCGGGCAAGGATGCGGCCCAGAACAAACCGACGTACGTCAGCGTCCTGGGAGTAAGCCGCTCGCGGGCGCTGGCCGACGAACTGCGCGGTGAAGCGCTGGCGGCACTCGAGCCCCTGGGGTCGGAAGCGCGCCGGTTGCGGGAGCTGACCGACCTCATCGTGCTGCGGACCCACTAGACAAAGCTAGGCACCATGTACGAGCTGCTGGACACGATCACCGACCCGCACGAGTTGCGGAAGCTGGAGCGCAAGGCATTGCCGCGGCTGGCCGCTGAGTTGAGGCAGTTCATGCTGGAATCGGTCGCGCGGACCGGCGGGCACCTGTCATCCAACCTCGGCACGATCGAGTTGACCATCGCGCTGCACTACGTGTTCAACACGCCCGAGGATCGGCTGGTGTGGGACGTGGGCCACCAGACCTATGCCCACAAAATCCTTACCGGACGGCGCGAGGCGATGGCGAGCTTGCGCCAGTTCGGCGGCGTGGCTGGCTTTCCCCGCCGCGAGGAGAGCCGCTACGATACCTTCGGCACGGCCCACTCGAGCACATCGATCAGCGCGGCACTCGGGATGGCGGTGGCGGCAAGGCACACTGGCGACGACCGGCGCGTCGTGGCGATCATCGGCGACGGCGCCATGACCGCGGGCATGGCCTTCGAGGCACTCAACAATGCCGGTGCTACGGACGCTAACCTGCTGGTGATCCTCAACGACAACGACATGTCGATCTCCGAGAACGTGGGCGCGCTGAACAACTACCTGGCGCGGCTCATGTCGGGACGCGTATATACCGCGGCCCGCAAGGCAGGCGAGAAGGTTCTGGGCGTCATTCCGCCCGTGCTGGACTTCGCCCGGCGCGCCGAGGAGCACGTGAAGGGCATGGTCACCCCCGGTACGCTGTTCGAGGAGTTCGGCTTCAACTACATCGGGCCGATCGACGGGCACGATCTGGATGTCCTGGTGCCCACGCTCGTCAACCTCAAGCATCTCGAGGGCCCGCAGTTCCTGCACGTGGTCACGCGCAAGGGCAAGGGGTATCGGCCGGCGGAGGACGACCCGATCCTGTACCACGGCGTCACCCGTTTCGATCCGCAGGCCGGCATCCAGCCCAAGCCGGCCGGCAAGCCCACCTATACCCAGATCTTCGGCGACTGGCTGTGCGACATGGCGGCGCTGGATGAGCGGCTGATCGGGATTACACCGGCCATGCGGGAAGGCTCGGGGCTGGTGCGCTTCTCGCAGGAATACCCCGACCGCTATTTCGACGTTGGCATTGCCGAACAGCACGCGGTGACCTTCGCCGCCGGCCTCGCTTGCGAGGGGTACAAGCCGGTAGTGGCGATCTACTCTACGTTCTTGCAGCGGGCCTACGACCAGCTCATCCACGATGTAGCGATCCAGAACCTGCCGGTGGTGTTCGCGATCGACCGCGGTGGCCTGGTGGGCGCGGACGGCCCTACCCACCACGGCGCGTTCGACCTCTCCTACCTCCGTTGCATTCCGAACCTCACGGTGATGACGCCGAGCGACGAGAACGAATGCCGCCAGATGCTCTATACCGCATTCCGGCTCGGCGCGCCGTGCGCGGTGCGTTACCCGCGCGGGAGCGGGCCGGGTACGCCCGTGGAGCACGAGATGCACGAGCTGCCGATCGGTCGCGGTGAGGTGAAGCGGCAAGGCCAGGGCATCGCCCTGCTGGCCTTTGGCAGCATGGTCAGGCCGGCTCTGGAGGCGGCCGAGCAGTTGAGCGTCAGCGGGGCGCTCAATGTCACGGTGGCGAGCATGCGCTTCGTCAAACCGCTGGACGAGGCCCTCGTGGCCGATTTGGCCGCCTCCCACCAGCGCTTGGTCACGATCGAGGAGAACGTGATTCCGGGCGGCGCCGGCGACGCGGTGCTCGAGTGCCTCGCGCGCCGGCAGATCCAGGTTCCCGTTCTCCAGCTCGGCCTGCCCGATCGCTTCGTGGAGCACGGCGACCCGGCGTTGTTGCTGAAGGAATGCGGCCTGGACCGTGACGGGCTGCTGCGAGCGATCCAGGCTTTTATCCACCGTTGAACCCCGGCTCCTTCCTGAGTGGTTTACTCGGGTATTGGCGGGCCACTATAATCGGGGCATCACCTATCAGGATTCCACCATGAATCACCCGCACGGCCTTCTCATCCCGGATGTGCAGAGCTCGGCCGACGACCGCCGCCTGGCTATCGACCGGGTGGGCATCAAGGCTATCCGCCATCCTGTGCGCATCGGCGACAAAAGCGGCGGGGTGCAGCACACGATTGCGGTGTTCAACATGTACGTGCACTTGCCACACAACTTCAAGGGCACGCACATGTCGCGCTTCGTGGAGATCCTCAACAGCCACGAGCGGGAGATCTCGGTCGAGTCCTTCGAGACCATCCTGCGCGAAATGGTGGAGCGGCTCGAGGCGCAGTCGGGCCGGATCGAGATGAGCTTCCCGTACTTCATCAACAAGGCGGCGCCTGTGTCCGGGGTGCAGAGCCTGCTCGACTACGACGTCACGTTCATCGGCGAGATCGACCGGGGAAACTACCGCTTCACCATGAAGGTGCTGGTACCGGTCACCAGCCTGTGCCCTTGCTCCAAGGGGATATCGGACTATGGGGCGCACAACCAGCGCTCGCACGTGACGGTCACGGCCCGTACGCGTGGTTTCGTGTGGATCGAGGATGTGATCCGGATCTGCGAGGAGCAGGCCTCCTGCGAGCTCTACGGCCTGCTCAAGCGGCCGGACGAGAAATACGTGACCGAGAAGGCCTACGACAACCCCAAGTTCGTCGAGGACATGGTGCGGGACATCGCCACTGTGCTGAACCTGGACCCGCGGATCCAGGCCTACGTGGTTGAGTCCGAGAACTTCGAATCCATCCACAACCACTCCGCTTACGCGCTGATCGAACGAGACCAGGGGTAAAGGGTCGGGCCCTCGCCGCTTCCTTCAGTAACGCTTCGTGAGGGTGAGATCGGTCCCCGTCCGGTTCATTTCGACCCGGTTGAGGAAGCTCATCCCCAGCAGCACGAAGGGCATCTCGCTCTCGTGCACCAGAGCATCGACGTTGTTGAGCGTGATATCTCCCAGCTTCACGGTATCGAGCTTGACGCGGTATACACGCGCTACGCCATTGGCCGTGCGGGTGGACCCGCGCTCCCCCTCGAGATAGTTCACGCCGATACGGCGGGCGTCGGCGATCCCCATCGAGATCATGGTGGCGCCGGTGTCCACCAGGAACTGCACCATCGCGCCGTTGATGCTGCCGGTGGTCATGAAATGACCGCGTGAGTCGGCCACCAGGGTGACGCTGCTGGAAGCGTTGAAGTTCGAGCGTCCGTTGGAGAGCTGGCTGGTACCCAGCGCCAGGCTGCGGCGCTTGCCGCCGATCTCGAACAGCGCGGACTCGGGCGTAGCCTTGATCAGCTTGATCGTGCTCGACAGGCTCTCGCCGTCGCGCAGCACGCGCGGCTTTCCGCCGCTCCCCAGGGTGACTATGGCCTTGCCGCTGGACAGGCCGACGACGCTGATCTCGTCTTCGCCCTGTTGGGCCTGGCCTGGTGCAGGGAGAGTCAGGAATGCCAACAGCAGAAGCAGTTCGAGGCAAACCCTCTGCAGGAGGCTGCGCGCCCGCAGGATGCGGCGGCCAATCCGCCCGCAGGCGTCTCGACGAGTAAGAATTCGGGCTCCAATCATTCCGGAACTGGACTTCGACGGGTAATGGTGCATCGATCTGTTAGCCTTTAGGGAAGGTCTGACCTTCCCTAATACTCGCGCCTTTCCGCTCATACCGTGCACCGCGAACATGAAACCTGTCGCCATCTTTCGTCACTTCGTTACCGAAGGCCCCGGCTATTTTGCCACGTACTTGGATCGCAACGGGCTGCCCTGGACACTCGTCAAGTTGGACGAGGGGGAGGGCGTGCCACCGGGCCCCGACTCATTCAGCGGTCTGGTGTTCATGGGCGGCCCCATGAGCGTCAACGACGACTTGCCCTGGATCCCGCCGGTCCTCAACCTGATACGCGAGGCG
The DNA here is from genome assembly GCA_041487115.1 of Gammaproteobacteria bacterium. Classification (GTDB taxonomy): domain Bacteria; phylum Pseudomonadota; class Gammaproteobacteria; order Burkholderiales; family SHXO01; genus SHXO01. Next base: position 10,608 of record JBGPMS010000191.1, read on the forward strand.
ACCGCAAGAGACGTGCCGGTACTCGGGCATTGTCTCGGCGGCCAGCTGCTGTCCAAGGCGCTCGGCGGCCAGGTTACCCGCGCGCCGGTTAAGGAGATCGGCTGGGGCGCCGTGGAACTTGAGGATGCGCCCGAGGCGCGGTCATGGTTCGGAGGGCAGCGCGGGGGCTTCCTGTCGTTTCACTGGCACGGGGAGACCTTTACCGTTCCGGAGGGCGCGACGCGGCTCCTGTCCAGCCCCTGGTGTCGGAACCAGGCCTTTTCCCTAGGCCCGCATCTGGGCTTGCAGTGCCATATCGAGATGACCGAAGACCTGGTCCACACC
>JBGPMS010000192.1:0-10915 GCA_041487115.1 Gammaproteobacteria bacterium
CGGCCGAAAAGCCCTCGGGTAGGACGCATCGCCGGTCGATCACGCAGCGCCGGAGCTTCACATGACGATGGATGACGACGTCGGGGAGAATGACCGAATCCTCGATGCTGCTGAAGCTGTGTACGCGCACGTTGGAGAATACCAGAGAGCCTTTCGCGCTGGAACCGCTGATGATGCAGCCGCCCGACACCAGCGAGTCCACGGCCATGCCGCGCCGGCCGTCGTCGTCGAACACGAACTTGGCCGGCGGCAGTTGCTCCTGGAAGGTCCAGATCGGCCATTCTTCTTCGTACAGGTTCAGGTCGGGCGTGACGTGGACGAGGTCGATGTTCGCCTCCCAGTACGCGTCCACCGTGCCCACGTCGCGCCAGTAGGGCCGGTTGTCGTTCATGCCCACGCAACTGTCCTGGAAGCGCTGGGCGAAAACCCGGTAGCGCGGCACCAGGTGCGGGATGATGTCCTTGCCGAAATCGTGCGACGACTGCGGGTCGTCGGTGTCCCGGCTGACCTGCTCGTAGAGGAACTTGGCGTTGAACACGTAGATCCCCATGCTGGCGAGCGCCTTGTCCGGATGACCCGGAATGGACGGCGGCTGGGGTGGCTTCTCCAGGAAGCTGCGCACGCGCCAGTCGTCATCCACACCCATTACCCCGAACGCGGTTGCATCCTCGAGCGGAACCTCGATGCACGCCACGGTCATGTCGGCTTGCCGGGAGACGTGGTACGCCAGCATGCGCCCGTAGTCCATCTTGTATACATGGTCGCCCGCCAGGATCAGGACGTAGTCCGGGTCGTTGGCCTTGAGGATGTCGAGGTTCTGGAATACCGCGTCCGCCGTGCCCTGGTACCAGTGCTCTTCCACCCGCTGCTGCGCCGGCATCAAGTCGATGAACTCTTTCATGCGCCCGTCCAGGAAGCTCCAGCCGCGCTGGATGTGGCGGATCAGGCTGTGGGACTTGTACTGGGTGGCAACGCCGATGCGGCGGATCCCCGAGTTGACGCAATTGGACAGCGGGAAATCGATGATGCGAAACTTGCCGCCGAAGGGTACGGCAGGCTTGGCGCGCCAGTCGGTCAGTTCCTTCAGGCGACTGCCGCGGCCGCCCGCGAGGATCAGCCCGTAGGTGTTCTTTGTGATGACGCTGACGAAACGCAGGTCGGTTTCGCCTGGAAGGGTATGCTGGTGCGGCAGGTTCTCGTTCATCGTCGGCGTGGGTCGGGGTTGCGCCGCGCAGCTTACGCCAGCCGGGGCCAAGCTGACGTCAGCGGGCCCAGGCTGGCGCTTCCTGGGCTCGGGTGATCGGCCGGCATTCACATGCACTTGGCTTTCCGGCCCGACCCGTTCTTATAATAGGGCTAGCTTCAGCCCTGCGCTACCGTTGAGGCAATAATGATGAAGTACTCCCTGGCTGCACAACGTGCATTGCCCCATCTCTCATGAGCACCGTCCTGTCGGCCTCCCCGGGTCCGGACTTGGAAGCGCTGCTGCAGGCACGGTTGCATGATCCATTTCGTTACCTCGGCCTGCACCACGAGGGCGCGGACTGGGTCCTGCGGGTATTTCACCCCCATGCCGACGCCATCTCGCTGCGGCAGCGTACGGGACTCGAGCCCCTGGAACGCGTCCATCCCGCCGGGCTGTTCGAGTGGCGTGGGACCAAGGCGCCGCCAACGCCTTACGTCCTCGCACTGAGCGACGGCGGCCAACTGCTTGATGGTCATGATCCTTATGCCTTCGCACCGGCACTGAGCGGGCACGACCTCTATCTGTTCAACGAAGGCCGGCTGCGCCAGGCCTGGCGCACGTTGGGGTCCCACCTGGAACAGCGCGACGGTGTCCCGGGCGTACGCTTCGCGGTCTGGGCACCGAATGCGGAGCGCGTCAGCGTGGTGGGGGATTTCAACCGCTGGGACGGAAGGGTCCATGCGATGGGAGTGCATGGATCCAGTGGTGTCTGGGAGCTGTTTATCCCGGGGCTGTCCGGTGGGGATCTATACAAGTTCGAGATCCGCAATCGCGACACCGGCGAAGTTCTGGTCAAGACCGACCCCTATGCGCGCGAATTCGAGCTGCGGCCCAGCACTGCAGCCAGGGTGCTACGCGAGGCTGCGTACGAGTGGGGCGACCAGGCCTGGATGGAGTGGCGCGCCAAGTGGGACTGGCTGCACGCGCCGATGACCATCTATGAAGTGCACTTGGGCTCCTGGAAGCGGCACCCGGACGGACGCTTCTACAGCTATCAGGAGCTGGCTGAGCACCTGGTGCCCTACGTAAAGGATATGGGCTTCAGCCACGTGGAGTTGCTGCCGGTAACCGAGCACCCGCTGGACGAATCCTGGGGTTACCAGACCACCGGCTACTTCGCCGCCACCAGCCGCTTTGGCGAGCCTGACGGGCTGCGTGCCCTGATCGACGCGTTCCACCAAGCTGGCATCGGTGTGATCCTGGATTGGGTGCCGGCACATTTTCCGACCGACGCCTTTGCCCTGGCGCGCTTCGACGGCACCGCGCTGTACGAGCACGCGGACCCGCGCCGTGGCCTGCACCAGGACTGGGGCACACATATCTTCAACTACGGGCGCAACGAGGTGTGCTCCTTCCTGTTGGCGAGCGCCCATTACTGGCTGCAGGAGTTCCACGCCGACGGGCTGCGCGTCGACGCGGTGGCCTCCATGCTCTACCTCGACTACTCCCGCAAAGCGGGCGAATGGCTGCCCAACAAGTACGGCGGGCGCGAGAACCTGGAAGCCATCGACTTTCTGCGCGAGCTCAACGTCATGGTGCACGAAGAGTTTCCCGGGGCGCTTACCTGCGCGGAGGAATCCACCTCCTGGCCGATGGTTTCCCGCCCGACCTATGTCGGCGGCCTGGGCTTCTCCCTCAAGTGGAATATGGGCTGGATGAACGACACCCTGTCCTATATCCGGCTGGACCCGGTGTTCCGACGCTTCAACCACAATCAGCTCACGTTCGGGCAGCTCTACGCCTACACCGAGAATTTCCTGTTGCCCCTGTCGCATGATGAGGTGGTGCACGGCAAGGGTTCGCTGCTCGACAAGATGCCGGGCGACACGTGGCAGGAGTTCGCCAACCTGCGCCTGCTGTTCACCTACCAGTACACCGTACCCGGCAAGAAGCTCAACTTCATGGGCAACGAGCTGGCCCAGGGGCGCGAGTGGAATGCCGGATCCGAACTGGACTGGGCGCTGCTCGCGGTGCACTGGCACGACGGCGTGCAGCGCATGGTGCGGGACCTCAACCGGCTGTATCGAGACATACCGGCGCTGCACGAGCAGGACTTTGCCGGTGGCGGCTTCGACTGGATCGACTGCCACGACACCGACCAGTCGACCTTGAGCTATATTCGCCGCGCTCGGGACGGCGCGGTTGTCGTGGTGGTGCTCAACTTCACTCCCGTGCCGCGCTACAACTACCGTATCGGATTGCCCGGCGGCGGCCGGTGGCGTGAAATCTTCAACGGCGACTCGGCCTACTACAGCGGATCGAACGTCGGCAACGGCGCGCTGGAGGCCGAACCGCTGCCCTGGATGGGGCTGCCGTTCTCGGCCGCGGTCACGCTTCCGCCGCTGGCTGGCATCATCCTGGAGCCCGCGCGCGGATGAGCGTCGCGAAGAGACTCCCGGTCCTCTTCGTTACCTCCGAGGTTGCACCGCTCATCAAGACCGGCGGGCTGGCCGACGTCGCTGGTTCGCTGCCGGCTGCGCTGATGCACGCAGCAGTCGATATACGCGTTCTGGTACCCGGCTACAAGCAGGTCCTGGAGGGCGTCAAGTCCAAGGGCCGGCTGGCATCTTTCCCGACCCTGGGCGAGATGCCCGCGAGCCAGTTGCTGGCCGGCAAGCTGCCGAGCGGGGTTCCGCTGTTGATCGTGGATTCGCCCGCGCTCTACGACCGTCCGGGCGGTCCCTACCAGGACACCTCGGGCAACGACTGGCCGGACAACGCGGTGCGCTTCGGCCTGCTGTCCTACGTCGGGGCAGTGCTGGGTGGTGCCGCTTCGCCCATCAGTTGGCGGCCGCGCATCGTGCACGCCAACGATTGGCAGACGGGGCTGAGTCCCGCCTACCTGCATTTCATGCCGGGGGAGAAAGCGCGCACCGTGACCACCATACACAACCTGGCCTACCAGGGGATATTCCCGCCGACCACCGGCAGCCGGCTCGGCTTGCCGCCATCGTCCTTCAGCCCCAACGGTGTGGAGTACTACGGCAACATGTCTTTCCTCAAGGCCGGGCTCTACTACGCCGATCACATCACCACGGTGAGCCCCAACTATGCGCGCGAGATACAGGAGGAGCCCTTGGGTATGGGCATGCAGGGACTGCTCGCGCACCGCGCCGATACGTTGACCGGGATACTCAATGGCATCGATACCGATGCCTGGGATCCCGAGACGGATCCCTACATCGCGCGCTATTACAACGGCGCGCGACTGCCGTCCAAGCAGGAGAACAAGCACGCCTTGCAGCAGCGCATGGGGCTGGCCCTGGACGACAAGATCCCGCTGCTGGGGACCATCGGGCGGTTCACGCACCAGAAGGGCCTGGATCTACTGATCGAGGCGGCGGCGGACTTGATTCGTGCGCCGGCCCAGCTGGTGGTGCTGGGTACCGGAGACGCGAAGCTGCAGGACGCTTTCGTCGCCCTGGCGCGCGCGCATCCCGGCCGCATCGCGGTGCAGGTGGGCTACGACGAGGGGCTGGCCCACCAGATCGAAGCGGGCGTGGATATCTTCCTCATGCCGTCGCGGTTCGAGCCCTGCGGGCTGAATCAGATGTACAGCCAACGCTACGGTACCCCACCCGTAGTGCACGATACCGGTGGTCTGCACGATTCGGTCGTCGACAGCACACCCGAGACGCTGGCGGACAAGACGGCCACCGGGTTCGTGTTCGGGCTCATGACCCGGGAAGGGTTCCTGGTTGCCGCGCACCGGGCAGTGGCCGCGTACCACGACAAGAAAGTGTGGCGTCAGCTCCAGAAAAACGGCATGGCACGCGATTTCAGCTGGGATGCCTCAGCTCAGCGCTACGTCGAGCTCTACGAGTCGCTGGTGTAGCGCCGCTCTTGTCGCCCTGGCGGTTCAAAACCGGTTTTCCGGGTAAAATGATCGGCTTCCACCGTACGGAGGAGAAAAAGATGATCGGCGATCGCATCGAAGTCAACATCGCAGGGGGGCTGGACATCCCGCTGCCGCGCATGGTCCACATCCGCCAGAGCTTCTCGGCGCCGAAGCTCGCCAACGTGACCCAGGCGGTGGTCGACCAGTTCAACCGTCCCGAGGTCCGCGCGAAGATCAAGCCGGGCATGACCATCGCGGTGGGTTGTGGCAGCCGTGGCATCGCCAACATCGCGGAATGCGTCAAGCAGGTCATCGCCGAGATCAAGGCGCTCGGCGCCAAGCCCTTCATCTTCCCGGCCATGGGCAGCCACGGCGGCGCCACGGCAGCCGGCCAGCGCGAGGTGTTGGAAGGGTACGGCATCACCGAGAGCTACGTCGGCTGCCCGATCCGCGCCACGATGGACGTGGTCGAACTGGGCAAGGTCGATGGCATGCCGGTGTACATGGACAAGTACGCGTCCGAGGCAGACGGCGTGATGCTGGTCTGCCGCATCAAGCCTCACACCAATTTCCGCGCTCCCATCGAGAGCGGCATCGTCAAGATGATCACCATCGGCATGGGTAAGATCGTGGGCGCCACCGAGCTGCACACGTTCGGCATGGACACCTTCGGTGAACTGTTGCCCAAGGCCGCCAGGTTCATCCTGTCGAAGAAAAACTTTCTCTGCGGCGTGGCCATGCTGGAAAACGCCGCGGACGAGACGGCGCTGATCGAAGTCGTACCCGCCGAGCACGTGTTCGAGCGCGAGCCCGTGCTGCAGGCCAGGGCCAAGGAGCTCATGGCGCGCATCTGCTTCGACGAGGTGGATCTGCTCATCGTCGAGCGCATCGGCAAGAACATCAGCGGCGCCGGCATGGACCCCAACATCACAGGTCGCAACAACCGCTTCATCGAGTGGGAAGCCAAACCCCTGGTGAAGAAGATCGTCGCCCTGGGCTTGACGCCCGAAACCCACGGCAACGCCTGCGGCATGGGCTACGCCGATGTGATCACCATGCGGTTGTACAAGGAGGTCGATATCGGCTTCACCTACGCCAACGTGATCGCTTCGACTTACCTGGACGGCGGCGTGATCCCGATGATCATGAACACCGACGAAGACGCGATCCGGCTGGCGGTCAAGACGGTAGTGCGGGTGAAGCCCCAGGACTGCAAGATCGTGCGCATCCGCAACACGCTCGAGCTGGTGGACATCCACGTGTCCGAACCGCTGATGGCCCAGGTGCGCGCCAATCCGGCGCAGTTCTCGGTCGTGGGCCAGCCGGAAGCGCTCAAGTTCGACGCGAAAGGCAACCTGTACCCGATGCTGGCCAGAAAGCACGAGCCGGCGCACGTTTAATGATCTAGAGGGGTCAGGGGCGAGAGACCAGGGACAAGGGCCTGGTCTCCAAGCCCCGCTCCTCACCCTCACCCCTCGTCCCTAAAGCCCCCCATGCAACTACATCTGGACGCCATCGGCGGCGTGGCCGGCGATATGTTCATCGCTGCAGTGCTGGATGCGTTCCCCGATCTGCGGGAGGGGATGCTGGAGGCGATCCGCGCCGGCGGCCTGCCGGAGGACATCACAGCGCGCGTCGTAGCGCATAGCGACCATATGCTAACCGGCTCGCGCTTTCTGGTGGAGGGACCAGCTTATCGGCCGCACAACCGGGGGCTCGCGTTGCCGCACGAGAACCATGGGCACACCCCGTTCGGGGCGGTCCGGGCACGGCTACAGGCCGCTGCGCTCGAGCCTGCCGTCAAGGAACGCGCCATCCACATTTTTGCGCTTCTGGCCGAGGTCGAGGGGAAGGTTCATGGCATGCCCACCGAGGAGGTCAGTTTCCATGAACTGGGGGGCTGGGATTCCATCGCCGACATGGTGGGCGCGGCCTTCCTGATCGACGCACTGAATGCGACGAGCTGGACCGTGAGCGCCATCCCGCAGGGCTCGGGACGGATCAAGACCGACCACGGCTGGTTGCCGGTCCCGACGCCGGCCACGGCGCTGCTGCTGCAAGGCCTCGAGTTAATCGATGATGGGCTGCAGGGGGAACGGGTGACGCCAACGGGCGCGGCAATTCTCCGGCACCTCGATGTTGCGCAACAAAATGCTGCGCAGCATAGCCGCCGGCAACCACGCCGGCTGTTGCGCACCGGCAGCGGCTTCGGGACCAAGGTCTTCCCGGGTCTGAGCAACGTGCTGCGGGTGCTGGTGTTCGAGGAAGCCGCAGCCAGCCGCAGCTCCGACCAGGTGGCCCAGATAGCGTTCGAGGTGGACGATCAGACGCCCGAGGACTTGGCTGTCGCGCTGGACCGTCTGCGTGCACACCCGTCGGTGCTCGACGTGCTCCAAGTTCCAGCCTTCGGCAAGAAGGGCCGCATGACCGCGCACATCCAGATCCTGGCCGAGCCGGAAAGCCTGGATAGCCTGTTCGACGCCTGTTTCAGCGAAACCTCCACATTGGGGTTGCGCTGGCAGATAGTGGAGCGACGGATCCTCCCGCGCAGCCAGGGCACAGTCGAGGTCGGGGGGCGCAGCATCAGAGTGAAGGTGGCCGAGCGACCCGGTGCACCAACCGCGAAGGCGGAGAGCGACGACCTGCTGTCGACCAAAGGCGGCCGCAACGAGCGAGAGGGCTTGCGTCATGCGGCCGAGAAGGCCGGCCTGACCAAGGGAGGCAAATGAACGCGCCATTCCGACCTTCGGAGCCGATTGCCGACCGGGTTGCAGCATTGGAGTGCGTGCTGCGCAGCATGGGCGAGACCGCCGTCGCTGTGAGCGGCGGCGTGGACAGCCTGACACTGGCGGTTTTCGCGCACCGCACGCTTCCGGGCCGGACGTCGATGTTCCATGCGGTTTCGCCTGCTGTCCCGGGCGAGGCTACACAGCGGACTCGGGAACTGGGCGAGGCCGAGGGTTGGAATTTATCGGTCATCGACGCTGGCGAGTTCAACAGCGGCGACTACATGAACAATCCGCTGAATCGCTGCTTCTATTGCAAAAGCAGCCTGTATGGCGCGATCCGCCCCCACACCGCAGCGCAGATCGTTTCCGGCACCAACCTCAACGACCTGGGCGAGTACCGTCCGGGTTTGATCGCCGCCAAGGAGCACAGCGTCCGCCATCCCTTCGTGGAGGCGCAGATCGACAAGCAGGGCGTGCGGGCTATCGCACGCCATCTGGGCTTGGGTGATCTCGCGGAGTTACCGTCCTCGCCTTGCTTGTCCAGCCGCATAGAGACCGGCATCGCGATCGATCCGGTCATGCTCGGCCGCGTGCACGAGACCGAACGCCTGGTCGATCGCGAGCTCAAGCCGCGGACCGTTCGTTGCCGGGTGCGCTCGCAAGGCGTCGTGATCGAGCTCGACGAGGCCAGTCTGGCGTGTCTGTCGGACGAGCGGCGCGAGTTCCTCGCTGCAGAGGTGCGTGGCCTGTTCGAGCGAGCGGGTTTCGGCTACGCGGTCAGCTTCGCGCCCTATCGAGTGGGCAGCGCCTTCCTGCATTCCCGCAAAGTTGCCTCCTAGTTCCGACATCAAGCTCGACCTCCAGCGCGCTGAGCGAGTGGGGTTCGACGAAGCCATCTTTTGCGCGGCAAAGTCGGGCGCGCACTTGCACCAGATCCTGGACCAGGCCCTCGACAAAGGCCTGCGGTTGTTGCTGACACGGTTGTCCGCGGAGCAGTTTTCCCAGTTGTCCGAGGCCTGCCGGGCGCGGATCGACTATGAACCGATTTCGCGGACCGGCTACTTCGGCGCGCCGCATGACCTGTCCGGGGAAGCTCGCGTAGCGGTGGTAGCGGCAGGGACGTCGGACACTTCCGTCAGCCGCGAGGCGGCCCGGACATTGCGCTACTACGGAGCAGCGAGCGTCGAGATCACGGACGTGGGTGTGGCGGGTCTATGGCGCTTGCTAGAAAGGACCGAAGAGATCCGCCGCATGCCGGTGGTGATCGCGGTCGCCGGGATGGATGCAGCGCTGCCCACCGTCCTGGGCGGGCTGGTGGGCAGCGTGGTGATCGGCGTGCCTACTTCGGTGGGCTATGGCGTGGCAAGCGGCGGCAACTCCGCACTCAACGCGATGCTCGCGAGTTGCGCTCCAGGGCTGCTCGTCACCAACATCGACAACGGTTACGGAGCCGCCTGCGCTGCACTGCGCGTGCTGCGCGCTATCCAACGATAGTCGGCGGCGCAACGCTAGAGCGGCTGGATCTCTCCGTCTGCCACCTTGGTCTTGATCTCTGGCGGCGTGTAGGCCCGGTTCATGAAGTTCTCCTCCACACCGCTGGCCATCCGCAACCCCGCCTTCTTGATTGCGGCATCGGCTACCTTGATCAACGGCGTATAGGACGGATGGTGATGCGCGACGTAGGGGTTGTTGCGGGCCGCGTTGTAGCAGAACAGCACGGTCCAGCGCCACTCGGGCGAGCGGTTCTGGTCGGACCGATGCAGGGTGTTGCAGTGAAAGAAGAGAGCGTCGCCCGGCTCCATCTCGGCATAGACGATCTCATGTCGCTTCAAGATTTCTTCCACCCGGCGCGGGTCAGCTCCGACCTGGTTGCCCGCCATTACGCCGTGGTCGATGCCGCCGATGAGATGCGACCCTTTCACTACTTGTAGACAGCCGTTCTCCCGGGTGCACTGGTTGAGCGCCACCATCACGCTGGCCATCAGCGGGTAAACGCAGCCGTTGTTGTACCAGTAGCCGTAGTCCTGATGCCATTCCCAGGCGCCGCCTTCCAGCGGTTGCTTGGCGGTGAGCTTGGAATGGTAGTGGTAGACCTCGCCACCGAGCAGGTCCTCCATCGTGTTGACCACCCGTTCGCTGCGGGCGGCGAGGCCATACACGCTGTCACCAGGGTGATTCCAGGTCACCATCCGGGTGGCTTTGCCGGCCGCGTCCAGGCGATCATAGAGATTGCTCCGCACCTGCGGGTCGGTTTCCATCGCGGTGCGCAGCAGTTCGGCTTCGACCGCGTCGAACAGGCCCTTGACGAGCACGAAACCGTCGCGCTCAAAGGCTTGCCGCTGCTCGGACGTCAACACGCTCATTCGCTTCTCCGAATCCATGGAACTATGCGTAGAACTTGGTCGATGACGATACGACGCATTGTAGCCGGGGTACGCGCTCGGGCCGGGAGGCGGGACGGCAAGCGGGGAGTTGGTAGGCCACCGCGGACTCGAACCGCGAACCAACGGATTAAGAGTCCGCTGCTCTACCAATTGAGCTAGTGACCCCCGGAAAAGACGGCGAATTATACCCGACCGATCGGCAGATTGTTAACGAGCGGGACCACGCCGAAGCTGCAGCGGCGACTGAACCCGCCTGCGCTTACAACACCGCCAGCCGCTCCCCCCGGCGCTCGATCCTGCTCGCCCCGTATGCGATCGCGGCGGCGGTCATGAGCGGGAGCAGGAAAAGGGCGTCTCGCAAACCCGCACCACCGACGCCCTCATAAAACTGGGACAACGGTACGTCGCACTCGAGCATTCTGCACAAAGCGCGTGTCACATCCACCCACCACAGCGATAGAAACGTGAGTGCATAGGCGAGCGCGGGCGGAACGTAGATGCGCTTGAACAGTAGCACCAGGCAGGCAACCGAAAACGCGCTATACGTGTAGAGCCGATCACCGTCGGGTGTCATGTCCCACCGCGCACAGTAATAGGCGATGGGCAGTGCCAGCATCCATAGCAGCTGCAAGCGGTCCGACACCCTCCCGGCGCGCGAATAGAAGCCGACGATGCCCAGCGACAGGATTCCCGGAAGCAGCACTGCCAGCCCTGTCTC
>JBGPMS010000193.1:0-10858 GCA_041487115.1 Gammaproteobacteria bacterium
CCAGTTTTTCGACTGGGTGAAGGAGCGCTCCCACCTGTTCCGTGGAGTGACCGTCGGGACGGCGCTCAAGGACGAGGCCTTCCACTTCAACCGCCTCGGCATCTTCCTGGAGCGCTCGGACAACACCGCACGGATACTCGATGTGAAATACCACGTCCTGCTGCCCAGCCTGGAGGACGTGGGCGGGGCAGTGGACTACTACCAGTGGGCTGCCGTGCTGCGCTCGGTGAGCGCCTTCGAGTCTTATCGCAAGGTCTATCGCGACGTGATCACCCCGCTGCGGGTGGCGGAGTTGATGATCCTGCGCGACGACATGCCGCGCTCGCTGCACGCCTGCATGCGCGAGACCTACGACATCATGCAGCTCCTCGCCACCCCGCAGGCCCGGGAGGCGCTCCGGCTGGCGGGGGCCCTGTGGGCCGATCTGCACTTCGGGCGCGTCGACGTGATCTTCAACATCGGGCTGCACGAGTACCTGACCGATTTCCTCACCCGCACCGACGAGCTCGGGGGCGAGATCAATCGCAGCTACTTCACCCTCACCTGATGGGCTGCTCGTCCGGCCGGTCAACTTGCCCCGTTTCCGGGCGGGCCGCTATCATGGCGGACTCGACAACGACATTGCCACTCCGTCATGACCTACTGCGTAGCCGCGCGGCTAGACCCGGGCATCCTGTTCTGTTCCGACTCGCGGACCAATGCCGGGGTCGACCACATCGCCACCTTCTCCAAGATGAAGGTGTTCGAGCGCAAGGACGACCGCGTCCTGGTGCTGCTCAGCTCGGGCAACTTGTCGGTCACCCAGAGCGTGTTCAACATCCTGGAAAAGCACAAGAACGCCGAACCGGGGCAGGCCACGATCTGGACCGCCGACACCCTGTTCGACGTGGCCTGCCTGGTCGGAGACGCGCTGCGGGAAGTTCAGCGGCGCGACGGCCCGTTCCTGGCGCAGGGCAGCATCGAAGCCGGCGCCTCTCTGATCCTCGGCGGGCAGATCCGCGGCGAGGACCAGCGCCTGTTCCACATCTACCCGCAAGGCAATTTCATCGAAGCGACCTACGACACGATCTACTTCCAACTGGGCGAAAGCAAGTACGGCAAGCCGGTCCTGGACCGCGTCATCACCGCCTCCACGCACCCGGCGGATGCCGCCAAATGCGTCCTGGTCTCCTTCGATTCGACCATCCGCAGCAACATCTCGGTCGGTTTGCCCATCGACATCCTATGGTATCCGCGCGATTCGCTGCGCGTAGGCCTGCAGAAGCGCATCGAGGATGGCAACCCGTACTTCAACATGCTGCGCCAGGGCTGGGGGTCGGGCCTGCGGCGGGTCTTCGGGGAGCTTCCCAATCCCGACTGGATGGTCTAGGCACACGCGCTGGCACCGCCCGACGCAACTGCGCCTGTAGTTTCCCGACGTATCGCACGTCCGAGAGGGTCCTGCATCCTCTCCGTGTTTCACTGTGGCAAAGGGTTTAGCAGGTAAATGACGATCCAGGTAGCGCTCCATCACAAGACCACCTACAGCTTCGACCGGCTGGTAAGCCTCAGCCCGCATGAGGTGCGTCTCCGGCCAGCGTCCCATTGCCGTACGCCGATCCTTTCCTATTCCCTGAAGGTCCAGCCGGCGAAGCATTTCCTGAACTGGCAGCAGGACGGCTACGGCAACTGGGTGGCGCGCTACGTCTTTCAGGAACAGGCGCGCGAGCTGGTCGTCGAAGTCGATCTGGTCGCCGACATGACGGTGATCAATCCGTTCGACTTCTTCGTCGAAGAGTCCGCCGAGCTTTACCCGTTCCGCTATTCCGAGCAACTGGCGCGCGAGCTCGCGCCGTTCCGCGAGCTGGAGCCGACCGGACCGCTGCTGGGGGCGTGGATCGGCTCCGCCAAGGCCGAACTGATGAGCAGCGGACCGACCAACACGGTGGACCTGCTGGTGGAGCTGAACCGGCGGCTGAGCCGCGACATCCAATACATCGTGCGCCTGGAGCCGGGCGTCTACCAACCCGAGGAGACGCTGGGCTCGAGGAAGGGCTCCTGCCGGGACAGTGGCTGGCTGCTGGTGCAGATCCTCCGGCATCTGGGGATCGCCGCGCGCTTCGTGTCGGGTTACCTGATCCAGCTCACCGCCGACGTCAAATCTCTGGACGGCCCGGGCGGCCCGGACCACGACTTCACCGATCTGCATGCCTGGGCCGAGGCCTATCTTCCAGGCGCCGGCTGGATCGGGTTCGACGCTACTTCCGGGCTGATGGCGGGCGAGGGCCACATCCCCGTCGCCTGCACCGCGGTGCCGGCGAGCGCGGCGCCGGTGTTCGGCTTCACCGACATGTGCGAGACGCAGTTCGGGTTCGAGATGAAGGTGACGCGCATTCACGAGGACCCGCGCGTGACCAAGCCCTACACCGCGGTGCAATGGAACGAGATCGAGTCCCTGGGCCGCACGGTGGAAGCAGAGCTTGCCCAGGGCGACGTACGCTTGACCATGGGCGGAGAGCCGACCTTCGTCTCGATCGACGACATGGACGGGCTGGAGTGGAACTACGCGGCGCTGGGCCAGGACAAGCGCAGGCTCGCTGCACAACTGCTGCTGCGGCTCAAGCAGAGATTCGGGCCAGGTGCGCTGTTGCATTACGGTCAGGGGAAGTGGTATCCGGGCGAGCCGCTGCCGCGCTGGGCGCTGAGTTGCCTGTGGAGGACCGATGGTCTCCCGCTATGGCGCGACGCCAGGCTCGTGGCCGAGGACGGCAAGGACTACGGTCTCAAGCACTCCGACGCGCAGGCCTTCGCCCGGGTGCTGGCGGCGCGGCTGGGCGTGCATCGCGATTACATCATCGCGGCCTACGAGGACGTGTGGGACGTCCTGCGCAAGGAGCAGGACATCCCGGTTAATTTCGATCCGCTCGAGCGCGACCTCGCCGACCCGGCCGAGCGTTCGCGGCTGGCACGCCTGCTGCAGGGGGAGTTGATGCATCCCGCGGGCTATGTGCTGCCGATCGAACCCGCCGGGGCGACGGTTGAGGGCCGTCGCTGGCGCAGCAGCCCGTGGCCGCTGCGGCGCGAGCATCTATACCTGGTCCCCGGCGATTCGCCGCTCGGCCTGCGGTTGCCGCTGGATTCGCTGCCCGTAGTGGCCCCCGCCGACCGCGACGTTCCATTGCCGCCGGACCCGTTCGACAAGCGCGCGCCGCTGCAGCCTGCAGGACCGCCGCCGGCCGATGCGCGTGTACCCGAGCCGCCGCCCAGACTGGTGGTCGAAACTCGTGCGTCCGCGCGAGCGGTCATCCATACCGCGCTCTGCGTCCAGGTACGCGAGGGCCGGATGCACGTATTCCTCCCGCCGGTCACGACGGTGGAAGACTTCATCGCGCTCATCTACGCGATCGAGGAAACCGCGCGCGAGACGCTCGTGCCGGTGGTGCTCGAAGGCTACCTGCCGCCCCTCGATCCACGGCTGCAGAAGTTCGCCATTACCCCGGACCCGGGCGTGATCGAGGTCAACATCCACCCTGCGCGAAACTGGGAGGAGCTGGTCGCCAATACGCGCGTGCTGTACGAGGAGGCGCGCCTGACCCGGCTCGGCACCGAGAAGTTCATGCTCGACGGCCGCCACACCGGCACCGGGGGCGGTAACCACGTGACCGTGGGCGGCCCCACGCCGGCGGACAGTCCGCTGTTGCGCCGGCCGGACCTGCTGCGCAGCTTGATTGGCTACTGGCAGAACCATCCCGCGCTCTCCTACCTGTTCTCCGGCATGTTCATCGGGCCCACCAGCCAGGCGCCGCGCGTGGACGAAGCCCGCGACGACAACCTGTACGAGCTGGAGATCGCGTTCCAGGAGATGGACCGTCGCAACCAGCCAGGTGTGGAGACGCTCACGCCGTGGCTGGTGGATCGTCTGCTGCGCAACCTGCTGGTGGACCTGACAGGCAACACCCACCGGGCCGAGTTCTCCATCGACAAGCTGTACTCGCCGGACTCGGCGACCGGGCGGCTGGGCCTGCTCGAGTTCCGCGCCTTCGAGATGCCGCCGCACTTCCAGATGAGCTGTGTGCAGATGCTGCTGCTGCGCTCGCTCATTGCCCGCTTCTGGCGGGAGCCGTACCCGGGGAAGCCGATCCGCTGGGACACCAGCCTGCACGACCGCTTCATGCTGCCGCATTTCGTTGCCCAGGACATGCGCGACGTCGTGCTGGACCTGCAGCGAGCCGGCTATCCGGTTCGGTTCGAATGGTTCGCACCCTTCTTCGAGTTCCGCTTTCCGCGTTACGGCACGGTGGTCTACCAGGGCATCGAGCTGGAACTGCGCCAGGCACTGGAGCCGTGGCACGTCATGGGCGAAGAGGTACGGGCGGGGGCCACCTCGCGCTACGTGGATTCGTCCGTGGAGCGCATGCAGCTCAAGGTCAGGCACATGACCGGTACGCGCTACGTGGCCACCTGCAATGGCCGCCCGGTCCCTCTCGCACCGACCGGCACGCATGGAGAGTATGTCGCCGCCGTGCGGTATCGAGCCTGGCAGCCGCCTTCGGCCCTGCATCCCACGATCCCGGTTCACGCACCGCTGGTGTTCGACCTGCTCGACGTGTGGAGCGGGCGTTCGCTGGGCGGCTGCGCCTACCACGTCGTGCATCCAGGCGGGCGCAGCTACGATAGCTTTCCGGTCAACGCCAACGAAGCCGAGGCGCGGCGCATGGCCCGCTTCACCCCCTATGGCCACACGCCGGGTGCGATGCAGTACTCTGCCGAACGCACCAACCCCGAGTTTCCTTTCACACTCGACCTGCGGCGCGCGCCCGACATTGAGGGTGCGCTGCCGAGCTCTGCGCCGCACCTGGGTCAGCAACAGCAATAAGTCGGTCGAACCGTCTTGGCGGCTGGAGATTCCGGGGTCATCCGGCTCGTGTGTGGGTCGAACGATTTGGCGAATCTTGCGACAGAAATAAGGTCCCTCACCCTACCCTCTCCAGCCCTCACCCTACCCTCTCCCGGAGGGAGAGGGACCTTATCTCTGCAGGGGAGAGGGACCTTATCTCTGCAGGGGAGAGTGACCTTATCTCTGCTGGGGAGAGGGACCTTATGTCTGCTGGGGGAAGGGAATCGATGAGAACGATCCTGGCATTGCTCATGGCGCTGCTGGCGAGCACGGCGCACGCCGCAGAGTGGGTCGAGATCGGCGCCGACACCGAGGCCAGGTACTACGTGGACCTGGCGTCGATCGAGATCGAGGCCGACACCATTCGCGTGCTCAAGAAAGGCGTCTATACGCACCCGTTGACAGAGAACCTCGGCGGCACGGCCAGAGTGTTCAAGGAGACGCTGGGCGTCGTCGAGCTGGACTGCGCGCGCCACATCAACCGCGTGGTGCAGATCGACATGATCGGCCCGAACGACGACGTGGTCTGGTCCTCGGGTCGCATGCAGCGTCGCCTCTGGGAAGATGTGCGCCCGAATACGCATGGCGAAGCGACGCTGGAGTTCGTCTGCGGAAAGCTGGGGAAGTCCTGACGCTCCAAGGGAGTTTGATCAATTCGTCCAACCGGCTGCCTCAAGCCGATGATTGGTATCCATCTGCGTGCATCCTGCGCAGGGGTACCGCGTCATTTGCTGACGCTGAGCTCGCCAGGGGTGCCCTTCATGAGTCGGCGCGTCGAAGACGTGGCAACCATGATCAACAACGTCAGTACGTACGGTGCTGCATTAAAAAGGTAGTAGCCTGAGGTGATACCTACCGATTGCAGGGCCGGACCCAGGGCACTGGCACCGCCGAACAACAGCGAGGCGAGGACACACAGTATCGGATCCCATCGCGCGAAGATGACCAGAGCGACAGCCATCAGGCCTTGCCCGCTGGACAAACCTTCATTCCAACTGCCCGGAAAATAAAGGGAGAGAAACGCCCCGCCGACCCCGGCGAGAAAGCCTCCGAGCGCGGTGCTGATCAACCGAATCCGATCGACTCGATAGCCCAGGGACTGAGCCGCGTCGGCGCTGTCCCCGGCAGCTCGCACCGCCAGCCCCCAGCGGGTGTTGTACAACCCCCACCGCAGCAGCGGTGCCAGCACCAGGCCGACGGCGAAGAGCGCATTGACCTGAAGCGCAGCGCGGACCTGGCTGTGGTCGCTCCACCAGCCCAACTCGATCGCAGGCAGTCCCGGTGCCTTCGGCTGAACGAACGGTTTCCCGAGGTAGAACGCCAAGCCCGTGCCAAACACCATCAACGCGATACCGACCGCGATGTCGTTGACCCGAGGGCGCGAGCATGCCCAGGCATGCAGCGCGCCCAGCACCATGCCGGACCCTCCGGCAACCAGCACGCCCAGCCACGGCGAGCCGGTGAGGTAGGAAATGCCATAGGCGCTCATCGCGCCCATGACGAGCGTGCCTTCCAACCCGAGGTTGATGCGACCGCTCTTTTCGGTCAAACATTCCCCGAGGCTGACAAAGATGAACGGAGTGCCGGCTCGAATCGCTCCGCCGAGCACGGCAAGCGGGACTCCCCACCAACCCAAGGGTATGACGCTATCCATCTCAGATGGATTGTCGTTGCAACATGCGAAAGCGTCCGTACAACGGCTCGCTCACCAGTATCATCAGAAAAATAATCCCTTGCATGACCAGCACGGTCGCGTCGGGCAAATCATGCGTGCGCTGCACTAAGCCACTGCTCGCATTGATCCCGCCGAGCAGAGTTGCGGTCGGGACTACCGCCAACGGATTCTGTCGCGCGATGAAGGCAACCAATACCCCGGTGTAACCATAGCCGACCACGAGAGAGGAGCTTACGCGCCCATGGACCGCAGCCACCTCGACCATGCCAGCAAGGCCGGCTGCCGCACCCCCGATCATGCAGGCGGTTATGGTAAGCAGCGGCACGGGCAGACCAGCGAGGCGTGCCGCGCGCACATTGCCGCCAACCATGCGGGCCGCAAAACCGAATACTGTGGAATGCATCAGCACAAAAGCAGCGGCGCAGGCGACCAACCCGATCACCAACCCCCAGTGGACGTCCATGCCGGGGATCGACCCGATCATATTGGCTTCGCCGACGTGCCAGCTCGATGGCCTGTTCACCACCTCGGGGTCGCGGATCGGCCCGGTTACCAGATGGTTCATGAGCGCAATGGCGATGTAGTTCAACAGAAGGGTACTGATCGTCTCGTTGACCCCACGATACGCCCGCAGCGCGCCAGCCAGCCCAACCCAGAGGCCGCCGGCCGCCATGCCTCCCGCCATCATTCCCACGATCACTGCGAAAGGCGGCGCGCCTCGCATCGCCAGCGCCGCTACGACCGCTGCGATGCCGCCGATGATGAGGGCGCCCTCGCCGCCGATCACGATCAGCCCCAGTTGCGCGGGCAACGCGGTGCACAGTGCGGTGAGCATAAAAGGCGCTGCAAGTTGAAGAGTGTTTTGCCACGCAAACCAACTGCCGAACGCGCCACGATATATCGACGCGAAGACGTCGATGGGATTGGCGCCGGATAGCGCCAAGAAGACTCCAAACAGGGCCATCGACGCGGCGAGCGCAGCCGCGGAAACAGTCGCTGCTTCCGCGGTTGCGCGCCAATTTCCGCCGAGCCCTCCCATTCGGCAATGCTAGCCCGTGGTGGACCCGATCACTCCTTCGACCAGCCAATTCATCGACTCCAGCCACACGTCTGTCTGACCGTGCGACTCGCCTGCGGCTATGACGGTCTTCCCTGTGTTGTCCTTGATCGGACCTTTGTAGATGACGAAACTGCCGCTCATGAATTTGTCCCTTGCCGCGTCGGCTTGCTTGCGTGCTTTCTCGCTCACGGCCGTCCCGTAAGGAGAGTTACGCACGATGCGCTCCTTCAGGCCACCGCGCACCAGATGCGGCCACTGCTTACCTTCACGCATCCACTGCACGTAATCGGCGTACAACTTTTCCCAGTTCCACTCCGCTCCGGTGAGGTATCCCTTGGGTGCGAGTACGGCCTGATTCATGTGATACCCGCACGAATAAATGCCTCTCTTCTCGGCCGTTTCCACCACGACCTTGGGACTGTCCACATGGCAAGTGACCACGTCGATTCCCTGGTCGGCAAGACTATTGACGGATTCCGCCTCCTTTACCGGAAGCACCCAGTCGCCGGTGAATATGACTTGCGTCGTCGCCTTCGGATTGACGGTGCGGGCGCCCAGGGTGAAGGAGTTGATGTTGCGCAGTGAGGCAGGATAGGGCTTGGCGCCGACAAAGCCGAGCTTCCCGGTTTTCGAGGCGTGAGCGGCGACGATGCCCGATACATACTGGGCCTCGTCGATGTACCCGTTGTAGCTCCCGGCATTCTTCGGCATCCCCTCCTTCCACACCGTGGGTGCCGCATGCAGGAACTGCACGTTCGGGTACTTCTCCGCCGTCTTGAGCATCTGATCCCAGTAGCCGAACGACGTCGCGAAGATAAGCGTCGCCTTGTCCAACTTGATCATGCTCTCCATGCTCTTTGCCACCTGAACGGTCTCCGGTACGCGCTCTTCTTCGACGACCTTGACGCCGGACTTCTTCAGCGTGGCGACGCCCTCGGCGTGCGCCTGATTCCAGCCGTAATCGGTCTTGGGTCCAACATAGAGGGCGCCGACTACAAGGTCGGTGGCGGCGAGCGCTTCCAACGGCGACCAGGAATAGGTCAGCACGCCCGCAGCACTGGCCGTGGCGACCTTGAGGAATGACCTGCGTGAGACTGCGTAATGGTCTGCCATGATGTCGTATCTCCTCCAGGGGTTGTTAGGACGCATCGGGTAGCTGATGCTTTTTTTGTTTTGCGCCTCGCTTGCACATCCCATTCCCGAGCGGACTGCTGTCTGCGCGGGCGGGCTCGCTGGACGACCGTGCGCTCTGGAGGCTTCCCGCTCCCGCCAGTACCGCCGTCTCTTATTGTCTGCCGCCGCGCGCGCGCGCCGATTTGCGGCCAAGGCGCGGGTTTCGCCGCAATTCGAACCGTGCTAAGTGACTAGAGAGCACGTAGTGGACGTATAACATACAATAGCTTGCGGCGGCAACGACGGCTCGGGAGTCGTGGCGAGAGCAGGCGAATCGTGAAGCCGGCTAGGCAATAGCGGCGTGCTTAACTAAACGAGGAGAAGACTCATGAGCGGACTTGGCGGTTTGAACAAATCCCCGCGTGGCGTCGTGCTGGGAGTGGTGCAGCTCCAGTTGCCCATCGTAAAGACTACCCAGGATCTCGCTGCACAAACACAAAAGATCTGCGACATGGTCGCCAAGGCGCGGCGCAACCTGGGGTCGATGGATCTCGTGGTGTTCCCGGAGTACTCCCTGCATGGGCTGTCCATGGACACCAATCCGGAGATCATGTGCCGTCTGGACGGACCCGAAGTGGCGGCCTTCAAGCGTGCCTGCATGGAGAACAAGATCTGGGGCTGCTTCTCGATCATGGAGCTCAACCCGATTGGCAATCCGTACAACAGCGGGATCATCGTCGACGACAAAGGTGAGTTGAAGCTCTACTATCGCAAGCTCCATCCGTGGGTCCCGGTCGAGCCGTGGGAGCCGGGCAACCTCGGCATTCCAGTTTGCGACGGGCCCAATGGATCCAAGATCGCGCTCATCATCTGTCACGACGGCATGTTCCCGGAGATGGCGCGCGAAGCAGCCTACAAGGGAGCGGAAATCATGATCCGCACCGCCGGATACACCGCTCCCATCCGCCATTCCTGGAGGGTGACCAATCAAGCGAACGCCTTTTGCAACCTCATGTGCACCGCGAGCGTTTGCATGTGCGGATCGGACGGCAGCTTCGATTCCATGGGTGAAGGGATGTTCTGCGATTTCGATGGCACCCTGCTGGTCGAGGGCAGCCATCGCCCCGATGAGATCATCACCTGCGAGCTGCGCCCGGATCTCGTACGCGAGGCGCGTGCCGAATGGGGGGTGGAGAACAACATCTATCAGCTAGGCCACCGCGGGTATGTTGCCGTAAAAGGCGGCGCACAGGATTGCCCATATACCTATATGCACGACATGCTGGCCGGGAAGTACCGCCTGCCTTGGGAGGCAGCCGTAAAGGTCACCGACGGCACTTCGTGCGGCTTCGCCGCGCCTGAGCGCACGTACGTCGGATCGCTCGAACCGAGGCGCAAATCCGCGTAGCGAGCGCAAGGCGCTGACCCGGCAAGAACCACGCGTTGGGCGGGGCGCCGCTATGGTAGGTGGATTGGTTTCGGCCCGAGGCGATCCCGGCGCCGACCGGCCCGAGCGACCACGTCGCGCGCTGGCGCCGCGTCTCCAGATCACTGGGATGACCAAGCGGTTTGGGTCGGTGGTTGCCCTCGATGACGTCTCGTTGCTCCTGGAGCCCGGCACCTTCCATGCTTTGCTCGGGGAAAACGGCGCCGGCAAGAGTACGCTGGTCAAGTGCGTAATGGGATACCACGCGCCGGACAAAGGAGTGGTATCCCTGGCTGGCGAGGAACAAGCAATCGCGAGCCCGCGCCATGCCCATGCGCTAGGCATTGGCATGGTGTATCAGCACTTCACTCTCGTGCCGCGGATGACGGTGGCAGAGAACCTCTTGTTGGCACGTGCCGATCTGCCTGCGTGGATCGACTGGAAGGCGGAAAACGCGCGCCTGCGGCACTTCATGCAGGACATGCCGTTCAAAATCGATTTGGCGGCACAGGTGAGTACGCTGGCGGCGGGCGAGAAACAGAAGGTGGAGATCTTGAAGCAACTCTACCTTCAGTGCCGCATCTTGATCCTCGATGAACCGACTTCGGTGCTGACGCCAGCGGAGGCGGACGACATCCTGGGTCTGCTGCATCAGATGACCAGCGCGGGCCATCTATCCGTCCTCCTCATCACCCATAAGTTCAGAGA
>JBGPMS010000194.1:0-10837 GCA_041487115.1 Gammaproteobacteria bacterium
GCCATCGTCGCCGCGGCCGAGCTGTCCCACCGCTACATCACCGACCGCTTCCTTCCGGACAAGGCCATCGATCTCATCGACGAGGCCGCCGCACGGATCAAGATGGAGATCGACTCCAAGCCGGAGGTGATGGACAAGCTGGAACGCCGGATGATCCAGCTCAAGATCGAGCGCGAAGCGGTGAAGAAGGAGAAGGACGAGGCGTCCCGCCGGCGCCTCACGCTGATCGAGGAGGAGATCGCCAAGCTCGAGCGCGAGTACGCCGATCTGGAAGAGATCTGGAAGGCCGAGAAGGCCCAGGTCCAGGGCACCCAGCACATCATGGAGGAGATCGAACGCCTGAAAGTGGAGATGGAGGCGGCCAAGCGCAAGGGCGATTGGCAGAAGGTTTCCGAGTTGCAGTATGGGCGCCTTCCGCAGCTCGAGTCGCAACTGAAGAAAGCCGAGTCTGCCGGTGATGCGCAGGCGCGGCACCGGCTGCTGCGCACCCAGGTCGGCGCGGAGGAGATTGCCGAAGTTGTGTCGCGCTCGACCGGCATTCCCGTCTCGAAGATGCTCCAGGGCGAGCGCGAGAAGCTGCTGCACATGGAGGAGCACCTGCAGGAGCGGGTGGTGGGGCAACCCGAAGCGGTTCGCCTCGTGTCCGATGCCATCCGCCGCTCGCGCGCCGGTCTGGCCGATCCCAACCGGCCGTACGGATCGTTCCTGTTCCTCGGCCCTACGGGTGTAGGTAAGACCGAACTGTGCAAAGCGCTGGCCGCGTTTCTATTCGACGCCGAGGACCACTTGATCCGGATCGACATGTCCGAGTTCATGGAGAAGCACTCGGTGGCGCGTCTGATCGGCGCGCCACCGGGGTACGTCGGCTACGAGGAAGGCGGTTACCTCACGGAAGCCGTGCGGCGCAAGCCGTACGCAGTGATCCTGCTGGACGAGGTGGAAAAGGCGCATGCCGACGTCTTCAACGTGCTGCTCCAGGTGCTGGACGACGGCCGCATGACCGATGGACAGGGGCGCACCGTCTCCTTCAAGAACACAGTGATCGTGATGACCTCCAACCTGGGCTCGCAGATGATCCAGCAGATGGCGGGGGGCGACTACCAGGTGATCAAGCTAGCCGTGATGGGCGAGGTCAAGAACTACTTCCGACCCGAGTTCGTCAACCGCATCGACGAGGTGGTGGTATTCCACGCGCTGGACGAGAAGAACATCAGGTCCATCGCCAAGGTTCAGCTCGCCTACCTGGAGCAGCGGCTTGCGGCTTTGGACATCAAGCTGGAAGTGAGCGACGCGGTCCTGGCGGAGTTGGCCAAAGTGGGCTTCGACCCGCTCTACGGCGCCAGACCGCTCAAACGTGCCATCCAGTCGTTGCTCGAGAACGCGCTGGCGAAAGAGATTCTGGAGGGGCGGATCGGGCCCAAGGATGCAGTGATGGTGGACTATGGCGGCGGCCGCTTCGTCTTCAACAAAGTGGCCGGCACGGCGGAGCCAAGGGCTGCCTGAGCGAACCAGGGCCGTCTAGCGGCAGACTCGTCGCGTGCCTGTCCTATCGGATCAGGCCTTCGGCCCAGGCCAGGGCGTCGAGCTGGGCGCGGTTGAGCTGCGTTCGGGTAAGGCCCAGCAGTTCCGCCACTTCTAACGCCTTGGCGCGACGCTCCGGTTGATCGAAGGCCTCGGTTGCCTCTACCACCGACAGGATAGGGCCGTAGGGGCCTTCGCGGCGGAACAGGGCGTCGAGCACGTTCGCCGACAGCGGGATCTGTTCGACGATCGTGTCCAGACGTGCCTTGAGGATCACGTCCAGCAGGGAGAAGGCGCCGACGATAAACAAGTTGTCCCGCTCCTGTTGATCGAACATGCCGTGACCGACCAGCTCCGCAAGGCGTCCGCGGGTGATCGCCGTGGTGACGAGCGCCGACGACGTGGAATCGCGGGCGGCCGTCACCAGCAGTAGTGCGAGCCAGCGATACAGATTCTTGTAGCCCAGCACAGCCACGGCGTGGCGGAACGACTGGATCTCGCAGGACAGCCCGAAACCGGCGCTGTTGATGTAGCGCAACAGCTTGTAGGCCAGGGTGGCATCGCGTTTCAAGGCTTCTTCGATCTTGCCCACCGGCGCGTTGTCCTGCGCGAGCTTCATGAGCGAAACGATGGTGGCGTAGTTGGAGCTGATCGAGTGAGTTTGCTCGGCTTGCGGCTGGGTAAAGAAATAGCCGCGGAAGAAATCGCACCCGGCGCGAGAGGTAGCGTCGAATCCCTTCAGCGTAGTCACGCCCACGGCGATCTGCTTGGCGGAATGGTTGCGCAAGCGGTTACAGGTCTTTTCCAGATCCCCGGTCAGTTCGGCTGCGTCGATGGTGAAGTGGGACGCCAGGTCGAGCGTTTCCGAGGGGATCGACACGCTGTAGGGTCGTTGCACGCAGATGCCGAATCCAGCGGCTTTCAACTTCCTGGCCCGCGGCAGCAGGGGCTCGCCCGGCTGCGCAGTGGGGTCCAGCTCGACCACCACGCGGCCGGTGCTCTCGGCGGCAGGCTTGTCGGAGTCGATCTGAGCACTGTCGGTTAAGGCGAAACGGTTCGGCAGGCGCAGGAAGAAATTTTCCTGCTCGCTGCCACCGGCCAGAAGACGCAGCAGGCCGTGCCCGCTCAACTCGGAAGCGCCGGCCGCAGACAGGCGCAGATCGTAGCCCACGATTTCCTGCCTCCGGTTGAGGACCGGCGCGCGGACGAGCAAAGAGGAATCGAGCATAGTCATACTCCGGTGTCAGACCTTCCCTATAGAACCTAGCGCAGTCAGGCGGCAAGCTTGAACAACTCCTCCCGGGTTTCGCGGGCCGGTTCGGCCAGCAGTTGCTCCATGTCGAGCACCAATACCACGGAACCGTCTCCGGACAGGGTCGCGCCTGCGACCCCCTTGGGCTTGATGTCGTCGAGCGGCTTCATCACCACGTCGTCGCGCCCGACGAAGCCATCCACCGCGAGCACGAACGAGCGCAGGGCAGATTGCATCAGCACCCCGTAGGCGGGCGGCTTGTCCACCGGCCAGCCGATCATGCTGGCGAGCGATCGGATGGGCAGCACCTCGTTGCGGATCATCATGGTGGCCCGGCCGGACACCTCTTGCACTTCGTCCGGGTTGATCGGGATGATTTCGCGGACCAGCGACAGCGGCACCGCGAACGGCTGCTCGCCCACCTTGATGACCAGCACCGGCAAGATAGCCAGCGTCAGGGGCAGGTGGATGGTGAAGACGGTACCCTCGCCGACTACCGAGCGGATGTCGATGCGGCCGTTGAGCTTCTGGATGTTGGTCTTCACCACGTCCATGCCCACGCCGCGGCCGGAGACGCTGCTGACGCTGTCTTTGGTGGAAAAGCCGGGCAGGAACACCAGCCTGAGGGCTTCCTGGTCGTCCATGTTGGCGGCAGTCTCGGCGTCGATCAGCCCCTTGTCCACCGCCTTTCGGCGCAGCACATCAGGCCGCATGCCGCGCCCGTCGTCGCTGACCTGGATGATGATGTGGTCGCCGACCTGCTCCGCGGCGAGGCGCACGATGCTCGCTGGCGGCTTCTTCTGCGCCGCACGCTCCTCCGGGGTCTCGATGCCGTGGTCGACCGCATTGCGCACCAGATGAATCAACGGATCGTTGAGGTCCTCGATCATGGTCTTGTCCAGCTCGGTCTCCTCACCCGAGATCTCGAGGCCGACCTGCTTGCCGAGCTGGCGCGCCAGGTCGCGGGCCACACGCGGATATTTCTGGAACAGCCGCCCGACCGGCTGCATGCGGGTCTTCATGACCGCGTTCTGCAGATCGCCTACGAGTAAATCCAGGTGGCTGACCGCCTGATCGAGAGCGCGCAACGTCTCAGTATCGGTCTTGCCCTGAACCAGATCGGTGCGCAGACAGTTGAGGCGGTTCTTGGCCAGCCCGATCTCGCCGGACAGGTTGAGCACCTGATCCAGGCGTGAGGTGTCGATGCGGATGGTGGACTCCGCCGACACGGCGACCTTGTCGGTATCGCGCCGGCCTACCCGCATGCCCTCGACGTCCGGCTGGTCGCTCGCACGCCGGCCATGGGGCGAGTGCCCCTCCGCGCCAAGGCCCGTCTTCGGTCGAACTGGCGCGGTCGGCTGCGCCCCTGGAGCGAACGGTCCGGCCACAGCCTCATACAGGCCCACCCAGTCGACCGCATCGAAGTCGACCGACCGGAGCGGCAGCGGCACTTCAGCCTTCGCTCCGGCGGTGAGTCGCGCCTGCGCGGGCTTGGATTCGCCGCCGTCCAGTACAGCCTGGAGAGCACCCAGCAGCGCAGGGTCAGCGGCGGGCGGCATCGCTGACTGCGCAAGTGAGCCGAACATGCTGCGAACCGCTCCGGTGGCCTCGAGGATGACGTCCATGCTGGCCGCGTCGAGCACCATCGCGCCGGTACGCAGCTTGTCGAACAAGTTTTCGGTGAGATGGCACAGCGCCACCAGCTCGGTGGCGTTGAGAAACCCGGCTCCGCCCTTGATGGTGTGGAAGCCGCGGAAGATGTCGTTCAGCAGCTTGCGGTCGCCCGGACGCTGCTCCAGGTCCACCAGCTTGTTGTCGACGTCGGACAGCAGCTCCGAGGCTTCGGTCAAGAAATCCTGCAACAGCTCTTCCATCCCCTGGAACGCGCTCATTTTTGGTTCGACTTCCTCGGTTCAAGAATGGCGATCCGCAGAATCAGAAACCCAGGCTTTCCAGCAGGTCATCCACCTGAGTCTGGCTGGTTACAACGTCGCTACGCCCGGCGGCGACGACGACTGGCCCGTTCAGCAGACCGAGCGACTGTGCCACCTCACGCCGCTCGGGCGGACAGTTTTCCACCAGCAGTTGCAGCAATTGCCTCTCTACGTCCTGGGAGATGTCGGCGATCTTCTTGATCACCTGGCCGGTCAGATCCTGGAAATCCTGCGCCATCATGATGTCCATCAGCTGCGCGTTGGTCGCCTCGGTCTGTGTAGGCACGGCCAGGAGGTAGACGCGAGTACGCTCGGCCAGCGCCTTGAATTCCTCGACGCCAAGGTCACGCTTGAACACCCGCTCCCAGTCTTGCGCCAGGGCGGAGGCCTCCGCTCCCAGTCGATCCTGGATCGGTTTGGCGGTCTCGATGGCGTTGAGCGCCCGCACCGCCGCCTGTTCGGTCATGGTGGCGACGTAGGCGAGTCGCTCGCGCGCGTCCGGAATGGCGTGGGCGGCCTCTTGCAGCGCACGGTCGTACCCCAACTCGCGCAGGGCGTCATGCAGCTTGCGCGTGAGATGGCCGATCTGTGAGATGACCTTGTCCGCCTGTTGCGGGGCGCTGGCCGCGCTGTCATCGCGCTCGTTGCGGCTGGCGGCAGCGATGCTATCGAACAGCGCTTCGAGCTCCGCCGAGTCGGCGAGCGCCTCGGTGTTGGCGGCGCGCTTCATGTGACAGCTCCGCCTGTCTGCATGGTCTGGAAGATCTTGTTCAGCTTCTCGTCCAGCGTTGCTGCCGTGAAGGGCTTGACGATGTAGCCGTTTGCACCCGCGTGGGCAGCCTCGATGATGTTCTCCTTCTTGGCCTCGGCCGTCACCATCAGCAATGGCAAGTGCTTGAGGCCGGGATCGGCGCGCAACGCTTTCAGCAACTCGATACCGGTCATGTTGGGCATGTTCCAGTCGGAGACAACGAAGTCGAACCCCCCGGCGCGCAGCTTTTGCAGGGCGACGATCCCGTCTTCGGCTTCTTCCACGTTGGTAAAGCCCAGCTCCTTGAGCAGGTTGCGCACGATCCGGCGCATGGTGGAGAAATCGTCGACCACTAGAAATTTGAGGTCCTTGCTAACCATTCGGGCCTCCGCGCAGGACCGAGCCTGGGGCAGGCTCGGCGGTGTGTGGAAGGTTCGGCTTCATCGACGAAGGCTGATACGGGGGAATCATCTCTGGAGCAGCGGGCGCAGCGTATCGGCAAGCACCACCGGGTCGAACTTGGCAACGTAGGCATCCACCCCGACGCTCTTGCCCATGGCACGATTGGCGGCAGACGACAGCGACGAATGCATCACGACTGCCACACCGTCGAAGCGATGGTCGGCCTTGATGTGCCGCGTGAGCACGTAGCCGTCCATCTCCGGCATCTCGGCATCAACCAGGATGAGGTTCAGCTGCTGCGTGAGTGGCCGGCTGTCCTGGGCTGCGCGCCGCGCCATGCTCTGCAACCGGTCCCATGCCTCCTGCCCGTTGGTGGCCTGGTGATATCTGACCTGGAGTCGATCCAGGACTTGAGAGATTTCCTTGCGGGCGACCAGCGAATCGTCGGCAAAGAAAACGGTGACCTCGCCGGTCGCGGCGACCGGGTCCAGTTCGGGAATGGCCGGCTCGCCGAATGCGTTGGCCAGGATGTGCTCCACGTCCAGGATCGATACCAGCTTGCTGCCGGGCAGTTCGGTAATCGCAGTGATCAGGCCGTCGTGGCCGCTGATCACCGTGTCCGGCGAGCGGACCTTGTCCCAGTCCACGCGCACGATACGGTCCACCGACTCGACCAGGAATCCCTGCGTGCGGCGGCTGTACTCGGTGACCATCATCGTTGCGCCGATTGCGCCGGCATGCCGCGCGCCGCCGACGAAGCGCGCGAGGTTGATGACCGGGATGATGTTGCCGCGCAAGGAGATTACGCCCTCGACGCCAGCGGGCATGTTGGGCGTTTTAGTGATCATCGGCGTCTTGGTCACCTCGCGCACCTTGAACACGTTGATGCCGAACGTTTCGCGCGTGCCCAGCGAGAACAGCAGGATCTCCATCTTGTTGGAGCCTGCGAGCTTGGTGCGCGCGTCGACCGAGTCGAGCAGGTTCGGGTCTGCGACCAGGTTCACCGGCTATCCCTCCACGGGCAACGCGGGGGACGCAAGCCGCCGGCCCAATGCTTCGGCCAGCCGTTGCGGCTCGAACTTGGAGACATATTCGTCCACCCCGACCGATAACCCCAGATGCTGGTTTTGCGTGCCGGACAGAGACGAATGCATGATCACGGGAATATCGGAAAAGCGCGGGTCTGACTTGATTCTCTTGGTCAGAATGAAGCCGTCCATCTCGGGCATCTCGACATCGGTAAGGACTGCGTGAATGATGTCGGATACCTTGCGCCGGTTGGCTTGCGCATAGACGGCGATCTTCTCCAGTTCGCGCCAAGCCTGGAGGCCGTTGATCGTGCTCACGTGGCGCAGGTGCAACGCATCCAACGTGCGGACGATCTGCTTGCGCGCGACGGATGAGTCGTCCGCGAACAGGACGGTGCGCTCTCCGACCTCGAGCGGCTTGAGGGTCTGGTAGGACAACTGGTCGTCGTAGCGCGAGGTTTCCGACAGTACGCGCTCTACGTCCAGCATCATCACCAAACGACCGTCCGGCAGCTCCGTCACAGCAGTGACAAAGCCTCCGGTCTGTTTGGCCAGCATGTCGGGTGGCACCCTCATGCTCGACCAATCCAGCCGCAGAATGGTGTCCACCGCCTCGACCAGGAAGCCCTGGGTATGGCCGTTGTACTCGGTCACGATCATGATTTCGGGGTGCGTCTGCACGGACATGCCTGAATATTTGGTCAGGTCTATCACCGGGACCAGGCTGCCGCGCAGGCTGACCATGCCCTCCACCGACGGGGGCATCTCGGGAGCGCGTGTAATTGCGGGCGTGCGCATGACCTCGCGCACCTTGAACACGTTGATGCCGAACGTCTCTCGGCGCGCGCTCGACGGGGCCGTTCCGAGCGAGAACAACAAGATTTCCAACTTGTTGTTTCCCGCGAGCTGAGTCCTCGCGTCGATCTGCCGCAGCAACTCCGACATCGGTCCGGTCCCTCGCTTCCTCGATCGGCCGTGGCGTGCACGCGAGCCGCCGCTGGCTTCGATCGATTTACGGCAGTTCAGTGGGAAACATTAGAGGACCGAGCTGGCGCTGCGAGTTCAGAGGCTTACCGGATCCATTGCGCACCGTTCTTCGGCGTATGCGGCCCGAAGGGCGGCGGCGCACATCGGCCTGGAAGCGAGGCCGCCTTTATCGGATAATCCACAAAATTTGCTTTCGGCACCGATTGCGCTGCCGGAGTCCCGCATCCACATCCGTCGATTAAGACGCAAAAACAATGAATTACGTCTCAGTAGGAGCAGACGACACCACGCGACTCGCACAAATCCACCAGCTTCCGAGCATCGAGCAGGCCCCCGACGCGCCAGTCGCTCGCTTGTACGGTCAGCCGGTCATCAACATTCCAGCGGATCTATTCATCCCGCCGGACGCGCTATGCATCATCCTTGAGGCCTTCGAGGGTCCGCTGGATCTGCTTCTCTACCTGATCCGACGGCACAACCTCGACGTGCTGGATATTCCCATGGCGCAGCTCACGGCTCAGTACATGAGCTATGTCGAGATCATGCGGGCGCAGCAGCTCGAGCTCGCCGCCGAGTACCTGCTCATGGCGGCCCTGCTGATCGAGATCAAGTCTCGCATGCTTCTACCGCGACCCCGTGAGGAAGTCGCCGAGGACATCGACCCGCGTGCCGAACTCGTTCGGCGGCTGCTTGAATACGAGCAGATGAAGAAGGCCGCCCAGACACTGAACGAGTTGCCGCAGCTGGGCCGCGATTTCACCCTGGTGTGTGCATGGATCGAGGATACGGCGAGTGTGCGACTGCCCGGCGTTGACCCCGAGGATCTGCGGGTCGCGTGGCTCGGTCTTATCGCGCGTGCAAAGTCGGCCCGACATCACAAGGTGACCCGGGAGCAATTGTCCGTCCGCGAGCGCATGAGTTCGATCCTGCGCCGGCTTCAAACCCCTGGCTTCCTGGAGTTCACTCAACTTTTCAATCCTTTGCGTGGGATTGCCGATCTTGTGGTTACGCTTCTCGCCATACTCGAGTTGGCCCGTGAAAGCCTGATCGACATCACGCAGCAGGGAAGTTTCACCCCAATCTATGTGAAGGCCCACGATGGATCAGTCGCCTGAGGATTTGACCCACGTAAAGTCGGTCCTGGAGACCGCGCTTCTCACCAGCCCCGAGCCGCTAGCGGTGACCGAGCTGTGTAAGCTGTTCGATGGGCAGATTGGTCCCGACATGGTGCGCCGCGTGCTGGAAGATTTGCGTACCGACTGGCAGACCAGCGGGGTGGAGCTCGTCAGCGTAGCCAGCGGCTGGCGGTTTCAAGCCCGCATCGAATATCAGAGGTTTCTCGACCGCCTGAATCCCCAGAAACCGCCGCGTTACTCCAGAGCCGTGCTCGAGACGCTCGCAATTATTGCCTACCGGCAACCCGTGACGCGTGGCGACATCGAGAACATCCGCGGCGTATCGGTCTCCAGCGGCGTGCTGAAAGCCCTGGAAGCCCGTGGCTGGATCGACGTGGTCGGACACCGAGAGGTGCCCGGCCGGCCGGCCCTTTACTCCACCACCAAGTCCTTCCTCGACGACCTCAAGCTACGATCTTTGGACGAGTTGCCCCCGTTGGACGAACTGGGGACCTTGTTGGAGGCTGAATCGCCAGCCGGAAACGAGCCACCACCGTTGCAGCCCGAGGAACCCGCCTGGCACGGGGTGCAGGGTCAGGCGACCAGCCGTTAGTACCCGGCTCATTTGAGGAACGGCACGTGCGCTCGATACTAGTCGTGAATCCCAAGGGCGGGTCGGGAAAGACCACGGTCGCTACAAACCTCTCCGGGGGGCTCGCCAGCCGCGATCAGCAGGTCTACCTGTGGGACCTGGATCGTCAGCAGTCTTCGCTGACGTGGCTTGCCATGCGGCCGAGAAGCATGCCCTTGATCAATCGGCTGGACCGGCGGGAGGAAGAGGGAGAGCCGGATCTGGGCAAGGGACGTTGGCTGGTAATCGATTCACCGGCCGCATTCCACGGTAAGAACCTGTCCCACGCCCTCAAAATCGCTCAAAAGGTCCTCATACCGGTCCAGCCGTCGGTATTCGACATGGCCGCCACCAGCGCCTTCCTGCAAGCCATCCGGGAGGAGAAGACCGTGCGCAAGAACAAGGCGTTCGTAGGCATCCTTGGTGTGCGTGTCGATCCGAGAACCAAGGCGGCGGCTACGCTGGAGGCGTTTCTCGGTCAGTTCGATCTCCCTGTCTTGAGCTATCTCCGAGATAGTCAGGTCTATCCGAACGCCGCGTTCAACGGCCTGAGCATCTTCGACCTCCCGCCGTCTCTGGCTGAACGCGACCTCGAGCAGTGGGCTCCCGTGCTCGATTGGGTCGGTGCTGCCGGCTGAATCCGGACCCGTTTGGTAGTGGGTACCCGCGGCCACCCGTTTCACTTTGTTGACGCCGCCTCTGCTGCACCCCTATAATGTTGCCTCTCGAAAACGGGCGCGGGGTGGAGCAGTCTGGCAGCTCGTCGGGCTCATAACCCGAAGGTCGTAGGTTCAAATCCTGCCCCCGCAACCACAGCTTTAAGTTTTCTCGCCGCGTAGGTTGTTGCGGCACCGCTCTTTAAAAATACACAGCCGATAGGTGTGGGCACTTTTGGTGGGTGTCCTTTCTGGGTTTTGATCTGTGCTGGCTCGCGAGGGCTGGTGTGGGTAGAGCCTGGGAGGGGCGGCTAAGAATCGGAAGTGCTCGCACGGTTAAAGGGGTTCGAAGTCTTTGGGCTCGAAGGGGTCTGAAGGCTTTGGCCTCGGATATTTTTGCGAGTTTTATGGATTGAACTGAAGAGTTTGATCCTGGCTCAGATTGAACGCTGGCGGCATGCCTTACACATGCAAGTCGAACGGCAGCACGGGGGCAACCCTGGTGGCGAGTGGCGAACGGGTGAGTAACACATCGGAACGTGTCCAGTTGTGGGGGATAA
>JBGPMS010000195.1:0-10833 GCA_041487115.1 Gammaproteobacteria bacterium
ATCAACCACCGCCTGATCTCGGACGTCCCTGCGCCGATCTCGTAGAGCTTGGCGTCCCGCCACAGCCGGCCGGTCGGATACTCGTTGATATAACCGTTGCCGCCCAGGCACTGGATGGCTTCACCCGCCATCCAGGTCGCCTTTTCCGCGGCGTAGAGGACGGCGCCGGCGGCGTCCTTACGCGTCAGCTCGCCGCGGTCGCAGGCTCGGCCGACCGCGTAGACGTACGCTTTGCAAGCGTTCATGGTGGTGTACATGTCGGCCAGCTTGCCTTGCATGAGCTGGAACTCGCCGATGGGCTGATCGAACTGCTTGCGGTCGTGGACATAGGGCACCACCACGTCCATGCAGGCTTGCATCAGGCCGAGCGGCCCGCCCGCGAGCACGGCGCGCTCGAAGTCCAGCCCGCTCATCAGCACCTGTACGCCCTTGCCTACTTGCCCCAGCACGTTCTCCTCGGGCACCTCGCAATCCTGGAACACCAGTTCGCAGGTGTTGGACCCGCGCATCCCGAGCTTGTCCAGCTTCTGCGCGGTGGTGAAGCCCTTGTAGCCCTTCTCGACGATGAACGCGGTGATGCCTTTGGGGCCGGCAGCCACGTCGGTCTTGGCGTAGACCACCAACACGTCCGCGTCCGGCCCGTTGGTGATCCACATTTTGTTGCCATTGAAAACGTAGCGGTCGCCCTTCTTGTCGGCGCGCAATTTCATGCTCACCACGTCCGAACCGGAGTTGGCCTCGCTCATGGCCAGCGCGCCCACGTTCTCCCCGGAGACGAGCTTCGGCAGATACCTGCGCTTCTGCGCGTCGCTGCCGTTGCGGCGGATCTGATTCACCGCCAGGTTCGAGTGCGCTCCATAGGACAGCCCCACCGCAGCCGACGACCGGCTGATCTCCTCCATCGCAACGACGTGGGCCAGATAGCCCATGTCGGTGCCGCCGTAGTCTTCCTCGACCGTGATGCCGAGCAGGCCCAACTGGCCGAACTTGCGCCACAGGTCCATGGGGAAGGCGTTGTCGTGGTCGATGGCGGCGGCGCGCGGGGCGATCTCGACAGCGGCGAAGTTGCGCACGGTATCGCGCAGCATGTCGATGGTCTCACCCAGGCCGAAGCTCAAGGCCGGAATGGGCCGGATGCCCTGGGCGTCGGTGAGCTTCATTGCCGGTAACCTCCTGGTGCAACCCGCTCATTATAGTCGCTGCCCGGCTTTCCTTCCGCCTGCACTTAGCCGGTGATTTTCCACGCATAACGCTAAAGTCGGCCCGCATCCTTGCCGATGTCATGCAAGGTATCGAGTTATCAACCCCAGGAGGCAGCCATGGAAGCAGCAAACCCGTATAGAGCGCCGAAGGCCGCTGTCGGCGATTTGGACGAACAGGAGTATCAGCCGGTCCGGACCTTCTCCGCTTCGGGGCGGATCGGACGCGCCCGGTACATCGCCTACAGCATCGGCTGGACCGTGCTGGTCGGTGCCATCGCGGGTGGAGTCGCGGCGGTCCTTGGAGGAACCGGCCTCGCCCCCGTCGCGTTCATTGCGATGTTCGCGGCGTACGCCGCGCTGTTCGTGATCCAGATCCTGCTCACCATCCAGCGCAGCCATGACTTCAACACCTCGGGATGGCTCTGCCTGCTGATCTTCATCCCGCTGGTGAACCTGCTGTTCTGGTTCATTCCGGGCACCCCGGACTCCAACCGCTACGGCGCGCCGCCGCCGCCGAACACCATGGGCACGATCGTGATCGCGCTCATTCTCCCGGTCGTGTTCGTCGTCGGGATTGCGGCGGCGATCGCAATCCCGGCGTATCAACACTACGTGGAGCGCGCGCGGGCGGTGCAGCACAATTAACCCCGGGAGGGGGCGTATGGTTTAAGATGGCTCGACTCTTGCCCGGAGGCCGAATAGTCGGTCAACGGCGCGCAGCTGGGCCGACTTCTTCATTCCATGAACCATCCCGCCCCTGCGGCGACTCGTCCACCTGGCGACCCGACCCTCACCTTTCCTTTTGCGCAGCCCCCGGCCGGCGGCACCTGGCAGGAGGTGGCGCCGGGCGTGTTCTGGCTGCGCATGCCGCTGCCCTTCGCACTCGACCACATCAATCTGTGGGTGCTGCGCGACGAAGGCGGCTGGACCCTGGTGGATACCGGACTCAACTCCGAAGCCACGCGCGGGCTGTGGGACCGGATCGTCGCCGAGGGCCTTGCGGGCCTGCCTGTCCGGCGCGTCGTGGTGACGCACTACCACCCGGACCACTTCGGCCTCGCCGGCTGGCTCACGCAACGCTTCGGCGTCGAGCTGTGGATGACTGAATCCGAATTCGTCACCGCCCAGGTGGTGTTCGCACAGTTGCCCGGCCATACCACCGAAGCCTCGCTCGCCCTGTTCGCCCGCCATGGGCTGGACGAAGCGCGCCAGGAGGCGGTACGCAATCGCAAACACTCCTACCGCAAAGCGATCAGCGAGCCGCCCGCCACTTTCCGGCGCATGCTGGACGGCGATGTGCTCCGGATCGACGGGCGACAGTGGCGCGTGATCATGGGCTACGGGCACGCGCCAGAGCACGCCGCTCTGTATTGCGAGGAGCTGGGCGTGCTGATCTCGGGAGATATGGTGCTGCCCAAGATCAGCACCAACGTCTCGGTGTGGGCCAGCGAGCCCGAAGGCGATCCGCTCGCCCTGTTCCTGCGCTCGGTGGAGCACTACGCCGAGCTTCCCGCCGAGACTTTCGTGCTGCCTTCCCATGGGTTGCCGTTCCAGGGGTTGCGGCCGCGCGCAGCCGCGCTGCACGAACACCATCGGCTGCGGCTGGATGAGCTCCTGGCCGCCTGCGATCACCCCGCGAGCGCGGCGGACATCGTTCCCGTGCTGTTCCGCCGCCAGCTCGACGACCACCAGATGGTGTTCGCGATGGGTGAGGCGATCGCCCATCTGAATCATCTCCTCTATCAACGCCGGATCGTGCGCGAAGCCGGTCCGGATTGCATCCTGCGCTTCATGCAAGCGCCCGTGTCATAAAAAAACACCAGCGCGCCGGACCGGGCGCGCGCCTACCCTGGCAGAGGCGACCATGGCCACACCCACCGACACTCCTCCCACATCGCAGGCGCCCGACGTGCCCGAGATGGCGAAGTCCCTCGCGGAAATCGCGGAACGCAGCCAAAAGATCGTCAACAAATACCTCGAGCACCAGCGCGAGGGAAAGGCCCCCGCGCTGAGCGACGACCTGGGGCTGACCCACGCCTTCCTGGATCTGGGCGCCAGCCTGATGGCCAACCCGTGGAAGCTGGTCGAGACGCAAATGCAGATGTGGCAGGACTATCTTCGTCTCTGGACGGGTGCTCTGCAGCGCGCGGCGGGCGAGCAGCCGGAGCCGGTGGCGGAGCCGGCCAAGTCCGACAGCCGCTTCAAGAGCGAGCTGTGGGAGAACAACTTCCTGTTCAACTACATCAAGCAGTCCTACTTGATCGCCTCGGAGAACATCCAGAAGATGGTGACCGAGGCCCAAGGCCTCGACCCGCAGACCGCGCGCAAGGTGCGGTTCTTCACACGGCAATTCGTCGATGCGCTGGCGCCCACCAATTTCGTGTTCACCAACCCGGAGGTCCTGAAGGCCACGGCGGAAAGCGGCGGCAAGAACCTGATCGACGGCCTGAATAATCTGCTCGAAGACCTGGAGCGGGGGCACGGCCGGCTCGCCATCAGCATGACCGACTACAAGGCCTTCAGGCTGGGCGAGAACGTCGCCACCAGCCCGGGCAAGGTGGTGTACCAGAACGATCTCATGCAACTGCTCCAGTACAGTCCGTCGACGGAACAGGTCTGGCGCACGCCGCTGCTCATCATCCCGCCGTGGATCAACAAGTACTACATCCTCGATCTGCGCGACAAGAACTCTTTCATCCGCTGGGCCGTGGCCCAGGGTCAAACCGTATTCGTGGTGTCCTGGGTCAACCCGGACAAGCGGCACGCCGACAAGGGTTTCGACGCCTACATGCTGGAGGGTGCCCTGGCGGCGCTGGAGGCGGTCGAGCAGGCGACCGGTGAGCACGAAGTCAATGTCATCGGGTATTGCCTGGGCGGCACGCTGCTGACGTGCCTGCTCGCGTGGCTGGTGGCCAAGGGAGAGCGGCGCGTCAAGAGCGCCACCTTCTTCACCGCGATGATCGACTTCTCAGAGCCGGGCGAGCTGGGCGTGTTCACGGACGAAACCGCGCTGGCGAACCTGGAGAAGAAGATGGCCGAGCGCGGCTATCTCGAGGGCGCCGAGATGTCCAGCACCTTCAACCTGCTGCGGGCCAACGATCTGATCTGGTCGTTCGTGGTCAACAACTATTTACTGGGCAAAGACCCGTTCCCCTTCGACCTGCTGTACTGGAACTCGGACTCCACGCGCATGCCGGCGAAGATGCACACGTTCTATCTGCGCAACATGTACATCAAGAACCTGCTGACGAAGCCGGGCGGCATCACGCTGGCCGGCGAGCGGATCGATGTGACGAAGATCGAGGCGCCGGCCTGCTTCGTCTCGACCATCGAGGATCACATCGCGCCCTGGAAGAGCAC
Source organism: Gammaproteobacteria bacterium (assembly GCA_041487115.1). Classification (GTDB taxonomy): domain Bacteria; phylum Pseudomonadota; class Gammaproteobacteria; order Burkholderiales; family SHXO01; genus SHXO01. The sequence continues at coordinate 4,563 of JBGPMS010000195.1, forward strand.
CTATATGGGGGCCAGGCTGTTCACGACGCCGGTGAAGTTCCTCCTCGCGGGATCGGGCCATATCGCCGGGGTAGTGAACCCGCCCGCAGCGAACAAGTATTGCCATTGGACCAACTCCGGGCTGCCGGCAACGGCCGACGAGTGGCTGGCAGGTGCCGATCGCCACGACGGCTCCTGGTGGCCGGAGTGGAACGCGTGGGTCAGCCAGTTCGGCGGTGAGAAAATTCCTGCGCGAATTCCAGGAGACGGCAAGCTGAAGGTGCTGGAGGACGCGCCTGGGTCCTACGTCAAGATCCGCCTCGAGCCGTCCGGCGGGGAATCCCAGGCATCGGGCGGGATCAGCGCGCAGCCTGTGGAGCAAGCACCGGCGGCGCCTAACTCCAAGGCTGCAAACGATCCCGTAGCTGCGCCGCCCGACAAGAGGCGAAAAGCCAAACCGAGGCCGCGCAAGACGTCGTGAGCCGCTGGGCAGCTATGCATGTCGGGCCGACTCCTGGCCAGCGGCGACACGCCGAGCCTGCTTGGCGCCGCCGACGTGGGCGCGCCGGTCCCGGGCGCGCAGTGAGCGCCCGGGCTCTTAGCCTAGCTGTTGTCGGAACTGCCGAAGGTAAGCGAGCCCCTGGATCGCGCGGCTGCCGTACCAGGACGTCATGGCCCCGTCGATGAGCGCCACACGGGTACGGGCGCTAGGGGGCAGCAGGTCCAGAACCTCGACGCAGTGCCGCTCGCGGAAACTGTAGGGCTCGCTGGAGAGGAGCACGAAGGCGATGGTGTCGAGCAGCGCCGGCGTCAGTGTGAGCGAGGGATAGCGGGCTTCACTCTTCGCCTCGTGGCTGTCCCAGCCCACGGTGGCCAGCATGCGCGAGATATAGGTGTCCGTCGCCACGGTCATCCACGGCGACTTCCAGATGAGATACAGCACTTTCTGGCGCGGCCAGGCCGCTGCCGCGGACGCCGTCTCTGCTAAGCTTTGCTCGAAGCGCCGGCACAACTCTTCAGCCTGCTCCTCCCGCGAGAATATTCCCCCCAGGAGGCGGTACAACCGCAGATTGTCGCGCGGACCGAGCGGATGGGTGACCACCACGTGGGGGATGAACTTTGCCAGCTCCTCCACCGCCGCGCGGGGATTCTCGTCGATGTTCACGACCAGGTGGGTGGGCGCCAGGCGCTTGATGCGCGCGACCTCGATGCTCTTGGTCCCGCCCACCTTGGGTACGCGCTTGACGCGATCCTTGGGGTGCACGCAGAAACCGGTGCGCCCGACGATCTGCGGGGCGAGGCCAAGGTCGAACAGCAACTCGGTGATGCTCGGCACCAACGAAACGATGCGCGCCTGCGCGCCGGCGACGTCGTGGCGCTTGCCGACGGCATCGACCAGTTCGCGTTCATTCGTTGGCGTGAGGGACATGCCGGGGTTCGCGTCCGCAAGGCTGCCGAGTTGCCGTCTATTCTAGTGCGAGGCGCCGATCTGTTCCACCGGCCCCTCGGCCGCTAACGGCGGCGGGATGCGGAAGCGCTTTTCGCACCGTTGGACTGGGCCGCCTCGGCACCGGCGGGTGTGGCAGGCACGCGCGTCACGTTCCGGTCCGCGCCTGTGACGACCGGTACGGCGGCGAGCGGCAGCAGGCTCTCCTTGAGTCGGCGCAGGACGAAGCTGGATTTGCTGTGCCTGATCCCGGGGATTCGATACAGGCGCTCGCGCAACAGGCGCTCATAGTCGCGCGTGTTCCGCACCGCAATGCGTATGTAGTAGTCGTAGTCCCCCGATACCAGATAGGCCTCGAGGACTTCGGGAATCTCCTCCAGCGCCTTGCCGAACTCCTCCAGCGTTTCGTCGTTGTGGCTCTCCAAGGTCACCTGCACGATCACGCTTTCGCTGAAGCCGACCGCTGCCGGGTCGAGCCGTACCGTGTAGCCCTGGATTACGCCCGCGCTCTCCATCTTCTTGATCCGCGTCCAGCACGGCGTGCTGGTCAAGCCGACGCGCGCGCTGATTTCCTGGAGGCTCGCGCGCGAGTCCTGCTGCAGGATGGCCAGGATGGCCAGGTCGAATTTGTCGAGGGTCATGCGGGCTGTTGTAGAAGGATTTTCTACGTATAGCAGATAGCGTAGCCATATATCCTACAGGATTCCCTCGCCACGAGAAAAGTAAGGCACCTTTTCTACGCCGTTGCCTATAGCATTCGATGCGGTGACGTTTCGCGCCTCGCCCGCTAAATTGGGTTTAATGCTCAGAGCGGGGCTTTGCCACGCCAAACGGCGCGCAGGCGCGCATCAACGTGCTCGACGTCCGCAATGCAGAGTTGCACGACGTTTCGCCCCCGCGCGAACGGCTGGGAGCGTGGTGGTCTAAAATTGGTGCATGGCGCGCCCGGGACTGGCTCGAATGATTCCGGCGCGACGACTGCATCGTGCCACGACATCAAGGACGTTCTATACGGCCGATAGGACACGACTAGCACGGCATCGATTGCACGATCCGAGCGCAAGCGACCTACCCGTCCGCGCGCTCGACGAGGGCAACGCCGAACCCAAGGCGCAAGGCCCCGCGTCGAATCCTACAGGAGTCAGACATGCAAGCAGTCACGTTGGACGACAAGTACGTATCTGACAGCGGTCGCATCTATCTGACCGGCATCCAGGCCCTGGTGCGGCTGACGCTGGTCCAGCGCCGGCGCGATCTCGCCGCCGGCCTCAATACCGCGGGCTTCGTCTCCGGCTATCGCGGATCGCCGCTCGGCGGACTCGACCAGGCGCTGTGGAAGGCGCGTAAGCATCTCGACGCTCACCACGTCAAGTTCCAGCCCGGGATCAACGAGGAACTGGCGGCCACGGCGGTGTGGGGCACCCAGCAGATACACCTGCTCGGCGCATCGGACTACGACGGCGTCTTCGCCATGTGGTACGGGAAAGGCCCTGGCGTGGACCGGTGCGGCGACGTGTTCAAGCACATGAACTTCGCCGGCACCGCAAGACACGGGGGCGTGCTGCTGGTGGCCGGTGACGATCACGGAGCCTACTCGTCGACGCTGCCGCACCAGAGCGACCACCTGTTCTCCGCTTCGATGATCCCGGTCTTGTATCCCTGCAACGTGCAGGAGTACCTGGATCTCGGCCTGCACGGCTGGGCGATGTCGCGCTTTTCGGGCTGCGCGGTCGCTTTCAAGGCGCTGGCCGACACAGTCGAATCCTCCGCTTCGGTCGACGCCGACCCGTACCGGGTGAGGATCGTGCTGCCCGAGGATTTCGTCATGCCCGAAGGCGGCCTCAACTGCCGCCTGCTGAGCGACTTCGTCGGCGTGCAGGCGCGCAAGCAGGAAGCGCTGATGCAGGACTACAAGATCTACGCAGCGCTCGCCTACGCGCGCGTCAACCAGCTCAACCGCACGATGATCGATGCGCCCAAGGCGCGGCTCGGCATCGTCGCGTCGGGCAAGTCCTATCTCGACGTGCTGGAGGCGCTCGGGGAGCTTGGCATCAACGAGGCACATGCGGCGGAGATCGGCATCCGCGTGTATAAGGTGGCGATGCCGTGGCCGCTAGAGCCGGACGGCGTGCGCGAGTTCGCCCGTGGCCTCGACGAGATCCTGGTAGTCGAGGAGAAGCGTCAGATCGTCGAGTACCAGCTCAAGGAGCAGCTCTACAACTGGCGCGCGGATGTGCGGCCACGCGTAATCGGCAAGTTCGACGAGAAGGGCGAATGGGTGCACCCGCGCGGCGAGTGGCTGCTGCCGGCCACGGCCGACTTCTCCATCGCGCAGATCGCACGCGTCATTGCCGGACGGATCGCTCGCTTTCACTCCAGCGACCTGATCAAAGCCCGGCTGAGCTTCCTGGAGGCGAAGGAAGCGGTGCTCAAGAAAGCGGTGAGCACCCCGTCCCGGCCGGCGTACTACTGCTCGGGCTGCCCGCACAACACGTCGACCAAAGTGCCGGATGGCAGCCTGGCGCTGGCGGGGATCGGTTGCCACGTGATGGCGACCGCGATCTATCCCGAGCACACCAAGACTACGACGCACATGGGCGGCGAGGGTGCGCCGTGGATCGGCCAGGCGCCCTTTTCCAGGCTGGATCACATCTTCGCCAATCTGGGCGACGGCACCTACTTCCACTCGGGCTCGCTCGCCATCCGCGCGGCGATCGCGGCGAACGTCAACATCACGTACAAGATTCTGTACAACGACGCCGTCGCCATGACCGGCGGGCAGCCGATCGATGGCACGATATCCGTGCCCCTGATCGCGCAACAGATGGCGGCCGAAGGCGTCAAGCGCATCGCGCTGGTAACCGACGACCTGAGCCGGTACGAGAACCGATCGGCGCTGCCCGAGTCGGTCACGCTCCACGACAGAAAAGATCTCGACGCGGTGCAAAGAGAGCTGAGAACCTGGCAGGGAGTATCGGTCCTGATCTACGATCAGATCTGCGCGGCGGAAAAACGCCGCCGCCGTAAGAAGGGCGAGTATCCCAAGGCGACCCAGCGGGTATTCATCAACGAGGCGGTGTGCGAAGGTTGCGGAGATTGCGGCGTGCAATCCAACTGCACGTCCATCCTTCCGCTCGAGACCGAGTTCGGCCGCAAGCGCGCGATTGATCAGTCCTCCTGCAACCAGGACTATTCCTGCATCCAGGGGTTCTGCCCCAGCTTCGTGACCGTGGAAGGCGGCGCGCCGAGGAAGTCGCGTGCAGGCGAGCGGGACGTCGCCGGCGCGTTCGGACCTGTCCCCGAACCGCCGCTGCCGCCTTTGCAAGAGACACCGTACAACATCCTGATCACCGGCATCGGCGGCACTGGAGTCATCACGATCGGCGCCCTCATAGGGATGGCAGCGCATCTGGAAGGGAAAGGCATTTCCGCGCTGGACATGACCGGCATGTCGCAGAAGAACGGCGCCGTCACCTCCCATGTCCGGATCGCGCTGCGGCCCGAAGGCATACAAGCCCAATGCATAGCCACCGGCGAGGCCGACCTGATCCTCGGTTGCGACATGCTCACGGCCGGGGCCCACGACGCGATCTCCAAAACCAGGCCGGGGAGAACGGTAGCGGTCATCAACACGTACCAGCAACCCCCCGGGCAGTTCACCCGAGAGCCCGACTGGCAGTTTCCCGCCGATCAGATCCGCGCGCTCATCGACGAATCGGTCGGCGGGCGCTCGCATTTCCTGGACGCCACTCGCCTGGCGACGGCGCTGATGGGGGACTCGATCGCCACCAATCTGTTCATGCTCGGCTATGCGTTTCAACAGGGGCTGGTGCCGCTGCGCGAGGCGTCGGTCCTGCAGGCGATCGAGCTGAACGCCGTTGCCGTCGAAGCCAACAAGCAAGCCTTCCTGTGGGGACGACGCGCAGCGGTGGACCTGAACCAGGTCGAGAAGATCGCGCACCCCGGCCAGCCCGTGGTGGTTCAAATGCCGCAGAGTCTGGACGCCGTGATCGCACGCCGCGTGGCGTTTCTGACCGAGTATCAGAATGCCGGCTACGCCCAGCGCTATCAGGAGCAGGTCGAGCAGGTGCGCAGTGCGGCGGGAACGCTGAGCTCCGGCGACGGGTTGACCAGGGCGGTCGCCAAGTCGCTGTTCAAGCTCATGGCCTACAAGGACGAGTACGAGGTCGCCCGGCTGTACACCAACGGAGACTTCGAGAAGCGGCTGAACTTGGCATTCGAAGGCGAGTTCACCCTCAAGTTCAACCTTGCGCCGCCGCTCTGGGCCAAGCGCGATGGCCAGGGCCGGCTGATCAAGGCGCAGTATGGCTCGTGGATGTGGCAGGCGTTCAAGATGCTCGCCCGCCTCAAGTTTCTGCGGGGGACGGCATTCGACGTCTTCGGCAGGACCGAGGAGCGCCGTATTGAACGCCAGCTCATCGAAGACTATCGGAGATCCATCTCGGCTGCGCTGAGCAAGCTCACCGCGGACAACGTCGCGCTGGTAACCGAGCTCGCCAACCTGCCCGAGCAGATCCGGGGCTACGGCCACGTGAAGCTCGAAAGCCTGCAAAAGGCCAGGGTGCGCTGGCGCCTCATTGACCAGGCGTTGAGCGGAAGCAGCGGCGCCGAGCCGGTACAAAAGCAAGCTGCCTGACCGGGTGGCAGCGGTTTCCGGCACAATCGAAGACTGGATAACAGGAACTCTGGATGACCGACCTCTCCGTGCGCCCCGCTTCAGTCGCGCATCATGCCGAGCGCAGGCTGCGCTTCGTGACCGCTGCCAGCCTGTTCGACGGTCACGACGCCTCCATCAACATCATCCGACGCATGCTGCAGGCGAGC
>JBGPMS010000196.1:0-10782 GCA_041487115.1 Gammaproteobacteria bacterium
CATCGAGGAAGATGTCCAGTCCTATCGCACCAAGCAGGCCATCGAGCGCGTATGGAAGACAGGGGCCTCGTTCCTGTGCTGCATCGGACCACAACCGGGCGGGGAGCACGTCGTGCGCAGCGCTGCCCGGCTGGCGACACAACTCAACGCCGACTGGACCGCGGTCTATGTCGAGACGCCCGCGCTCCAGCGGCTGACTTCGGGGCAGCGCGAGCGGATTCTAAGAACCGTCAAACTGGCACAGGACCTCGGTGCCAACACCGCCATCCTGTCGGGAAGCGACGCGCCGTCAGCCGTGGTCGAGTACGCGCACAGTCACAACATCTCCAAGATCATCTTCGGCCGGTCGCGTAGCCGTTCGCTCTTGCCCTGGAAGCCGTTGTTCGGCAGACGCCTGGCCTCCCTGGCGGCCGACGTCGACTTCGTGGAGATCGGGCATGCCGAAGTCGGCCCGCCCGTCGCGGAGGAAGCGGACGACGGCGCCTCGGCCCCCGGCCTCGACGTCAAGCCCAAACAGCGGTCGCTGGGCTATTTCTGGGCTGTGGTCGCCTGCGTGCTGCCGACGGTCACCGGGACGCTGCTCCTGTCGTACTTCGATCCGGTCAACATCGTGATGCTGTTTCTGCTGGCCGTCGTCGTCATCGCGGTGATGTTCGGCCGCGGTCCGGCGGTCCTGACGACTTTCCTGGGTGTGGCATCGTTCGATTTTTTCTTCGTGCCGCCGCGGCTGTCCATCGCGGTGAGCGATATCCAGTACCTGCTGACCTTCGCGGTCATGCTCGCGGTGGGCCTGATCATCGGACAGCTCACCGCCGGTCTGCGCTACCAGGCGCGCGTGGCTTCGAACCGTGAAGAGCGATCGCGCGCCTTGTACGAGTTCGCGCGGGACCTGTCGAGCCCGCTGCGCGCAGAAGACGTGGTGGCCACGACCGCCGACTTCATCGGCCGGGCGTTCCGCGCCAAGGTGGCGCTGTTGCTGCCCGATCTCGACGGCCGGCTGGTGTACGCGCCGCATACCTCGCCCGCGCTTCCGATCGATCTCGGCACGGCCCAATGGGCCTTCGACCGGTCCCAGCCCGCCGGCGCCGGAACCGATACGCTGCCCGGCAGCGAGCTCCTCTACCTCCCATTGCAGGCCCCGATGCGTACGCGGGGCGTGCTCGCGATCCGGCCCGAGAGCAGGCGGCTGTTGCTGGTCCCCGAGCAGCGCAGGCAACTGGACACGTTCGCCGCTCTCGTGGCCATCGCGCTGGAGCGTGTGCACTATGTGGAGGTCGCACAGGGTGCACTCATCAAGATGGAATCGGAGCGGCTGCGCAATTCCCTGCTGTCGGCCCTGTCCCACGATTTGCGCACCCCGCTCGCGGCTCTGTTCGGGCTGGCGGACTCCCTCAAGTTATCCAGGCCTCCGCTCTCCGGCCCGCAGCTCGAAACCGCAGACGCCATTCGCGAGGCCGCGCGCGGGATGAGCGCGCTGGTGACCAACCTGCTGGACATGGCCCGGATCCAGAGCGGTGAGGTCAAGCTGAACCGGCAGTGGCAGCCGTTCGAGGAGGTCGTGGGGAGCGCTCTGAAGTTGACCCAGACCGCCCTGGCCGGCTCCCGCGTCGAGGTCGACCTCGATCAGGAGTTGCCGCTGGTCGAGTTCGACGCGGTGCTGATCGAGCGCGTGCTATGTAACCTGCTGGAAAACGCCGCCAAGTACACCCCGGCCGGCAGTACCATCCACTTGAGCGCGGTCGCGTCCGGCAAGGACCTGCTCGTCTCGGTCAGCGATAACGGACCCGGCCTGCCGAAGGGGCAGGAAGAGGCCATCTTCGAGAAGTTCACGCGCGGTGAGCGCGAGTGGGCGACCTCCGGTGTGGGGCTGGGCCTGGCCATCTGCCGTGCCATCGTCGAAGCGCATAAGGGAAAGATCTGGGCGGAAAACAATCCGGACCGAGGCGCGCGCTTCACTTTCACGCTCCCGCTCGGCACACCGCCGGCGATGCCGCAGGGCATGGACGAACAGCCGCACGTCGGCGCGCCGCTCTCGTAACACTCGATGTCATGAGCCAACCGGTGCCATGAGCGAGCCGGTGCCGATCGCGGTACTGGTCGAGGACGAACCGCAGATCCGGCGGTTCGTGCGCGAGGCGCTGGAGACCGAAGGGTGGACCGTGTTCGAGGCCGCGACCGTGAAGCAAGGTCTGGTGGAGGCCGGTACGCGCAAGCCCGACCTGGTGGTGCTGGATCTCGGACTACCGGATGGGGACGGCGTGGATTTCATCCGCGGGTTTCGGGCCTGGTCCCCGATCCCCATCATCGTGCTCTCCGCGCGCGCCGGAGAGACCGACAAGATCGAGGCCCTCGATGCCGGGGCCGACGACTATCTCACCAAACCGTTCGGCGTAGGCGAACTGCTGGCGAGAGTTCGCGCGGCGCAGCGCCGGCGGGTCCTCGCCGGCGCCATCGGCAAACCGTCCGTCCGCTTCGGCACTGTCGAGGTCGACCTCACCGCGCGGACCGTCCGCAAGGACTCAGAGACGGTTCACCTCACGCCGATCGAGTACCGGCTGCTGGCTCTGCTCATCGCGAGCGCCGGCAAAGTCCTGACCCACCGCCAGATCTGCCGCGACGTCTGGGGCCCGGCGCATGAGCAGAGCGCGCACTACGCCCGGATCTATATGGGTCACCTGCGGCAGAAACTGGAAGACGATCCAGCCCAGCCCAAGTACATCCTCACCGAGACCGGTGTGGGGTATCGGTTGAGCATCTAAGGCCCGGCCTTGGTTTGGAATGTTCGTTAGTTCGGGGCGGCAAAATCCCCCCAGCCCTCCTTTCAAAAAGGGGGGGCAGGGGGGATTTGCTTCTCTCCTGCGTACCCTCGCTCACCGCAAACCCGCGCGACGGATGACCGCGGCCGCCGTATCGGCTACGATGCCATCGCAGCATCGGTTGCACATTCATAGGACAAGGACAAAGCTCATGCCCATCTCGACTCTCAAGCGTAGAAGCCTCCTGGGCGCCGGTATTGCCCTGGCTGTGGTGGCCACCGCCTACGGCCCGGGCACTGCACTGGCCCAGCAGAAGCTCAAGGTAGCAGCCATTTACACCGTCCCGGTAGAGCAGCAGTGGGTGTCGCGCATCCACAAGGCGCTGAACACGGCCAAGGCGGGTGGGGAGATCGAATACGTGTTTTCCGAGAATGTCTCCAACGCCGACTACGAGCGCGTCATGCGCCAGTATGCCGAGCAGGGCAACACCCTGATCGTCGGCGAGGCATTCGCGGTCGAGGCCGCGGCGCGCAAGGTCGCCAAGGACTATCCCAAGACCAGCTTCCTGCTGGGCTCATCGGGCAAGCCGCAGGAGCCCAACTTCTCGGTGTTCGACAACTTCATCCAGGAGCCCGCCTATCTGTCGGGCATGGTGGCCGGTAGCATGACCAAGTCGAACCTCATCGGCATGGTGGGCGGCTATCCGATCCCCGAAGTCAACCGCCTCATGCACGCGTTCATGGAGGGCGCGAAGGAAACCAATCCGAAGGTCAAGTTCTCGGTCAGCTTCATCGGCTCCTGGTTCGACCCGCCCAAGGCGAAGGAAGCGGCCTTCGCGATGATCGACAAGGGCGCGGACGTGCTGTACGCCGAGCGCTTCGGCGTCTCCGATGCCGCGAAGGAGAAAGGCAAGCTCGCGATCGGAAACGTGATCAACACGCAGGACAAGTATCCCGACACGGTGGTCGCCTCCGCGCTGTGGAACATGGAGCCGACCATCAACCTCGCCATCAAGAACGCAAGAGCAGGCAGCTTCAAGGCCGAGGACTACGGCAAGTACTCGACCATGAAGTACAAGGGCTCCGAGCTCGCGCCGCTCGGCACGTTCGAGAAGAAAGTACCGGCCGACGTGATCAAGAAGGTGAAGGAAAAGGAAAAGGCCATCGTAGAGGGGAAGTTCACGGTGCCGGTGGTGGAGAGCGAGCCCAAGTCGTCGATGTAGCGCCCTTCATCTGGAGCTCGATAGCGCACCCGACGCCTTCCCCGCGCGTGCGGGGGAAGCCGGGATGGGGCTGATTCTTCACATGGCCGCTCCCTCCCCGAGCCCTGGCCCTTCCCTTTCCCAAAGAGAGGGAGGGGCCGTTCTGCGCCTCTCCGGCATCACGAAGCGCTTCGGCGCGCTGGTCGCGAACGACGACATCTCGCTCGACCTCGCGCGCGGCGAAGTGCTGGGTCTACTCGGAGAGAACGGCGCCGGCAAGAGCACGCTGGTCAGCATTCTATTCGGCCACTACGTCGCCGACGCCGGATCGATCGAGGTCTTCGGCCAGCCGTTGCCGCCGGGTCAACCGAAGGCGGCTCTTGCCGCCGGCATCGGCATGGTGCACCAGCATTTCACGCTGGCCGACAACCTCTCGGTGCTCGACAACGTCCTGATCGGCACCGAGCCGCTCTGGCGTCCCCTCTCGCATCGGCGCCAGGCGCGGGAGCGGCTGCTGCAGACTTCGAGGCAATTCGGGCTCACGGTCGATCCGGACGCGCGCATCGCGGAGCTTTCGGTAGGTGAGCGCCAGCGCGTGGAGATCCTCAAAGCGCTCTACCGCGGCGCGCGGATTTTGATCCTGGATGAACCCACTGCGGTGCTCACACCCCAGGAGTCCGAGGCGTTATTCGCGACGCTGCGCACGCTCATCGCCGACGGCCTGTCGATCATCTTCATCTCGCACAAGCTGGACGAAGTCCTCGCGGTAAGCCGGCGTGTCGCCGTGCTGCGTCAGGGCAAGCTGGTGGCACTGCGCGAAGCCGGTGAGTTGAGCAAAGCAGAGCTCGCCGAGCTCATGGTCGGCCACCGCGTCGACGTCCCGGTACGGGGGCCTGCGAGCTCGCAAAGCGCACCGGTCACGCTGTTGTCGGTCAGCGCGCTCGCCGCTGGCGACAAGCTCGCGCGCGCAAGCTTCGACGTCCAGCGCGGTGAGATCTTCGGCGTCGCAGGCGTCTCCGGCAACGGCCAGGCGCAGCTCGCCGACGCGCTGTGCGGACTGCTCGCACCCGCAGGAGGCGAGATCCGCGTTGCGGGTCGAGCGATTGCCGCGACGCCGCGAGCGTTCATCGCAGCCGGTGTGGCGCGCGTACCCGAGGACCGCGCAGCGGTCGGCGTAATCGGCGATCTGGCGATCTGGGAGAACGCCGTGTCCGAGCACTATCGCGAGCCCGCGTTCTCCCACCTGGGTTGGCTGCGGCGCAGCGCCGCCAAGTCCGAGGCCCGACGCATCGTCGAGCGCTTCGACGTGCGCTGCTCGGGACTGGACGCACCCACCCGGTCCATGTCCGGTGGCAATATCCAGAAGCTGATCCTGGGCCGCGCGCTGCTCAACCAGCCCGAGGTCATCGTCGCCAACCAGCCTACGTGGGGTCTGGACATCGGCGCTGTCTCCTATATCCATTCGCAATTGCTCGCGGCGCGCAACCGCGGCGCCGCTGTGGTGCTGATCTCGGAGGACCTCGACGAGTTGTTCGCGATCGCCGACCGCATCGCGGTGATGTTCCACGGCCATCTCTCGCAGGCGAGGCGCGACTGGACGCTGGCCGAGATCGGGTTGGCGATGGCGGGCAGTGGCGAGCCTGCGCATGCCTAAAGTGTTGCGCCTGGAGCCGCGGCTGCGCGTGCCAGCCGCGATCGTGGCCGCAGCGCCGATGGCCGCCATTGCGGTCACGCTCCTGCTGTGTTCCGCGCTGATCGTATGGGCCGGTGCGCCGGTGGGTCGCGCCTATCTCCTGCTGTTCGACGGCGCCTTCGGCTCGCGCTTTGCGATCACCGAAACGCTGACCCGCGCAACACCCCTGATCTTCACTGGACTCGCGGCGGCTGTGGCCTTCCGGGCGCACTTCTACAACATCGGCGCCGAGGGTCAGCTTTATATCGGCGCGCTCGCTGCTGTCGCGATCGGCGGCGGTGCGATTCCTGCACCGCCGGCCGTCCTGTTCCCGTTGATGATCCTCGCCGGCATGGCGGCCGGCGCCCTGCTGCTGCTCGTACCCGCGCTGGCCAAGACTCGGCTCGGCGTGGACGAGGTCGTGACCACGCTGCTGCTGAACTTCGTTGCGCTGCTGTTCGTCTCGCTGATGCTCGACGGCCCGATGAAGGATCCGACCGCCCTGGGCTGGCCGCAGTCGATGACGCTGCCTTCCGAGCTGGAGTTCGGCAAGCTGCTGGAGCGCTCCCGTGTGCATTCTGGCCTGATCCTCGCGCTCGTTCTCGCGCTCGCGCTCTGGGTCGTGAACGACCGCACCACCTTCGGCTACGAGATGCGGGCGGTTGGCGCGAATGCGAAGGCCGCACGCTTCGCAGGAATCTCGGTCGACGCGGTGATGCTCGAGACGGCGCTTCTCTCCGGTGCGCTAGCCGGGCTCGCGGGCGTGGGCGAAGTCGCGGGCCGCGCGGGTTACCTGACGCTCGACATGTCTCCGGGTTACGGCTATTCGGGCATCGTGATCGCCATGCTCGCGGGCCTCAATCCACTGGGCGTGGTGGTCGCCGCCGTGTTCGTGGCCGGGATCATCGTCGGCGCCGACTCGATGAGCCGTGCCGTCGGCGTGCCGACTTACCTGGCCGATGTGATCGTTGCCGTGTCTCTGCTCTCGATGCTGGTCGCGACCATGCTGGTCCGCTACAAGGTGCGCTGGTCGTGAGCGAGATGCTGGAGCTCATCGCCGCCGCTCCGTTCTGGATCGCGGTTCTACGCATCGCCACGCCGCTGATCTTCGGCACGCTCGGCGTGCTGCTGTGCGAGCGCGCGGGGGTCCTCAACCTCGGCATCGAGGGCATCATGGTCGCCGGCGCGTTCTCGGGCTGGCTCGCGGTCTACTATGGAGCGGGCCTGTGGACCGGCGTGCTGGTGAGCGCCTGTGCCGGGGCCGCCTTCGGTCTGTTGCATGGAGTGCTCACGGTAATCCTGGCGCTGTCGCAGCACGTCGCCGGCCTCGGCATCACGTTGCTGGCGACCAGCCTGTCCTACTACGCCTACCGGGTGAATTTCCCGAAGGTGAATTCGCCGCCCACGATCACGCCCTTCGGCGAGACCCATCTGTTCGACGCCGTGCCGGGGATCGGCACTGCGCTCGGGGCGCAGACGCCGCTCACTTTGCTGGCATTGGCCGTCGTGCCGCTGATCGCGTACGTCTTATATCGCACCCCGGCGGGTCTGGCGCTGCGGATGGTGGGCGAGAATCCGGCGGCGGTCGAAGCGCAGGGCATCAGCGTCACGGCGGTGCGCATCGGCGCCATCGCCGCGGGCAGTGCTCTGATGGGCGTCGCGGGTGCGTTTCTCACGCTGTCGGCATTCAACGCGTTCTACTTCAACATGGTCAACGGCCGCGGCTGGATCTGCGTCGCGCTGGTGGTGTTCGCCTCCTGGCGGCCGGGCAAGGCGCTGCTCGGCGCGATCCTGTTTGCCGCCTTCGATGCGCTCCAACTGCGCCTGCAGCAGAGCTCCGCCGGCGTGCTCCCGTACCAGGTCTATCTGATGATGCCGTACCTGTTGTCCATCGTGGCGCTCGCCCTGGTGGCGCGCAAGGCGGCGTATCCTCAGGCGTTGATGAAGCCTTACCGCAAGGGTGAACGCTAGGAGTGACTATGCTCGACCTTCTGATCAGAAACGCCAACTTGCTCGATGGCCGCACCGGCGTCGACGTCGCGATACAGGCCGGGCGCATCGCCGAGGTTGCGGCGCACATCGCGGGCGCGGCGCGGGAGACGATCGACGCCGCCGGCCAGCTGATCTCCCCGCCGTTCGTCGATGCGCATTTCCACATGGATGCCACGCTCTCCTACGGCCTGCCGCGCGTCAACCGGAGCGGCACGCTGCTGGAAGGCATCGCGCTGTGGGGCGAGTTGAAGCCGCAACTCACGTTCGAGGCTATCGTCGAGCGCGCGCTGACCTATTGCGACTGGGCCGTCGGCAAAGGCCTGCTGGCGATCCGCACGCATGTCGACGTGTGCGATCCGCGGCTGCTGGCAGTCGCAGCCCTGCTCGAGGTGAAGAAGCGCGTTGCGCCCTATCTCGACCTGCAGCTCGTCGCATTTCCTCAGGATGGCGTGTTGCGCTCGCCAGGCGCGCTCGACAATCTTCAGCGATCCCTGGACCTGGGCGTCGAAGTGGTGGGTGGCATCCCGCATTTCGAGCGCACCATGGCCGACGGTGCCGAGAGCGTGAAGGTCCTGTGCGAGCTGGCGGCGCAGCGCGGGCTGCGCGTGGACATGCACTGCGATGAGACCGATGACCCGCTGTCGCGGCACATCGAGACGCTCGCCTATCACACCCAGCGGCTGGGCCTGCACGGGCGCGTCAACGGTTCCCACCTCACGTCCATGCATTCCATGGACAACTACTACGTGTCCAAGCTGATCCCGCTGATGGCCGAGGCACGGGTGAGCGCGGTCGCGAATCCGCTGATCAACATCACTATCCAGGGCCGCCACGACACCTACCCCAAACGCCGAGGCATGACTCGCGTCCCCGAGCTGCTGGCCGCCGGCGTTCCGGTCGCCTTCGGCCACGACTGCGTGATGGACCCGTGGTACAGCCTGGGCTCGGGCGACATGCTGGAGGTCGCTCACATGGGATTGCATGTGGCGCAGATGACCGGCCAGGACGCGATGCGCGCCTGCTTCCGCGCGGTCACGGAGACGCCTGCGGCGATCCTCGGTCTGGAAGGCTATGGCATCGCGCCGGGCTGCAATGCCGACCTCGTGCTGCTGCAGGCACGCGATCCGATCGAGGCGATCCGGCTGCGTGCAACCCGGCTCGCGGTGATTCGCCGCGGCCAGGTGATCGCCCGGACGCCGGCGACGACGGCGATGCTCGAGCTGGCGGGACGACCGCGCTCTACCAGCTATCAAACCTAGCAGCCGGGCTGGTGCGGTGTCAGGTTCTATCAACTGCCCTTGCTGTACGATGAGCACTTCAGGAGAAAGGCTGCGCGATTGGTTCACACGCCGCTCGATCTCCAGTTGTGCTGCGCGCTCGAGGAAAATGCCGTATGAGCCAGAATCCAGATCCCTATACGCTCGCCGTAGCGGTCGACAAGACGGACCACATCCTCGGGCCGGAGACGGCGCGGGTGGTCGTGGTCGAGTACGGCGACTTCGAATGCCCGGACTGCGCGCAGGGCCATCCCGCGGTCAGGATGCTGCTCAAGCACTTCGAGCACCGCATCCGCTTCGTCTTCCGCCACTTTCCGTTGACCGAAGTGCACCCGCACGCCGAACTGGCGGCCCAAGCGGCGGAAGCAGCCGGTGCCCAGCACAAGTTCTGGCCGATGCACGACCTGCTGTTCGAGCACCATCCGCACCTCAAGCCGAAGGACCTGCGTCGCTATGCCGAGGAGCTGGAGCTCGACCTGGAGCGGTTCGACTACGAGTTGGGCGACCAGGTTTACCGGCAACGCGTGAACGAGCACATCGAAGGGGGGCGGCGCAGCGGGGTGCGTGGCACGCCGGCGTTCTTCGTCAACGGCAGCATCGTCGACGTGTCTTTCGGCGTCGATCACCTGTTTCAGGCAGTGGAAGCCAGGCTGCGACCGTAGACTAAGGCGAGCCTCGCTGCGCGCCGCCGAGGAGGGCACGGTCGCTCCGTTCCTCCGGCATCGAGATCGTTGCGGAAGCTAGAACGCCTCCGCCATCTTGTGCTTGATCTCGGAAGCGGTCACGCGCGGCTTGACTCCACGTCTCGTTTGATATCGCTATCGGCCCTCATGGTGTCTCCCAAGTGTATGGTGCCGCAGCTGATGACGCCCTACCCGCAGCACGTGCGTATGCAGGCGGGCAGCGGCATAGAATACCTGCGAAGCCGCAGCAGAGGAAGGAGCCGCGGTGATAACGGCGGCGGGCTCTCATATACCGATGGCGTCTTTTGGCCGGGACGCCTGGCTCGTGCTCGGCCTGGGAGAAAGGCATGCCATTGAGACAGGATGTCGAGGCGGAACGCGCGCAATGGGGTGGCTTGAGCTTCTATCAGCGGTTCGAGCACATCGTCGTCCTGATCCTGGTTGCGCTGATCGCAGTCGTCGTGATCGCGGCCGTCTGGAGCCTCGCGATCAAGATACTGTTCGGCTTGGTTCTGTCGGGCAGTTTCGATCCGACCGAGCACGCTGTCTTTCAGAGCGTGTTCGGCATGATCTTCACCGTCATCATCGCGCTGGAGTTCAAGCGCTCCCTGCTGATCGTGGCCGAGCGCAAGGAAACGGTAGTGCAGGTGCGCGCCGTGATCCTGATCGCCATGCTGGCCATCGTTCGCAAGTTGATTCTGCTCGACCTGGGGACGACCAATGCGCCGCAGCTCTTCGCACTTGCGGCGGCGACGCTGTCGCTTGGCGGCGTGTACTGGCTGGTGAGAGATCAGGATAGGCGTGCGCGCGGGTAGGCCGCACGGTCGCAGTGCGAGTGGGGGCGGCACCGTGCTGCGGATCGAAAGCTTGATCGTCATCGCGGCGTCCCTTGCGCGGTAGGCGTCTTGCGGCGGGTCGGGCTGCCGGCAGTGCCCTCGATGGCAAAGTATGCAGGCTGAGATCGTCGGCCGTCCTCGACCCAGGCCACACCGCTTTCTATAGAGTGAGGATTGTCATGTCAGGCGCTGCGGTACGCACGACCGGTCTACCGTCCGGTGACGCCGTCCCGGTGCTCGGTCAGGGCACCTGGGGCATGGGGGAAAAGCCAAGCCGCCGTCAAGAGGAGATCGAAGCCCTGCGCCTCGGTCTCGACCTCGGCATGACCTTGATCGATACTGCCGAGATGTACGGCGATGGCGCC
>JBGPMS010000197.1:0-10768 GCA_041487115.1 Gammaproteobacteria bacterium
ATGAGCCGGCGCACAGTGGGCTAGCCGGTAATCTAGGTGGGACCTCTTGGACGCGGCAGGGAGAAACTCCTGGAAAGCCTCGGGAAAGATTCCCGGAACTTCTCTCTAGGCGGGGCTGCGGCGCAGCATTCAGAGGCAGTGAAAGCGCAACGTTTCCCCCTATGAAAAAGGGGGAACTTGCATCGCTGTGGCAGAACCTGGCGACTACAAATCCCCCTCCCGTCCCCCCTTTTCCAAACGGGGAAGCTGGTACGTCGAAACGCGCTCAGCGCGAACGGCGTATTTCAGTGGACATCGGGACGCGGATCGGGCACGAACCCGTCGCGATTGGGCATGCGCACGGCTGGCAGCGAGACGCTGTCCATCACGCCATCGGCCGGCAGGATCGCGTTGAGGTACAGCAGATAGGCGACCACCGCATACACCTCGTCGTCGCTCAATGACTGTGGCGCGTTGAACGGCATCGCGCGGCGCACGTAGTCGAAGAGGGTGGTCGCATAAGGCCAGAAGCTGCCGATCGTCTTGATCGGATGCTCGGAGAGGAGCGTGCCTTGGCCGCCGCTCAGGCGATCCTGCGGTTGGCCTTCGCCGTTTGGACCATGACAGACGGCACAGCGCTCCGCGTAGATCCGCGCACCGCTGACCACCGAGCCATGGCCGGGTGGCAGCCCGGCCCCATCGGGAGAGACGTCGATATCCCACGCGCGCAGGATCTCCGGCGCAGCGGGTGTACCGATTCCGAGCTTCTCCGCATGGGCGGCCGCGCCTGCGACGAGTACCACGACGAGCAGGCTACGCGTGAACATTGTCTACGTTGCCGTCGACGCCGACGCGCCAGCTCTGGATGCCATTGTAGTGATAGAAGGAGTTGAACCCCCGCGCCGCGATCAACGCCTCGCGCGTGGGCTGCACGTAGCCCGTCTCGTCCATTGTCCGGCTCTGCAGAATTGCGGGTGCGCCATCCCATTGCCATGGGAGCCGGAAGGCGGTGAAGCATTTCGGGAGCACCGGCTCCTGCAACTGCGCCTGGCGCCAGTTGCGGCCGCCGTCGACCGAGACGTCCACGCGCGCAATGCGTCCGCGCCCGCTCCACGCGAGGCCGTGGATCTCGACGAAGCCGGGCCCGTGCACCTGCTGTCCCCCAGACGGGCGCAGGATCACCGACTTGGCTTCCATCAGCAGCGTGAACTGGCGCGCGGTCCCGTCGGGCATCAGGTCCGTGTACTTCGAGGTTTCTTCGCGGGTCATGAACGGCGCTGCGCCGAGCTTGATGCGTCGTAGCCACTTCACGCTCGTGTTGCCTTCGAAGCCCGGCAGGAACAGGCGTAGCGGATAGCCTTGCTCGGGCCGCAGCATCTCGCCGTTCTGTGCATAGACCAGCAGCGCATCGTCCAGCGCTTTTTCCATGGGGACGCTGCGGGTCATGGCCGCGGCGTCGGCGCCCTCGGCCAGCAGCCACCGCGCGCGCGGATCGATGCCCGTCTCTTGTAGGACCGCCGCGAGCGGCACGCCGGTCCATTCGCAACAGGACAGCAGCCCGTGCGTGACCTGCACCGTCTTGCCCAGGCCTCCCCATTCCCCGGCACTGTTCCCCGAGCACTCGAGAAAGTGCATCCTCGACACGGACGGAAAGCGCATGAGATCGTCCATATTGAAGACCAGCGCCCGCTCGACCAGGCCGTGGATGAGCAGCCGATGGGCATCGGGTCGGATATCCGGGACCCCGCCATGATGGCGCTCGAACACCAGGCCGCTCGGTGTGATGATCCCTCGCACGCTCTGCAGCGGCGTGAGGCTGGCGCCGGCCGTGGTGTTCACCCGCCCGGGGAAGGGAATGCGTACGACTGCGGCTTCGTGGGGCGAGGGTTCACCGTAAGGCGGGCTCAGGATAGGCCTGCCTTGCGCACGCATCGACGGTGGCACAGGATCGAGCTCTGCGGGGTCGCCCCTGGCTTCGCCCACGCGTCCGGTCAGCGGGGCGAGGCTTGCGCCCGCCAGGCCGGCCGAGTGCCGAAGAAACTTGCGGCGGCCGGGATTGCTCGATCCTGGGGGTGCGCCGGGCTTGCCTATGGCCGTGTCCTCGGTTTCCTGTTCTGTCCGGCCACCACGGAGCGCACGATAGCGACCGCGGCCACGACCACGGCGGCAAGGTAGGCAAACACCAGCGAAAGGAACAAGGGCGCGCCGACGAGACTGAGCAGGATGTTTCGGAACATTAGCACGCCTGGCCGGCGTAGGGATGGCCGTTGCTTTAGAGGCCTACACTCGAACTACACTGCTACGGCGACAGCCTTGGGGCCAGGGAGAACCTCCCGGCATGCCCTGGAACCGCGCCTGACAGTGTCGTCCAGCCTGGCCCGGGAAAAACTCCCTTGTCCCGGCGGGAAGAACTGGGTTATAGAGGCCAGCGGTGGCGCCCTCGTCCAGGGGCGCCTTTCTCATTGTTGATGATGCCTATGATGGATACACAGCTTGCCCTGCCGGTCGCGCCCGACGCGCCGATGCACCGGCGCCAGGTTTCGCTCGACCTGGCCCTGGTCGTCGGCATCACCGTCGCCGCCTTCCTGTTTTCCGCCGCCTTTGAACTGAGGGAAAGGCTGACCGAGCTGACCCGGCCGCTCGAGCCGTACCAGATAGACGAGCTGCCGCTGACCCTGGCCGCGCTGGCGTTCTCACTGGCCTGGTTCTCCTGGCGCCGCTGGCACCAGTCGGAACAGGAGTTGCACCTGCGCGTGGCGGCCCAGCAGGCGCTGGTGCAGCGCGAATCCCAATACCGCACCTTGTTCATGGAAAACCTGGCCGGCAACACCCTCGCTGCGCTGGACGGGGCGATGCTGCTATGCAATCCGGCCATGGTCCGCATCCTGGGATTGAGCTCGCCCGAGGAAGCGGTTGAGCGCAACCTGGGCGAGTTCTACGCCGACCCCTCGCTCTGGCAGCAGCACCGCGCGGCGCTGTCGCGCGGAGACAAGCTGGAGATTCCGCTGCTCGATCTGCGTCGCGCCGATGGCCGTGCCGTCAAGGCCATCGCGCGCATGCTGCCGCGCTACTCGCCGGGCAAGGGCCCGGAGCTCCAGGTGTACCTGGCGGATATTTCGGAGCTGCAGCTCATGCAGAAAGAACTCGCCGACACCCTGACCGAGAATCGCATGCTGTCTCAGAGGTACCTGCTGGTGCAGGAAGAGGAGCGGCGCAACCTGGCGCGCGAGATGCACGACGAACTGGGTCAATGCCTCAACGCGATCAAGCTGGATGCCGTGGCGATCCGCGACGCGGCGCGGGACCGGCTCCCCGAGATCGAGACCAGCGCCAATGCCATCGTCGAGATCTCCGACCACGTCTACGATGTCGTGCGCGGCATCGTGCAGCGGCTGCGTCCGGCGGCGCTCGATGCGCTCGGCCTGCGCGATGCGGTGGGCGAGCTGGTGCGGCAGTGGCGCCGGCGCAACCCCGGTGTGGAGTGCGTGTTCGAGACGGAAGGTGAGCTCTCCGGACTGGGCGAGCTGCTTAACGTCACCGTCTACCGAATCGTTCAGGAGTGCCTGACAAACGTCGCCAAGCACTCGGCGGCCACGCGTGTGCGCGTGGCCTTCGCCAGCGTCGATCAACAGGAGGTTAACGTGGCGGTGTCCGACAACGGGCGCGGAGTGGACCTGCAGGCCAAGCGCACGGGCCTCGGGCTGGTGGGCCTGCGTGAGCGGGTCGAAGCGCTCGAGGGGCGGCTGGAGCTCACCAGCGCTCCAGGCGGCGGCATGCATCTGTTGGTGCGGCTGCCCGTGCTAGTGTCCTGAGTCGTAAATTCGTCGGCAAACTCCTGCACCGCGGAAGCGATAGGGCGCGTGGGCTGCAACAGACTCGGCGCCGACCGGAAAACCGTCCAGTTGGCCGCCAGGCAAGGCGCGAAGGCTCGGCAGTGGCGGGCACCACGGCGAGGCTTCGCAACACAGCATGGCGGTCAACTGGGCGGTTTTCGGCGGCGAACTTACGACTCAGGACACTAGAGGTGGGGTGAGGCGATGGCAGGCGTGCGCGTAATCCTGGTCGACGACCATGCCGTGGTGCGCGAAGGGTATCGCCGCCTGCTGGAGCGGACTCCCGACATCGAGGTTAGCGCCGAGGGGGCGAGCGGGGAGGAGGCCTACCGGCTGTTCTGTGAGCTGCGCCCCGACGTGGTGGTGATGGACATCAACCTGCCGGGGATGAGCGGCATCGAGGCTACGCGCCGCATCCTGGCACGCGAACCCGAGGCGCGCGTGCTGGTGTTCAGCATGCATGAGGACGCGTTGTTCGGCTCGCGTGCGCTGCAGGCCGGTGCGCGCGGCTACGTCACCAAGGCGAGCGCACCCGAGGTGCTGGTAGAGGCGGTGCGTGCGGTAGCGCAAGGCCGCATGTTCATCAGCCACGACATGGCGCAGCACCTCGCCCTGCAGAACATGCCGGGCCAGGAACTGCCGCTCGACACCCTGTCTCCGCGTGAGTTCGAGGTCTTCAGGCTGCTGGTGGAAGGCAAACCGGTGAGCGAGATCGCGCGCATCCTGTCGCTCAGCCAGAAGACCATCGCCAACTACCAGTCCGCCATCCGGCAGAAACTGGAAGCCGACACTTCGGCCCAGATGGTGTGGATTGCCCTCAAGCGGGGGTTGGTGACGAGCAGCACGGAGGAGGAGCAGGAGTAATTCCCGGTGCGCCGCCGGAAGGGCTCACTGTCAGGGTCCCGCAGCGGGCTGTAACCTGCTTCTCGAGTCTTGTAGTCGTTTCACTTTTCACAACCGCTGAGTCTTGTAGTCGCTTCACGCAGTACCCTCTCTTATGAGGCCGGGTTCGCACCTCGGCCTCTTTTCTTTCGTACTTGCTACAATCGTCCGCTTGACTTGGGGGGACGATATGGAAGCGGTTGGCTTCATAGGGTTGGGGTTGATGGGCGAGCCGATGGCGGCGAACCTGGTGAAAGCCGGCTACGCGGTCACGGTCTACAACCGCACGCCGGACAAGGCCAAAGCGCTGGTGGAGCAGGGCGCCAAGCTGGCGACGCGGCCGGACCAGGTCGCTACGCCGGGTGGCATCGTGGTCACCATGGTGGCCGACGATCATGCCTTGGAGGACGTCACGCTCGGACAGAACGGATTCGGGGACCGGTTGGGTAAAGGTGGCGTCCACCTGTGCATGTCCACCGTGTCGCCGGACATCGCGCGCCGGCTCGCGGCCTGGCATGCCGAACGCGGATCCCAGTACGTGGCTGCACCGGTGTTCGGGCGTCCACCTGCGGCGGCAGCCGGCAAGCTATGGATCGTGTGCGCCGCTCCCGCCGCTGGCAAGGAGAGAGTAAAGCCTCTTCTCGGCGTGCTGGGCCAGGGCGTGTTCGACTTCGGCGAAGACCCGGGCGCGGCCAATGTCGTCAAGGTGGCAGGCAACTTCCTCATCAGTTGCGTGATCGAATCGCTGGCCGAAGCCTTCACGGTGGGTGAGAAGAACGGCATCGACCGCGGAGCGATGGCCGAGATGTTCACCAAGACGCTCTTCGCCTGCCCGGTGTATCAGAACTACGCCCCGATCGTGGCTGCCGGCCCCGGCGATCACGTCGCGTTCTCTCTGCGCCTCGGATTGAAGGACAACAAGCTGATGCTGGACGTGGCAGAGAAAGCCGGCGCCCCGATGCCGTTCGGCAGCGTGCTCCACGATCGCATGGTGTCCGCCATCGCGCGCGGGCGCGGCGAGAAGGATTGGATAGCGATCAGCCTGAACGTGTCGGAGGATGCAGGGCTGAAAGTTGAAGAGTGAAGAGTAAGAGACTCCCTCTCCCCCCGCTACTGGGGGAGAGGGCGGGGGTGAGGGGGCTCACCCTTCACCCTTCACCCCCAATCCCCCGCCGGGAAAAACTCCCAGTCCCGTCCGGGCGCCGCAACGTGTTCTCGGCCAAGGAAATCCAGGGGGTCACCGCGTACATACTCAGCAGCGAATTCGACAGCCATCCCTGACGGCGGCGCGAGTGATCGGCCCCTGTCGGCACGCGGTGAGCAGCATCTCATCCCGCATTGCGTCAACGGCCTGAGCGCGTGCAGCACGGTGCAGGCGGTAGACTTGCACATCGGACAGCAGGCGAGGACGAGAAGTGAACGAACTGAGCGCCGCAGCCATTGCCGTTGCTACTGAGCGCGCCGCCGGGGATGGCGGCGGCGATCCGGACCTCGGCCCGTGCTTGCGGGATCCGAAGGCCAAGCTCCGGCACATCGAGGTCTGCCTGCGCGACGACGTCGAGTATCGCAAGACCACCGAGTTGGAAGCGTTCGAGTTGATCAACCAGGCTCTGCCCGAGGTGTCGTTCGAGCACGTCGACTTGTCCTGCCGCCTGGTCGGCAAGCCGATCGGTGCGCCGCTCATGATCGCGCCGATGACCGGTGGCACCGAGCAGGGCCACCAGATCAATTGTCAACTGGCGCGCGCCGCGCAGCGCTGGCACCTGCCCATGAGCGTGGGCAGCCAACGCGTGGCCCTGGAGGATCCGGCCCGTGCTGCTTTCTTCGCAGTCCGTGCGGAAGCGCCCGATACCGTCGTGTTCGCCAATTTCGGCGCGGCGCAACTGGTGCGTGGCTGGGGCGTCGCGGAGGCCAGGCGCGCGGTGAGCATGGTGCGGGCGGATGCGCTGTTCATCCACCTCAATCCGATCCAGGAGGCGATCCAGGGCGGAGACCAGGACTTCCGAGGCCTGGCCGCGAGATTGACCGCTTTGTGCCGGGGGCTGGCGGCGGATGGGATACCGGTGTTCGCTCGGGAAATCTGCTTTGGACTGAGCCCCGAGGCCGCGGGCATGCTGGTAAACTGCGGTGTGGCGGGCATCGACTGCGCTGGCGCTGGCGGCACCTCCTGGGCCAAAGTCGAGGCGCTGTGCGCCAGGACCGAGCGACGCCGGTTGATGGGACTGCGCTTCGGAGAATGGGGTATCCCTACCAGCCGTTCGATCCTCAACGTGCGCGCGGTCTCGTCCACCATCCCATTGATTGCCACCGGCGGGCTGCGCAACGGCGTGGATCTGGCGCGCGCAATCGCGCTGGGCGCGGACGTGGGCGCGATGGCGCGCCCGTTTCTGCTCAAGGTGAGAGAAGGCGAGGACGCGCTCGATCGCTTCATCGCCGACACACTGGAGGAACTGCGCATTTGCATGTTTGGCGTCGGAGCGGAAAACGTGGCGGCGCTGCGCGGGCGCATCGCGCCGGCGGGCACCATGCTGGCTGCGCCGCATCGCGCTGACGGGAACGTTGCGGCATGAGCCTCACCCGTACGCTGGTCCTCGATGTGGTCGGACTCACGCCCGCCCTGCTCGAGCATGCGCCGAACCTCAACCGTCTGGCGACTGGCGGCGGCATGCGGCCGCTGACCGTCGTCACGCCCGCGGTGACTACCACGGTCCAGTCCACCTTCGTGACTGGCGCTCTGCCGCGCGAGCACGGCATCGTCGCGAACGGCTGGTATTTTCGGGAGTTGGCCGAGGTGCTGTTCTGGCGCCAGTCCAATCGCCTGGTCGAACGCGAGAAGCTGTGGGATGCAGCGCGCCGGCGCGACCCGGCCTTCACCTGCGCCAAGCTGTTCTGGTGGTACAACATGTACTCGTCGGCCGACATCGCCGTCACGCCGCGGCCCATGTATCCGGCGGACGGACGCAAGCTGCCCGACATCCACACCAACCCCCCGGAGCTGCGCGACGAACTGCAGAAGCGCTTCGGCCAGTTTCCCCTGTTCCGCTTCTGGGGGCCGGGCGCCGACATCGTTTCCAGCCAGTGGATCGGGCGCTCCGCGTTGCACGTCTTCGAGCAATCCCGGCCCACGCTGACGTTGGTCTACCTGCCGCATCTGGACTACAACCTGCAGCGGCTGGGTCCCGACCATCCACGCATCGCGCAGGACGTGGCGGCGGTCGACCAGATCTGTGGCGAGCTGATCGAGGCCGCGCAGCGCGCGGGCGCAAGAGTGATCGCGCTCTCGGAGTACGGCATCACGCCGGTCTCCAACCCCGTGCATATCAATCGCACGCTGCGCCAGGCCGGATTCATCCGCGTGCGCGAAGAGCTGGGACTCGAGCTGCTGGATGCGGGCGCCTCACGCGCCTTCGCCGTCGCCGATCATCAGATCGCGCATATCTATGTGTCGGACCCGACGCTCCTCCCGCAGGTCAAGGCGCTCGTCGAGTCGCTGCCCGGCGTGGAGCGGGTGCTCGACGAGGCCGGCAAACGCCAATACGGACTGGACCATCCCCGTTCGGGCGAACTGGTTGCGATCTCGCGCGCGGACAGCTGGTTCACCTACTACTACTTCCTGGACGAGGACCGGGCACCGGACTTCGCGCGCACCGTCGACATCCACCGCAAGCCGGGCTACGACCCGGTGGAGCTGTTCATCGACCCGCAACTGTCCCTGGCGAAGGCACGCATCGCCTGGCGGCTCGCGCAGAAGAAGTTGGGCTTCCGCTACACGATGGACGTGATCTCGCTCGACGCCCGGCTGGTGAAAGGTTCGCACGGCCGTCCGACCGACCGTCCCGACGACGGGCCGCTGCTGATCAGCTCGGAACCCGGGCTGTTGTCCGAAGGTCCGGTCGCGGCCACCGCCGTCAAGGATCTGATCCTGGACCACGTGTTTGCCTCCTCGGCGCAGCCGGCGCGGAGGGCGGCATGAGCCCGCGCGAGTTGCTCGCGCGCTGGCTCGCAAGGCAGCTTCCAGCCGAGGCTGCGGCGTGGCTGGAGAAATCGGCTGCGCAGGTGCAATCCTCCGGCAAGGACGCCGATCTCTACATGACCGTGAGCCTGGTCACGCGCAAGGTCGGTAAGGCCGATCTGACGCTGAGCGACGCGGATCTGCGCGAAGCACAGGCGAGTCGTCCAGGCTGGGACCCGCGCATGTGGAGTGCGGACCAGGCCGCGCGGGTGCTGCTGGTGCTTGCGCAGGAGGCCGATCCCGCACGCCTCGCACGCTGCCTGGATCAACTGTGCAATACCGCCGACGTGAGCGAGCTGGCCGCGTTCTATCGCGGGCTGCCGCTGTACCCGAATCAGCTGCGCTACGTGGCGCGCGCGACCGAGGGGCTGCGCACCAACATGAAAAACGTGTTCGAAGCCATCGCGCATCGCAACCCATATCCGAGCGAACAGTTCTCCGAAGGCCCCTGGAACCAGATGGTGCTCAAGGCGCTGTTCGTCGGCAGCCCGCTGTGGCCGATCGCGGGGCTCGATCGCCGCGGCAATCCCGAGCTTGCGCGCATGCTGTGTGACTATGCGCACGAGCGCTGGTCAGCGGGCCGGCCGGTGAGCCCGGAGCTGTGGCGCTGTGTAGGACCGCATGCGACCGGGGCGATGCTGCAGGACCTCGAGCGCGTATTGAACAAGGGGACGGACCAGGAGCGGGCGGCGGTAGCCCTGTCGCTGCGCGGATCGTCCGACCCGGCCGCCGCGAAGCTGCTGAACGGAGATCCGGTTCTGGCGGCGGCGAGCCGGGGGCTTTCCTGGGAGCGGCTCGTGAGCGCGGGCTGATGACGGACGGAACGATTGCATGGAGGAGAGCATGAAATACATCGACCCGCACATTCACATGAGCGCACGGACCACGGACGACTATGAGCGCATGGCGGCAGCGGGCGTAGTCGCGGTCATCGAGCCCGCGTTCTGGCTCGGACAGCCGCGCACCAATTCCGGCAGCTACATGGATTATCTATCCGCGCTGGTGGGGTGGGAGCGCTTTCGTGCCGCGCAGTTCGGCATCCGGCACTACTGCGCGATCGGCCTCAACGCGAAGGAAGCGAACAACGAAAAGCTGGCCGAGGAAGTGATCGAGCTGCTGCCGCGCTATCTGCTGAAGGAAGGTGTGGTCGCGCTGGGCGAGATCGGTTTCGACGATCAGACGCCGGCCGAGGACAAGTGCTACCGCAAGCAGCTCGACATGGCGAAGGAGCTGGACATGGTCGTGATGGTGCACACGCCGCACCGCGACAAGAAGACCGGCACCATCCGCAGCATGAAGATCGCGGTCGAGCACGGCATCGCGCCGGGGCGCGTGATCATCGACCACAACAACGAGGAAACCGTGGAGGACGTGCTGAATCTCGGGTTCTGGGCCGCGTTCACGCTTTATCCGCACACCAAGATGGGCAACGAGCGCATGGTGGAGATCGCGCGCCGCTACGGCTCCGAGCGCATCTTCATCGACTCCAGCTCGGACTGGGGCGTGTCCGATCCGCTGGCCGTGCCCAAGACCGCGCAGCTGATGCTCGATCGCGGCATCAAGTCCGAGGACGTGGAGAAGATCGCGTATCGCAACGCGCTCGCAGCCTACGGCCAGACCGGCCAGATGGCCGAGAAGGACTGGCTCGAGCCCGAGCCGATCGACCAGCGCAATCTATTCGAAGGCAACTCCGTGCTGCGCGGACAGCAGGCGCGCATCGACGAGTTGCAGCAGATCCCCGACCGGATCAAGGACCTCGTGTTCAAGTAAACGGCAGCGGCTCCCTCTCCTGAGGCCCCCTCTCCCCCTGTGGGAGAGGGCTGGGGTGAGGGGTGGGACGGCAAATGCACTAAAACACACGCATGACAGCCAGACGACCGCGACACCAACAACGCAACCAATGGCAAACAAAATCACAAAGCTCTCGCCAGCCAACGATCCAGGCGAGTTGAGTGCGGTGTACCACCAGCGCTTCGCGGTGCAGTACGACTATCCGGTGCACTTCACCCACAACCTGTTCTCGCGCGACAACGACGTGTTCGTCGGCGCTCTGGCACGCAAG
>JBGPMS010000198.1:0-10705 GCA_041487115.1 Gammaproteobacteria bacterium
AGGTCCGTCGCCGTTGCTCGCTCTAGCTGTACGCGCCAGCCGAGTAGGTGAGCTCATAGGAGTGCGAGTAGATCTCGATGATGTTGCCCCAGGGATCCTCGCAATAGACCATCCGGTACGGCTTCTTGCCCGGATAGTAGTGGCGCACCGGCATACGCTGCTTGCCGCCGTTCTCGACGATCTTCTTGGCGAGACCCTCGGTGTCGGGATCGGTGATACAAAAGTGGAAGATGCCGGTCTTCCAGAATTCCAGATTGTTCTCCGGCTTCTGATTGTTGGGAAACTCGAACATCTCGATGCCGACTCGATCGGCCGTCGCCAGATGGCAGATGCGAAAGCTGGTCCATTCGGGACCGAAGACATCGGTGCACATGACGCCGATCGCACTCTCATCTTTGGTGATCGTAGTCGGCTGCATGATCGGATAGAGGCCGAGCACCTCCGTATACCACTTGAAGGCGGCGTCCACATTGGGCACCGACAGCCCGATGTGACTGAACGAGCGTGGGTAGGTCATGGCTTTTCTCCTTGCGTTGCGGTCTTCTGTTGAACCGAGGCGCTGCTGCGCCGGAAGGCGACGAGGCGGCCCAGCTCCCCGCGCCACATGTCGATTCCCACCGCGAGCACGATGATCGCGCCGATCACGATGTTCTGCGTCGACGTGGGAACGGCGTTCAGGTTCAGGCCGTTTTGAACGATGGTGATGGTGAGTGCGCCGAACAACGTCGCTAGCACATCGCCGCGTCCGCCCACCAGGCTCGCACCGCCGATCACCGCCGCCGCGATCGCCTGCAGCTCCAGTCCCGCGCCATAGTTGGGCGAGCCGGAATTCAGGCGAGCCGCCATCAGCACGGCGCCCACCGCAGCCATGAGCCCTGCGATGACGAAGGCGTAGAGCTGGGTGCGCCGTACATTGATCCCGGAAAGACGCGCAGCGTTTGCGTTCCCTCCTACGGCGTAGATCGATCGTCCTAGACGCGTATAGCGCATCAGCCAATAGGCGATGGCGAAGAACACGACCAGATAGATCAATGGGAGCGGGATACCCAGGGCGGTGCCGTAGAACAACGGCTCGAGCCGGTCGGAGGCGCTGAATACGGGGGAGCCCTTGTTGAACATGAACGCCAGCCCGCGATAAGCGCTGTACCCGGCCAGCGTGGTGATGAACGCCGGGATTCTGAGATACGCGGTGATAAAGCCGTTGAAGGCACCGATGCCCGCGCCGAGGAGCAAGGTCAGCACGATCGCAGGCCAGAAGCTGATCTCCCAGAACTTCAGCATGCAAGCGAGGACCATGGTCAGCAGCGCGATGACCGACCCCGGGCTCAAATCGATGCCCCCGATGAAGATCACGGCAGTCGACCCGATCGCGACCAGCGCAACGATGCTGACCTGGAGCGCAAGGTTGTTCAAGTTTCCCGCCGTCAAGAAGCGGTCCGTAGTTGCCGCCACCAGTAACGCGATGACGATGGTCGCGATCGCCGGGCCCACCAGCGGATGTGCGAGCCATCGCCTCATGCTGCGCGCTTCCTCTCGTCCGAGCTCTCGAGCAGATCGGCTTTGGAGAACTCGCTGGCCTTGTCAGTGCGCACGATCTGCCCACGCCTGACTATTGCCACGCGGTCGGACATGGCCAGCAGTTCCTTGTCGTCCGAGCTGATGAGGATGACGCCTTTGCCGGCGCCCGTGAACTCGTTGATCAACTGATAGATGGCTACCTTGGTCCCGACGTCGATTCCTTGTGTCGGCTCGTCGAGAATGAAAACCTCCGCTCCCGCAGCGAGCCAGCGTGCGACCACGATCTTCTGCTGATTACCGCCGGACAGGCGATCCACCAGCTCGAACTCGGCCTCTGGCGTCACCTGCAGCCGCTCGATGAGCCGACGGCTCACCTTGTGCTCGCTGCGCACGTCTAGCCAGAGGCCGCGGTCGAAATCGCGCAGATTGGCGGCGGTGATGTTCTCGGTGCCGGTGAAGTTGAAAAACAAACCATCGGTCTTGCGGTTCTCGGTGAGCAAGGCGATGCCGGCGGCGATGGCGTCGGAAGGGCTATGGATGCGCAGCGTCCGCCCGCGCAGCCGGACTTCGCCGCCCGTGAGCGGATCTACGCCGAACAGCGCGCGCGCGATTGCGCTGCGGCCGGAGCCCAGCATTCCCCACAGTCCCAATACCTCGCCGCGTCGGACCGCAAAGCTCACACCCCGCACGCCCCGCTCGGTGGTAAGGTCACGTGCCTCCAAGAGCACCTCGCCCGGCTCGCTGTGCGCCTTCGGATAGTGTTCGGTGACATCCTTACCGATCATGAGCGTAATGATCCCTGAGACATCGATCGGTGTTTCGGCCGCGGTGCTCACCACGCGGCCGTTGCGCATGACGGTAACCACATCGCATAGGCGAACCACCTCATCGAGGCGGTGTGAGATATATAGGATCGCAGCACCGCGCTCGCGCATGCGCCTGAGCAGATCATGCAGGTGGTCGATCTCGCGAAGCCCCAGCGCCGTGGTCGGCTCGTCGAGGATGATGACATCTGCGTTGGCCGCCATCGCCTTGGCGATCTCGACCAGCTGTTGCTGCGCGACCGGTAGATCGCGGACCACGGCATCGGGCGAGACGTCGATGCGAAGGTCGGCCAACACCCGCCGCGCCGCCTGCCGCATGCCTCTCCAATCGACATGCAGATGCGCTCCCGGCCAGCGGCCGAGGAAGATGTTTTCTGCCACGGTCATATGCGGAACCAGAGAGAACTCCTGGAAAACCGTCGCGATACCCGAGGCGCGTGACGCAAACGGATTATCCAGGCGAACCGGTCTGCCCTCGTGCAGTATGGTGCCGGAGTCTGGCTGGTGGGCGCCGCAGAGCGTCCTGATGAGCGTCGACTTGCCGCTGCCATTTTCGCCTACCAGGCCGTGGATTTGGCCGCGCCGAAGCGCAAGCGACACATCGTCGTTCGCAACGACCGGTCCGAAGGTCTTGCGAATACCGCGCAACTCCCACGTGATGGCGTCAGGCTCGTTCATCTCCTTGCGGTCCGTATCCAGCGCAAGTATCGCTCGGGCACGCGGATCGCAGCGGCTGCGTCGCCACGATCCGGCGTGCGGTTCGCCTAGTATTTCTTCGAAGGCTTGGGATAGAGACGTTCCGGATGCCGCAGCTTGGACACCACATTGCTCTTATCCACGATATCCGTAGGCGTTTCGACCCAGCCACCCTGGTATTTGTTGTCGAGGACGTTCGCGGTCACCTCCAGGGCGATCTGGCCCATGACAAACGGGGTGGTGTCGACCGTGGCGGTAATGTTGCCTGCCGCGATCTGCTCGAGCCCGGCGCCGGTGTCCCCGTCATTGCCGAACAGCAAGAGATCCTTGCGGCCGAGAGCCTTGGCGGCTTGCGCTGCACCCATGATTTCGTAATCGTTGGCGGCGAAGATCATCTGGATCTCCGGATGGGCCTGCAGCATGTCCATGGCCGCAACGTTCCCGCCTTCGACGTTCCACTTGCCGTCCAGGCTCGACACCACCGTCAAGTTCGAGCTCTTGATCGCATCGAGAAACCCGCCGCAGCGCTCGGTCGAGTGATAGCCCGGTTGTCCCTCGAGAATGCCGACCTTCATCGGCTTGCCGGCGGCAAGCTTCAGCGCGTACTGCCCTTCCTTGAAGGTACCGCCGCGTTGCGAATAACCAACGACTCCATGAACCGGAGCGGGAAAGTCTGCAATGTCGGAATTCACGATCACCACTGCGATTCCCTGCGCGACTGCGCGTTTTACGAGTGGCGCAGCAGCGTGCTCGTCATGCGTCGACAGAATGATCGCGGCCACACGCTGACTGATCACGTCCTGCAACATGCCCATCTGACCGTTGATATCTGACCCACTCTGCGGCGCCAGCATGAACGTTTCGATGCCGCGCTTGGCGGCAGCCGCTTTGATGCCCTCCCCGATAGCGATGTAGTAGTTGAACTCGGTGGCCGGCGGCATGTACGCGATGCGCGCGCCCTTGGAACCTTTAAAGCCCTTGATGGGCGCTTGCGCCGCCGGCTTGAGCGGCTTCGGGGTTGCGTATTCCTGCGCTTGGGCATCCGCGGCGCCGCCACATGGTCCGGCGAGCGCGACGCCGAGAGAGGCAGCCAAGAGCAGCTGAGTCTTTCGCAACGCGACGGCGCGCTTTGCGCCAAGTCGCATATTCATCAACAGAGCATTCGCTATCTTTAGCATGGTATTTCTCCTCGGGTATTCTGATTTCACAGTAGCGATGCATGCCGGCGACTTCAGCCGGCAAACTTTGCGTCGGGCAACCCCCGGACGCCTGGTTTGATCGCGAACAGCGCTCCGGAGGCAGGCTCTGTGGCGAGCTGCTCAGCCGTCATCCGATAGCGCGCTGTAGTGATGTAAAGCGTATCGAGATTCGCGCCACCGAAGGCGACGCAGGTAGGATTGAGTACCGGCATCTCGATCACGCGGTCGATGCGCCCATCCGACGCGTAGCGTACGACTCTGTGGCCGTTCCATTGGGCGTTCCAGACGAAACCTTCCGCATCGACGCAGGAACCGTCGGGAAGACCTGGCTGATCTTTGAAGCCCGCAATGACTGTGCGCTTTCCGAGGGTTCCGGTGACGGGGTCGTAGTCGAATGACCACATCGTCGCGACGTTGGTATCGGCGAAATACATCGTCCTACCGTCTGGACTGAAACAGGTGCCGTTGGCGCAGCCGACACCTTCGAACAGCGTGGTCATGCGGCCTTTGGGATCCAAACGGACGACGCTGGAGACGAGCTTGCCTTCGACCTCGTCGAAGCCGCCGGCGACAAAGCGTCCCTGACGGTCGGTTCGCCCGTCATTGAGCCTGGTGTTTGGATTACGCGGCTCGAACTCGACGATGTCCTCGCGCCGACCGGTCGCGGGATCGTAGAACGCAAATCCGCTGGCGAACCCCGCGAGCAGCCCACCGCTGCACCGCGGGGCGAAACAGGCGATCCGCTCCGGCACCTGGTGCACTGCAGTGCGGCCGTTCGTCGGGTCCAGCGTCCACCACTCTTTGGACTCGATGTCGACCCAGTGCAGGCGGCCGGCGTCGTGATCCCAGAGCACGGCCTCCCCGAGTAGGTTCCGGCACTCGACTACGAGCTCGACCTTCCCCATTGCACTGCGTCTCCCCTGATCGACCTTGCACTTTTCGACAAATCCGATGCCCAGTACATCATGCTCATGCGTGGGGCACTTTGACCGAGATCAAGGGTCGCGCTGCGCGATTCCATATCCTTCGGTTGCATGTCGAATAGACGGAGAAGACGATGATCGGCATCGACTGGGGAATCACGCAGCTGCGCGCCTATCGGATCGGCACGGACGGAAGCATCTTGGCGTCTCGTTCCGCCGCCAGTGGGATCATGGCTGTCAAGGAAGGAGCTTTCGCCGCAACGCTGGAAGCGGTGATCGCCGATTGGCTCGACCAGGAAGCCGAGCCGGTTTTGATGAGCGGCATGATCGGCAGCCGTCAAGGGTGGGTCGAAGCCCCCTATGTTTCCTGTCCGGCCCATCCAGACCAGGTTGCGCAGGCGTTGGTCGGGGTCGCCTGGGGCAGCGGGCGCCGGGGCTTCATCTGCCCGGGGTTGACGTGCCGTGACCCGCATGGTGTGCCCGATGTGATGCGCGGTGAAGAGGTACAGATGTTCGGTGTTCTCGAGGCGCTTGCGGGCCTGGCTGCTTCATCCATCTGCCACCCAGGCACGCACAGCAAGCACGTGCGGGTCGAGGATGGCGCCGTCACGGGCTTCCGGACCTACATGACCGGTGAAGTGTTTGGCGTACTGCGCGAACACAGTATCCTCGGCCGCACGATGGCAGACGGTCCGCCAGACTGGAGCGCATTCGAAGCAGGGGTCGCGCGAGCATCGCAAGACGGCGGATTACTGCACCATTTGTTCGGTGCCCGGACCCGCGTGCTGATGAACGAAATCGCGCCGACGAGCGAGGCCGACTACCTTTCCGGCATGCTGATCGGCCACGAGATCAACTCGGCTGGCGGAAGCGGACCGGTTCTAGTCGTTGGCACGGAGGCATTAGTCGAGCGCTATGCGCGCGGATTTCGCCTGCGCGGTCGCGAGACGCGCGTTTTCAACGGCGAACTGGCTACGGTAAAGGGTCTGCGGCTGATTCACGATCTGGCCGCCAAGCGCCTGCAATAAGAGATGATCCGGTCAACACGCACCCTAAGGACCGCGGATCGTGGGCATCAGCATGTAACGTGAAATAGGCCTATCTTGTGTCCCTTCGCCCGGTTGAATACGGAAACGGCTTCAGGTGTCGACTGGACGAGAACTTTGCAGTCTTTGCGTTGGAAGAACTGCGCCGCTTCGGGAGAAAGGCGCAAGTTGTCGTACTGTCCCGTTCCCAGGATCAAGAGGTCGGCGCCCTTCTCATAAATGAACTCGGCCTCGTCGAGCGACATGGTATGCGAGGTGCCGAAGATCTTCTTCGACAGCTTCTTCTTCCGTTTCTCGGCTTTGCCCGACAGGCGGATGATAACGTCGTGGGAGTACGTTTCGCCATCGATCGTGATGCTGCCGAAGGCTGTGCTGTCGATTTTCATTGTGTCCTCCCCGTGAGGCTGCTGCGCGCTGTAGCCCGGTGCAGATTCAGGCTGCCGGCCAAGTGCCGCTATTACGACTTGCGACGCTCGGAACGTCGGCAAGCGGTGAGTCTTGCGTTCCATTTCTGCAATAGCCCTTTGCGCACTTCCGCGTCGGTGCGGCTCGCAAGCAGTGCCTGGACCTCCACCGGCATTGTGACGGTTTCCCAAGCGTCGGTGATGTCGCACTCCACCTTGAGCTCCCATTCGCCCTCACGCGGTTCGATCGCGAAAACATAAGCCGCCAAGCCGAGCTCTTCGAGCAACGCTGAGATCGTCTCCCGGGCTGCAGCCAATTCCGCTGCGGACCATAGCATGGTGATCCTCCTCACTGTCCTCGGCGCTGGCTTTATCCATTTCGCTGAGAGGATCGTCAGCGCACAGCAGCCGCTGCTCGGCGCGTCACTACACGGTGGACTCGAATGGCACAGTCCGACAGCAAAGACACTTCGGCCACTTGAGCGACCCAGCTTCCAAACGATTGATACACGGCGATGCCTCGTCCATGACCCTCGGGCAAGGGGCTGCCTCAGCCCGCTTTTGCCGCGGCGAGCTCGAGCACGGCGCGCTCAACATACGTAGCGTCAGTCCCTGCGCGATGTCGAGCTCCCCGCCCAGCTCGTCCGCCACGCCCGCCCATCTCCAACGCGCCGCGTGGAATCGCGAGCACCAAGGAATTGCGTCCGCGGTAGCGGACCAGCGCTTGCGCAAGTCGCCTCGCTGCATCGACGCGGGAGTGGAAGAAAATCGCCATGAGCTCAGCTGAAGTGGTGCTTGCCTGCGGTGACACGCTTAGCCTGGGTGCCTTCCTGCGCCATCTCCTCGATGAACTGGACCTCCGTTCCGGTCGTGAGATCCTCGAAGCTGGGGTCGACTACGTTGTCGCGGGCGAAATAGAGCTCGCGCCCGTCCGCCGTTTCAATGAAGCCGTAGCCCTCGTCGCGCAGCAGGCGCTTGACACGTCCGTGCCCGGGAATTGGATGCACTTTGGTGTCGCCGCGCTGCAGACGAATGTTCTCCTCGAGCTTACGCTTGGCCGCGTCGAATGCATCGCGCAAGGCGACGTAGACGTCATCACTGTGCTGCCGATTCACCACCACCTCGGCATGACCCGGAAGGTGGATGTCGATACGCACTTCCAGCTGGGCCCCCTGATGATGGTGCCGATGTGGCTGGTCTACCGTCACGTGGCAACCGATCATGCGCGGGTAGAACTCTTCCAGCTTCAGAGCCTTCTCCCGAATGTGGGCATCCAGTGCCGCCGAATGCTCCATGTCGCGGATGGTGATTTGCAGTGGCTTTTGCATCTGTTTTGAGTCTCCTATCTGCGAGGCACTAGGGAAGCTCTGATCAAGTCTCGCGACGCGCGTTGCGTCAGGTGCGGATGAATGCACGGGGCGAATAAACGCAAGCCGTCGCGACGAAGCCAAGGTACGTACCTTGGCGAGGAGCGCAACGATGCAGATCCCGCACCTGACACAACCCGTTAAATTTTCGCCTCTTTCGAGGGACTGGGGCGATTTGGGCCGATGCCTGCGTGGGCTCCTCCTTGTGTAGGCCGGCTACACAGCGTCCTCGCCCTCTTGCCCTAGGCCCAAATCACCCCGCTCGCGCATGCGAGACTTGATCAGAGCTTGCCTAGCGTAAGCCGCCCTTCTGAATGCGCGTTGATCTTGGTCAAGCTCCGTTCGATTTCCGGTACCGGCCGCGCGCGACTCCGTGACCAGACAGACGTGATAGTGCCCGCCAGAATGAGTTGGACGTCTTCAAGCGCCGGGGCTGTCAGCGATTCGACGATAGACGCTGCGTGCACCGGACCAAGGTGCGACGCCAGCCACCCCGTCGGGCAACGACTCGTGTATGCCGATCAGGAGTGCGCCCCCGATCCGCAGACGGCTCGCGATGCGCCGCATGAGGTGCTGCTGCATAGGGGCGGCGAAATAGGTCAGGATGACGTTGCGGCACAGCACGATGTCGAACGGATCCTCCGGCATGGCGGTGCGCAGGTCCTGCTGAACGAACTGCACCGTCCGAAACGGGGCGCGCACGCAAAGTGCATCATGGTGCGGCTCGAACGCCTGCGCGAGAAGGTCCGTTGGAAGCTCTCTCAAGCTGCTACGCCGATAGCAGCCGGCCTTTGCGCGCGCCAGGAGCGTCGAGTCTAGATCGGTTGCAACGACGTGCATCTTGAGCTGGGGAAACATCGGCTGCAGCCGCAACTGCCATAGCATAGCAAGCGTATACGGCTCTTCGCCCGAGGCGCAGCCTGCGCTCCAGCAATGAAGGGCCGTGCGCGCGTCTGCAATGGCCGCATGCGCAAGCGCCGGCAGCACTTGCGACTGCAGCAGATCGAAGACGCCCCGGTCCCGGTAGAACCTCGAAATCGGAATTCCGAGCAAAGCGTCGAGCTCGGTCCATTCTTCGGGACACGCTTCGAGGCGAGCACGATACGCGCCCAAGTCACGCAGCCCGAGCGCGTGAAGACGCTTCCCGAGCCGCTTGCAGACCAGCGCACGGACCTTCCGATAGCCCATCCAGCGCCGCTCCAAGCACGGCAGAGCCCACTGAAGGAAGGCGACGCATTCGGTATCCTTCATTGCGACTGTCCAGGGCTGCCGGCACAGGGAGGATGTCGATACCCTTCGCTAGGTGCCCCCTCGCTTAGCGCCGGCCGCAAGAGCCGGCGCGGGCACCGTCGCAAAAGCCACCCGCTTGGGCAATTCGTCCGCGGACAAGGTCTCCTTCGCCAGCAGCTTTTCGGCGGTTTTGATCGAGCAGCTCGCGATTTTGCTTCAGGATCGCCTCCGCCTTGTCGTGCGCTCTTTCCAGAAGATTGCGCACCGCCTCATCGATCTGTGCAGCCGTCCGCTCGCTGCGACCACCTTTCGCTCTTTG
Source organism: Gammaproteobacteria bacterium (assembly GCA_041487115.1). GTDB lineage: Bacteria > Pseudomonadota > Gammaproteobacteria > Burkholderiales > SHXO01 > SHXO01. The sequence continues at coordinate 9,527 of JBGPMS010000198.1, forward strand.
GGATTCAAGATCCGATTCTTCTTCTCGACTGTTGCGCGCCTGCTCGAACAGATCGCGCACACGCGCGGCACCCACGCCGACGAACAGTTCGACAAACTCCGAACCGTTGATCGAGAAGAACACCTCACCCGCCTCGCCCGCCACGGCCCGTGCCAGCAGGGTCTTACCGGTGCCCGGCGGGCCGACCAGCAGCACGCCCTCGACCTGCGCGATCTTGCCCTCGCGGAGCAAGGTCTGGAACTCGCTGTAAGGCACGGTTTGCACCTGACTGCTCGTCAGCCACCATTGGATCAGCAGCATGGGCAGGAGCACCGCTGCGAAGTACCAGGTGTTGATGTGCGCTTTCTTGTCCATATACGAATTCCCCTTTCCATCCAGAATCGCGAATAGAGGCGCCGTCTGGCTGATCGCCTGCGCCCACGAAATCGTACAAGCCGCTGGAGGACCCACTGTTGATCCTGGTCAACACCGCCAGCGCCAGTCTGTCCTAGCCTACACTGGATGGAGGCTTTTCGAAGAGTAAAGAAACGTGGCTACGGTCCCGCACCGCGTCGCCGCTGACCGAGCTGCAAATCTGCGCGACGCTCACGCACGACGCCCCCTCAGCCCTACAGAGCTGGTAAACCAGTTGGGCAGAAGGTTCTCGGTTGCGTTGGGGATCGATCTGGACTCGCAACGTCCAGCCGAAACATTCAAGTGGTTTCTCGCCTCAGTCTTACTCGGCGCCCGCATTTCGAGCACGGTGGCCGAGCGGACGTACCGCACTTTCCAAAGCGAGCGGCTCGTGACTCCGCAAGCGATTCTAAGCGCCGGCTGGCAACAACTGGTCGATGTCCTCGATCGCGGCGGCTACGCGCGTTATGACGAAAAAACGGCAACCAAGCTGCTGGGCATCTGCCGCGCCGTCATTGATCGGTGCGGCGGAGATCTCCATGCAATCGAGCGTGCTGCTCGAAACCCGGCCGATCTGGAGCAGCGCATCATGGAGCTCGGCTCGGGCATCGGTCCGCTCACCGCCAATATCTTCTTGCGCGAGCTGCGCGGGTTGTGGCCGAAGGCCGAGCCCAAACCCTCGGAACTCGTTGTGCGCGCAGCCCGCGACCTGGGCTTCGTGCCGGCTCGCGTAAAGGACGCGGAACGGGTTCTCGAAAGCTTGCGAGCAGTTTGGGCGGCGGATGG
>JBGPMS010000199.1:0-10681 GCA_041487115.1 Gammaproteobacteria bacterium
ACCTGCGAGCACCTCGGCGAGAGCTCGAGGGCTGTCGGGTGCGGGAACGGGTACGGGATCAAGCCAGCGGCGCCGGCAGGAGGAACCACCACATCTAGCGTCGCCGAAGGCAGACGACCCCTAAATCTTGTGTCCAGTGCCACCCTCCGTGATACACTTTTCCTTAGCCCGCGTGACATGAGAGGAGACCGCGAGGGCAGGCGATGGCCGAGGACACCGATCTCGAAAAAACAGAACCTGCGTCACAGCGACGCCTGGAGCAGGCACGCGAACGGGGTCAGGTCCCGCGCTCCCCGGAGCTTTCCACCTTGACCGTTCTCCTCGCCGGCGGCGGCGGGCTGATGGTCATCGGCTCCGGGCTGGCCCACAGCCTGGAGAGCCTCATGCGCGATTCCCTCACCCTGGACCACGCCGCCGCCTTCGAACCTGCGCAGATGATGCAGCGCCTGTTCGAGAGCACAGTGGGCGCGCTGCTGGGGATCTCTCCGCTGTTCCTGCTGGTCATGGTGGTGGCGCTGCTCACGCCCACGCTGGTGAGCGGCTGGCTGTTCACCTTCGACGGCCTGGAGCCCGACTTCAGCCGCCTCAACCCGCTGCGCGGCCTGGGGCGCATGTTCTCCTCGCGCGGCTTGATCGAGATGGGCAAGGCTTTGCTCAAGACTCTGCTGGTGGGGGGGGTGGCCACCTGGGTCGTCTGGTCGGAGCGCGCCGAGATCCTCTCGCTCTTCGGCCAGTCCCTGGAACACGCGGTTGCGCATCTGGCGAACCTGCTGGGCCGCACCTTCCTGATCCTCGCGGGTGCCTTCGCTCTGATCGTGGTGATCGACGTGCCGTACCAGATCTGGGACCACCGGCGCCAGTTGCGCATGACCAAAGACGAGGTGCGCGAGGAGTACAAGGAAACCGAGGGCAACCCGCAGATCAAGGCACGCATCCGCAGCCTGCAGCGCGAGACCGCGCGCCGCCGGATGATGGCCGAGGTGCCCAAGGCCGACGTGATCGTCACCAACCCGGTCCACTATGCGGTGGCCCTGCGCTACCGCGACGATGCCATGGCCGCCCCCAGGGTGGTCGCGAAGGGATCTCTGCTGCTGGCCGAGCGCATCGTGAAGGTGGGGCAGGCAGCCGGGGTACCGATGCTGGAGGCTCCGTCTCTGGCGCGGGCGTTGTTCGCACACGCCGAGATGGGCAGGGACATCCCCGCGGCGCTGTACACCGCGGTGGCCGAGGTGCTGGCCTGGGTCTACCAGCTCCGGCGCGCGAGGGCGGGCGGCGAAGAGGTGCCGCGTCCGCCAGTCGATCTGCCGGTTCCGCCCAACCTCGATCCCGAGCATGCGCCTGAGAACCGATGAACCGCGGTTGATGCGCCGCGGGGCGCAGCGGGTCTGAGATGGCCGCCGCGCAACCGGTCACGCTGCAGCGCCCGGCGATGAGCCAGCTGGCCGGCCCGCTCCTCATCGTGCTGATCCTGGCGATGATGGTCCTGCCGTTGCCGCCGTTCGTGCTGGACCTGCTGTTCACCTTCAACATCGCGGTGTCTATCCTGGTGTTGCTGATGGCGGTGTCCGTGAACAAGCCGCTGGAGTTCTCGCTGTTTCCCACGGTGCTGCTGATCACGACCCTGCTGCGCCTGTCGCTGAACGTGGCCTCCACCCGCGTGGTGCTGCTGCAGGGGCACACCGGGCCCGACGCGGCCGGCAAGGTCATCGAGTCCTTCGGCCACTTTCTGATTGGCGGCAACTACGCCGTGGGCATCGTCGTGTTCGTGGTGCTGGTCATCATCAACTTCGTCGTCATCACCAAGGGTTCGGGCCGCATCGCCGAGGTGGCCGCGCGCTTCACCCTGGATGCGATGCCCGGAAAGCAGATGGCCATCGACGCCGATCTGAACGCCGGCCTGATCGGGGAACAGGATGCACGCCGGCGCCGCGGCGAGGTGGCGCGCGAGGCCGAGTTCTACGGCGCGATGGACGGCGCCAGCAAGTTCGTGCGCGGAGATGCGGTGGCCGGCATCATCATCATGCTGATCAACATCGTCGGCGGGCTGGCGATAGGCACGCTGCAGCACGACCTGACGATCGCGCTGGCGGCCCAGAACTACACGCTGCTCACTATCGGTGACGGCCTGGTTGCACAGATCCCGGCGCTGATCATCTCTACCGCCGCCGGTGTCCTGGTCACGCGCGTATCGGCCGACCAGGATCTCAACCAGCAGCTCCTGGAGCAGCTCGGCGGCCGGCCGCAGGTCCTGTACATCGTGGCCGTCGTCATCGGCTTTCTCGGCATCATTCCGGGCATGCCGCATCTGTCTTTCCTGTTCATCGCCGCGGTGATCGCCAGCATCGCCTACTGGCTGGAGAACCGGCAGCACGTGGTCCCGGTCGAGGCGCCGCCGCCCGAACCGCCCAGGACGGACACGCCCGAGGTGTCGTGGGCGGACGTGGTGCCGATCGATGCGCTCGGGCTGGAAGTCGGCTATCGCCTGATCTCGCTGGTGGACCGCAACCAGGACGGCGAGCTGCTGCGCCGTATCCGCGGACTGCGCAAGAAGTTCGCCGCCGACATGGGCTTTCTGGTGCCCGCGGTGCACATCCGCGACAACCTCGAGCTGCGCCCGAACGCCTATCGGATCACGCTCAAGGGGGTCGAGGTCGGCAGCGGCGAAGTATTTCCCGGCATGTATCTGGCGATCAACCCCGGCCGCGTGCTCGGCCAGCTGCCCGGCGCGCAGACACGCGATCCTGCCTTCGGCTTGCCAGCGGTCTGGGTCGAGGCGACTGCGCGCGAGAACGCGCAGGCTCTGGGATACACCGTGGTCGACGCGAGCACTGTGATCGCTACGCACCTGTCCAGCGTCATCCAGGCGCATGCCGCCGAGCTGCTCGGCCGCGAGGAGACGCAGGCCCTGCTCGATCATCTCGCCAAGGAGGCGCCCAAGCTGGTGGAGGACGTGGTGCCGAAGCTGGTGCCGCTGTCCACGCTGCAGAAGGTGCTGCAGAACCTCATGTCGGAAGGTGTGCACATACGCGACATGCGCACGATTCTCGAGACGCTGGCCGAGCACGCCCCGCGCACCCAGGATGTGGACGAGCTGACGGCGGCGGTGCGCGTGGCGCTGTCGCGCGCCATCCTCCAGAACGTATTCGGCGGTACGCGCGAGCTGGAGGTGTACACCCTCGACCCGCAACTGGAGCAGATGCTGACTCAGGCCAGTCAGACGCGCGGCGCGGAGGGCCCGGGGCTGGAGCCGGGGCTGGCGGAGCGGCTGCTGCGCCAGGCCACCCAGATCGCACAGCAGCGCGAGCAGCTGGGGCAACCCAGCGTGTTGCTGGTCCCGGCGCCGCTGCGCAACCTCCTCGCGCGCTTCCTGCGCCGTGCCGCGCCGCAGCTCAAAGTGCTGTCGCAGTCCGAGATCCCGGACAACCGCACCATACGCGTGGTGGGCGTGGTGGGCGGGGGCGAGCTGACGGGAGTGCGCGCGTGATCCCGGGGAATGGAGCCGCGCGGCGATGGTGGTGAGAAAGTTCTACGCCGATTCCGCCCGCGAAGCGCTGCGCCTGGTGCGCGAAGCGCTGGGGCCGAACGCGATGATCCTGTCCAACCGCCGCACGGCCGCCGGCGTGGAGGTCATGGCAGTGTCCGAGGCGGAGGTCGCGTCCGTCACGGCGGGCACCGCAATGCGTGCCATGACCGCGGCGCCGGTACCGCAGCGGCGTGGCGCCGAGCAGGAAATGTCCGCCTTGCGGGCGCCTGCGGCTGTGGCGGCCAGCGCAGCCGACCCGACGGGATACAACCTGGTGCAGGAGGTGCGCATCCTGCGCTCGATGCTGGAAGGCCAATTGGCGGCCTTCGCATGGCACGGCCTGGCCGAGCGCGAGCCGGCCAAGATCGAGGTATTGCGGCGCCTGTTGGCGGCAGGCTTCAGCGCCGGGTCCGCGCGCCAGTGGGTAGACCGGATCGCGCCGGGCCTGGATTCGAGCCGCGCGCTGCGCCTGATCAAGACGCGTTTGCAGCAGCAGCTGCCGGTCGTGCCCGCAGGGCAGACACCGGTGGAACTGGGCGGCGTGTACGCGCTGGTCGGCCCTACCGGCGTCGGCAAGACCACGACGGTGGCCAAGATCGCCGCTGAATGCACGCTCAAGCTCGGAGCCCAGCGGGTCGCTCTGGTTACCATCGACAGCTACCGTATCGGCGCAGTCGATCAGTTGCGCATCTACGGCAAGATCCTGGGGGCACCGGTGTTCGCCATCAAAACGGACGCCGACCTCGGGCTCACTCTCGCGGAACTGCGAGGGCGGCACCTGGTGTTGATCGACACGGTCGGGATGAGCCAGCGCGACCGGCGCATCACGGATCAAATCGCATTGCTGGCTGGCAACGGCGCGCGCGTGAAGCGGCTGCTGCTGCTCTCGGCCGTGGCGCAGGCCAACGTCCTCGATGACGTCGTCAAGGCTTACCGGGGCAGGGAACTGGCCGGTTGCATCCTGACCAAGGTGGACGAGACGCTGACTCTCGGCGGCGCCCTGGATGTATTGCTGCGCCACAAGCTGCTGCTGCACTACGTGACCAACGGGCAGCGCGTGCCCGAAGATCTGCACCGGCCGAATGCGTTCTACCTGGTGGAGCGGGCCTTCCGCGCCGCGCTCGAGGCGGTGCCACAGGGGCCGGCCGAGGCCGACTATCCGCTGGTTTACGCCGCCAGCGCCGCCTCGGAGCTAGCGCTCTCCGGCGGGCCTTCGGCCTGAGCCAGTAGTGTCCTGTCCCGTTAATTCGCGGCCGAAAACCCGACGAGAATCGGCGCCATGCTGTGTTGCGAATCCTCGCCAGGTATGCGCACCGAAGCGTGGAGCAGGGGCCGGCGCAACTCGGAGCAGGGGCCCCACTTGTGGGGATGCGACAGTGGAGCCGGCCAAGGTACGTGGGGCCGGCCCTGGCGCGTTTCCGGGGTCGCATCCATCGCACACACCGCGATGGAACCTGCTCCGCCCTGCAACGCGCCCTTTGGGGATGCGACCGTGTAGGTGTGCACAAGAACGCGCTATCCCCGGTGCGCTTGCATCCCGCTCCCGGGTCGCATCCCCGCAAGCGGGGCCCCTGCTCTGCCGTGCGCGGGCGCACCTGGCTGTGGTTCGCGCCTTGCCTGACGCCGATTTCGCGGGTTTTCCAACCGCTCATGGTCTGCCACCAGTGGCGTTCTGGCCTGCGTTCCCGACTGCCGGAGTTTTCCCACGAATCAACGGGACAGGACACTCGCCGCCATGACCGAGGCTGCGCTCGATCAAGCCGCCGGGCTGCGCCGGCTCCTCGCCCAGAGCGCCATGCGCACGATCACCGTCACGTCGGCGGCAGCAGGTGCTGGCCGCTCGCTGATCACCGCCAACCTGGCGGTGGCGCTGGCCCGCCAGGGGCGCGGGGTCCTCGTGCTGGACTGCGCGTCGGGGCGGGGCAGCGCCGGCTGGCTGCTGGGCGCACAACCGGGCGGCGATCTGCTGGAGGCCGCACGCGGGGTGGCCGCCGTGGAGGCGCTAGTCGGGGAGGGAGTTGCTGGCGTGCGCGTGGCGCAGGCGGGCGCGCTGGTTGCCGCGCTGGGGGGCTTCCCCGAGTCCGGCCGCTATCGTCTCGCGCAGGTGCTCGAAACCCTGCGCGGGGACGCCAATCTGCTGTTGGTGGACGGCCCGCCCGCCGACCTGGTATGGGGCGCGGCAGCGGGCGAAGCGATCCTGCTGGTCGGGCCAGGCCCGCAGGCGATGACCGACAGCTACCGCCTGATCAAACGCCTGAGCGCCCAATGGGGGCGGCGCCGGATCCACGTTCTGGTAAACGGGGCTCATTCCCCGACCCACGCGGACAGGATTTTTGGTAATCTTTCCGCCACATCCAGACGATTTCTGAACCTGCCTCTCGAATCTGTCGGCCGCATACCCGATGACGAGCGTATGGTCCGAGCCGCGCGGCTGCGGCAGACGGTGGTGGAGGCATTCCCGGAGGCGGGTTGCGCGCGGGCACTCAGCGATTGCGCCGAGAGCGTGTTGCGCTGGAACCATCCCGGCGAGGATGGCTTCACGGACTTCGCCATCAGGCTGGTCGAGACGGCACGCATGCTCGGATCGACCGGCCACTAACGCGGGGCCCGACTGTGGCCGTTTCTACCCTCACCGCTGATCAGAACAAGCTAGTCCAGCAGATGGCGCCGCTGGTGAAGCGGATTGCCTATCACTTCATGGCGCGGCTGCCCGCCAGCGTGCAGGTCGACGATCTCATCCAGGCCGGGCTGCTGGGCCTGCTGGATGCGGCCAAGAACTTCGACGATACCCAGGGCGCGCAGTTCGAAACCTACGCCATCCAGCGCATCCGCGGATCGATGCTCGACGAGTTGCGCCAGGCCGACTGGTTGCCGCGCAACGTGCGCAAGAACCTGCGCCGCATCGAGTCCGCCATCAGTTCCCTGGAGCAGAGATTGGGTCGCGCGCCGCGCGAACAGGAGCTGGCCGAGGCGATGGGCGTCCCGCTCGATCAGTACCAGACCATGTTGCAGGAGTCGCGCGGCTATCAACTGCTGCACTACGAGGATTTCCAGGAATCGGAGGACAGCGACTTCTTCGACGTGTACGTGGCGGCCAACCAGACTGCTCCCCTCGACGTCCTGGAAGACAATCACTTCCGCCAGCACCTGGTGCAGGCCATCAGCGGGCTGCCGGAGCGCGAGAAGATCGTCATGGGGCTCTACTACGAGCAGGAGATGAACCTCAAGGAGATCGGCGCGGTGCTGGGTGTGTCGGAGTCGCGTGTGTGTCAGCTCCACGGCCAGGCGGTGACGCGCCTGCGCAGCCGCCTGAAGGAGTGGACGCGCAAGGACCAAGGCAGGTGATGGCGATTAGATGCCAGGTGATGGGTGATAGGCCGGGCCCGCGCGTTGCGCGGGGCCCATTACCCGTCGCCCATTGCCCATCACCTGGTTTTGCCTGAGTAGTTACCCTCGCTGAGCGCGGCTCGCCACGCCGGTTCAGCCCATTTCTCCCGATCAAGTTTCCTTTTCGGGCGCCGTTAATCCTTCGACGGCGCGCCTGACGGGCATCCGGGTCGGTTCGCCGGCAGCGTCTCCCGTCCCGAAAACTCTCACACCCAGTCAATGGACCGCATCAGCCCCATCGGCCTCATTCTCGGCCTCGCCGCCATCCTCGGCGGCCAGGCGCTCGAAGGTGGCCACATCTCCTCGCTGCTCCAGGTCACGTCCTTCGTCATCGTGATCGGCGGCACCTTGGGTGCGGTGATGCTGCAGTGCTCGCCGGCGGTGTTCTTCGCCGGCGTCAAGCTGCTGCCCTGGGTGTTCCGTCCGCCCGCCGCCGACTTCCGCGGCCTGCTGGACGACATCGTGCAGTGGGGCAACATCGCCCGCCGCGGGGGCTTGCTGGCGCTCGAGCCGGCCATTGCCCAACTGCAGGACGACTACGCGCGCAAGGGGCTGCAGCTTCTCGTGGACGGGGCAGAGCCCGCCGTGCTGCGCGGCGCGCTCGAACTGGAGATCGACACCTACGACGACTTCCATCGCCAGGCGGCGAAGGTATGGGAATCCGCCGGCGGTTATGCGCCGACCATTGGCATCATCGGCGCCGTAATGGGCCTCATCCACGTGATGGAAAACCTATCGGACCCGTCCAAGCTGGGAGCGGGCATCGCTGTGGCCTTCGTCGCCACGATCTACGGGGTGGGGTCGGCCAACCTCCTGTTCCTGCCCATCGCCGGCAAGCTGAAGAGCTTGGTCGCGCGCCAGGTGAAGCTCAAGGAGATGGTGCTCGACGGGCTCGAGGCGATCGGCAATGGCGAGAACCCGCGCAACATCGAGATGCGTCTGGGGGGCTACCTGGCATGACTGCAGGTGATGGGTAATGGGCAATGGGTGATGGGTGGGCCACGCGCGTAGCGTGTGGCCTTCCTATCGCCTATCGCCTATCACCTATCACCTATCGCCTATCACCTATCACCTATTGCCTCGCATCTGACCATGGCCCGCAAGCGGCACGAGGAAGAGCACGAAACCCACGAGCGATGGCTGGTGTCCTATGCCGACTTCATCACCTTGCTGTTCGCGTTCTTCGTGGTCATGTACGCCATCTCGCAGGTGAACGAAGGCAAGTACCGCGTGCTGTCGGACTCGTTGGTCAACGCCTTCAAGCCGGATGGCCAGTCACACCCGATCATCCAGCCCCCGCTCGTGCCCAGGGGCCCGAACACCGGTGTGCCGTCGGGCATCATCCCGCAGATGCCGATGAAGCGAGGAGACGAGGCCAAGCGCAAGGCGCGCGAGGAGCGCATGCGCAACCTCGCGCACGACGTGCTCCAGGCGCTGGCGGCGCTGATCCAGGAGGGCCAAGTGCGGGTGACCGAAACGGAGCGCGGTATCGCCGTGGAGATCAACGCGAGCGTGCTGTTCAAGTCCGCCCAGGCGGCGCTCGAGCCGGAGTCCGTGCGCGCGCTGACTGCCGTCGCGCGAGTGCTCGCCAGCACCGACAATGCCATTGAGGTGGAGGGCCACACCGACACCGAGCGCATCGGCACCGCACAGTTTCCCTCCAATTGGGAGTTGTCCGGTGCCCGGGCCAGCAGTGTTGTGCGCCTGTTCATCGACAACGGCGTAGCGGCACGGCGGCTGGTGGCGATCGGACTATCGGATACGCGGCCCGTCGGCAGCAACGACACACTCGCCGGCCGTGCTCGCAACCGGCGCGTTACCGTCATGATCCGTCCGGACGCGCCCGATTTGGGGGCACCGACTTCGGTGCCGGAAGGTGAGACGATAGCGCCACCGGGTCCCGCGGCGCCGAGCTCACCGACGACGCCCCAGGGCAACTAACGCCAGTCTATCAAGGGCGCCCGGGCTTTGCCGTGCAGGTACGGGAACGGGTAGGGGCTTGTGGCGGCCCCGCTGCTATCAGGCGCTGCCAAGGTCCCGGTTACCGGAGACGACGCTGGCTTGACCGTCCGGGCCGTAAAGGCTGTAGGCGCGCGCGGCCGATTGCAGGGCCGCGAGAGCGGCCTGGTTGTGCCTCAGCCGCGTGGTGATGAGGGTACCGCTGGAGTCATTCAGCCCGCGCGCCTTGGCGGCGAGATCGACCAGTTCATGCCAGAGCTCCGAAAGCTCCGCGGTGTCAGCGCCGGCGTGGCCCGCGAGCCATTCCGTCATCCCCTCTCGGTCGGAGCTCAACCGCAGGGAGCTCAGATAGCCGGTGCGAGCGTTGGCCAGGTAGGCCAACCGGTCTATTTTGTCCGTCTTGATCCGGGTGATCTGCAGGAGGGCATCAACGTCGGAGCGCAGCAGGCAACCGTGTTCGGCCTCCAGGACCTGGCAGAACTCGCCAAACGCCTCGCGCTCGGCGCGCAGGCTCGCGACAAATGCGGAGCGGTCCATTGCCTTGTCCGGCAGCGGGCCTAGGGCTTCTGTTGCGTCAGTAGGTACTCGCGCACGGTCTGGAGCAGCTTGTCGGCGACCGCTTCCGAGTCTACCTGGAAGCGGCCTTCGGTGATGGCGGCCTTGATCGCCTCGACGTGCGCGCTATCCACCACGCCAACGTCATTGAGCACTTTTTCCAGTTGCTGCAGCTGCGCGGAGAGCGATGTGATCTCGACCGTGTCGGGGCGTGCGGACGCCGATGCCGCCGGCCCCTGCGGTACGGGCTGCTTGCCGGACACCACGTCCTGCACGGATGCGGGGGACGTGGGCTTGACCGATCCACCACCATTAATCTTCAAAGCATCACCCCATAATAAGTTAACAGCTACAAGGCCTTCTCAGCTCAGCGGTCCTGTCCTGCTTGACCCGGTTAACGGCAAGGCTGGCGGAGAACTTTAGCCGGGAAAAGGCAGTCGCAGCTAACTTCACAATCCTAGCCTGGGGTGCGCCGCGTATCAAGCGCGCTAGTGAACGGTCTGATGGTTCAGCGCACTTCCACCGTGCCGGGGGCCTGGACGATCCCCTTGATGAGCTTGCCGGACGCCATGCGGACCTGCACTGCCTCGCCCACGCCGGCATTGCCCAACGCCCGGCCCTCCGAGCTCACGCTCAAGCCGTCGCCGGTAAACACCACCCGCACGGTCTGTCCCTGCAGGACTACCCGAGCGGCGCGCAGCATATCGTGGCGCAGCGGCGTGCCGCCCGCAACGGAGGCGGTCACCAACTTGCCGAACAGCAGGTTCGGGTCGGTGAACACGCCCTGTGGCAGCTGAGCGAGGTCGAGCTGCTGGCTGGCCAGATCAGCGGTGGTGAGGGTTTGCCCGCGCGTGAGGGCGCGCGCGCTGACCACCACGTCGGCCCAGACCTGGACTTGCACCGGGACGAACAGCGACCACTTCTTCGGGCTCGCGCAGCGCACCCCAACCGTCGCGTTGCCCCACAGGCGCGCACCGGCAGGAAGAAACGCGTCGAGACTCTCGCAACGGGCCAGCTTGAGGCGTGGGTCGACCGCACCCACGCCCACTTCGACCCGGCCGGGAAGGCTGACCGTCTGCGCCCGTACGAAGGCCTCGACCGCCGCCTGGACTTGGGCCGGGTCCTGAGGGTCGGCCCAGGCAGGAGCCGCGGCAAGTCCGACAGCGAGCGCCAGGCAGGAGATTAGGATAGGCATACTCATCTGATATAGTGCCCGGCGTGGCAGAACAGGCAGCGATTCTATAGAAAGGTCGGGCT